>JAAENG010000628.1 GCA_024224665.1 Chloroflexota bacterium | reverse complement strand
GTTGGCGCTGGGCTTCTGATCGGGTTCTTTTGGGAATGGATCAGAGAGCATCGCATTCGCGTCGATGGTCGTAGCAAAGCGCGTGAGGTTGATCAGCTGCGCAAAGAGATTTCTGAACTGCGGGATATAGTCAGCCGGTTTGCTCTGTGAGCCTCAGGAGATATTCCCGAGCATCACGCAAACAGGACTGTAGAGCGTCAACCACCTTGTCCGGTAGCGTCAACCACTTTGGCCGGTTTTAGGGCTGCTGTGGGAGCGTATTAGTCTGGAATTATAGCCTGGACATCGGTCTCCTCCTTTGTTTGATTACTTCGGCCTAAGGCTGCCGCTATTGCGGCGGCCTGTGCTTTTTGGTTGTCGCTTGCTGCCCGTCTACGAAAGCTTTCGGCGTTCATCTCCAGAATCGTCGCATGATGTACGAGGCGATCAATTGCAGCGATGGTCATTGCCTTGTCTGGAAATATTTGATCCCAAGCGCTGAAGGGCTGGTTGGCGGCGATTGCGATGCTTTTGTACTCGTATCGTCGCGCAATGAGTTCAAAGAGCACGCTGGTTTCGGCCTGATCCTTGTGTGCGTAGGTGATATCATCCAGAATGATCAGATCAAATTTGTCCAACTTAGCCAGGGCATTTTCGAGGAGCAGATCGCGTCTGGCAACCTGTAGTTTTTGCACGAGATCACCAGTACGGGTGTAAAAGACGCGATACCCGGTCTCAACCAAGGCGTGGCCTATGGCGCACATGACATGGGTTTTACCGGTGCCCGAATTACCGATGGCAACGAGATTTCCCCCTCGATCGATCCAATCCCCAGCCGCTAGCGCTTCTATGTGAGCTTTGGGAAGGCTAGGCAGTGCCTCAAAGCTAAATGTAGCAAGAGTTTTGCCACTCAGCAGCTTTGACGTGTTAAGATTCCGCTGGATGCGTCGTGTCTCTCTTTGCGCCAGCTCGAACTCGGACAATACGGCCAGAAAGCGCGCCGCTGGCCAGCCTTCCTTATCTGCCGTAGCGGCGACATCGCGCCAGAGCCTGTGGAAGCTAGGCAACCGCAATGCCGTTAGCATTCCGGGTAATTTGTGGATATCAACATCATGGGCTGTCATGCGCTTGCTCCCAGTAAAGCGTCAAAGCACGACAGCGCGGGCTGTGCTACGGCGATGTCTTTTGGTAAACTCTGCCCCTTGGGCCTGAGCAGGGCTTTGAGCCTTTTAGCATCAGGAAGCCGCCCCTCTTTTATGTCCTGGGTCATGAGATTAGCCAGCTCAACTTCGACCGCCTCTTCATGGGCCAGGAACAATAGATCGACCATTTGACGGCAAGCTTCTCGCCGTGACAAGGCGTCCTGTAGGAGAACCCATGTTTGAGCATATTCAGATCTGGGGAATAGGCTGTCGCGGTAAACGGAGTTGGCAAACGCCTGTGGTTTACGCTTCAGGGCCTGTATAACATGGTGATAATTGATCTCGTGGACACGCACCCCATCTTTGCGACAGCGCTTGCGTGGATGGCTGACCACATGGGTGCTTCCCAGATAGGCCTCTATGCGATCATCATAGACATGGACGCGTAATCGCTGCCCAATAAGGCGGGAAGGCGCACTATAAAAGACCTGATGCACGAGAAACCCGCCCGTTCTGGTAACGGGCGTCACAACTTCGGTGAAATCGGTTGTACGCCTTGGTGGGAGGGGATTGAGCTGTGCCAGTTCCACTTTAAAAGCCTCGCCCCGACGCTTGTTCCTGCGGGCAACCAATTCGTCAACAAATTGGCGATAGGCAGCAACTGTTTTAAAGTCACAACTTCCCCGCAAGATAAGGGCTTGTTGAATGGCAACCTTGAGGTGACCATTGTGAGATTCCACGGCACCGTTCTCATGGGCCTCACCCCGGTTATTGCGGCTTGCCTGCATGCCGTAATACTCGGTGAAGGCCTCATAGCGCTTGGTGATGTCCTCAGATTCAGCTTTGGTGAGATTGCGAAAGGCTGCCGACAGGCTGTCGGTACGGCAATTTTGCGGCACCCCACCCAATGACCAAAGTGCGTTTTGCAGGTTCTCAGCCAGCGCCGTGAAGCTCTCACCGCCCAGCACAACCCCGACATGCTCCCATCGACTGTAGACCAAGACAAAATGATACAACCGATGGGTAAAAGCTGCTCCATCAATGGTGATGGCGAGCTTTGTAGCATCCGTGAAGTCGGATTGGCACATGTAGCCAGGTTCCGGAGTTTGGCGGAAAATAATGTCCTTTTGGGGGCCGTGTATGGCGCGCCATGCACGGACACGACGCTCCAACGTGCGTTTAACGCGATCATCGGGAAAACGTGCTGGATGATGAGCCTGTAAATATCTCAACAGGGTAATGGCTTGCACCGAGGCGTCTCGGTCAAGGACAGGTAGGATGAGGTCGTCCCAGACCCCCTCCAAGGGATCGGTGACGGTTCGCCCCCGGTTAGGTCTTCTTTGGGATGGTAAGATAGGGTCAGCGTCAAAACGCCGTGCGCTACGTTCACTGAACCCGGCGCGGGCTGCCGCGGTTCGTTGGCTATGGGTATTTCTATCGGTCATATACAGCCTCATTTGCTGGTCGGTTAAGGGTTTGAAGGACAATCTGTAGCTCCGTTTGAAACGTAGAAGCTTAAGATTACCCGCCCACAGCAGTCCCTATCCAACCAGAAAGTGAAACCTTGGCCGGTGAACCTGACTTCCAGACGGGCAAGCCCGTCCTCCGTTCAATTCCACCGGCCAAGGTGGTTGTCGCTACCGGCCAAGGTTATTGTCGCTGAACAAAACCCAGAATGGTATCGGTAAACTGGTTGAACATGGCGTAGTGCCGATTGTGTGTCACCCATTTGTGCATAACGCCCCAAAGGCGTTCTATCGGATTTAGATGCGGCGCGTATGGCGGCAGGAAGTGTAGCCTCACCCGGCGTTCTGATTTCTCCAGCCAAGGCTGCAAGACTTTGGCATGATGATAGCGGGCATTGTCGAGAAAGACGTGGATTGCCGTCATGGTTGGGTTTTTGCACTCCAGCTTTTCCAGCATCTGGCGCGTTGTCCGGGCATTGATTTTCTCGCTTTCCACAAAGGTGAACTGAAAGGTCTCAAGATCAAGCGCACCCTGAATGTTCAACCGCTTGCGCCCTGAAGTTGCCTTTACCGCAGTCTTTTGCCCCTTGAGAAACCAGCCATGGGCCGGGCGGCTTTGATATTCCGGATGCACAGCATCCGAGAAAACAACCATCTCATCCGCCCCAAGCCCTGTCATCAGTGCCTCATATCGGGCGATAAAGGCTGCTTGCATGGCTTCGTCGGCCTGTTCTGGCAAAGACTTGGGTTTCTTGTACTCGAACCCTAGACGGCACATTAGCTTGGCCGCGCCCGAAGGGCTGTAACTCAGACCATATTCTGCCAGGACATAAGCACAGACATCATCGACACTGCGTGCAGGATGGTCGCCGAAATGAGCTTTCAAGACCCGCTCCTGTGCCACTGATAAATGCCCCTGACGCTGGCT
>JAAENG010000627.1 GCA_024224665.1 Chloroflexota bacterium | reverse complement strand
ACGTGCGGTACCGCAGGCGGATGGCTGACCAGTCAGGGAGAACGGGCTGTTGCCTGGCTCCGCGATCTTGCCGGTCAACAGGTGGATGTTGTAAACCAGGCCGTTCATCCACACACCACGGGTGTGCTGGTTCATGCCCATGGTCCACAGCGACATGATCTTTTTCTTCGGATCGGCGTACAGCTTGGCCAGGCGCTCCAGCTTTTCCGCCGGCACCTTGGAGTGCTTCGAGGTGTACGCCAGGGTGTACTTGGAGACCGCCTTGGCGTATTCGTCGAAGGTCATCCCCGACAGCTTGCCCTTGCCGGGATTCTTTGCCGCCTTCTGTAACGGATGATTCGGCCGCAGGCCATAGCCGATATCGGTCGCGGTCTTTTTTATGTTGACGTGATCGTCGAGGAACTTTTTGTCGTAGGCCTTGTTCTGGATGATGTAATTGGCAATGTAATTGGCAATCATCAGATCAGTCTGCGGCTCGAAGATCATGCCGTTGTCGGCCAGTTCGAAACTGCGGTGGGTGTAAGTCGACAGAACGTGCACCTCTGAACCCTCGCGGGTCAGTCGGGTGTCGACCAGGCGTGACCACAGGATGGGATGCATCTCTGCCATGTTGGCACCCCACAGAACGAAGGCATCAGCATGCTCAAGGTCGTCATAACTGCCCATCGGCTCATCGATACCGAAGGCGCGCATGAAGGCGCCAACAGCCGAGGCCATGCAGTGACGGGCATTGGGGTCGATATTATTGGAGCGCAGGCCGGCCTTCATGAACTTGGCAGCGGCGTAACCGTCCCAGATGGCCCACTGTCCTGAACCGAACATGCCAACGCCGGAAGGTCCCTTCTCTTTCAGTGCGGCCTTCCATTTCTCGGCCATGACGTCGAATGCTTCATCCCAGGAAACCTGTTCGAATTCGCCATCCTTGTCGAACTTGCCGTTCTTTTTACGCAGCAGTGGTGTCTGCAGGCGATCGCTGCCGTACATAATCTTCGACAGGAAGTAGCCCTTTATGCAGTTCAGGCCCTTGTTGACCTCGGAGTCGGGATCACCCTGGGTTGCCACGATGCGTCCGCCACGTGTGCCGGCCAGTACGCTGCAACCGGTACCGCAGAACCGGCAGGGGATCTTGTCCCAGCGTATATCGTCTTCATCGTCGTCGCCCTTCGCATGGGCCAGTTGAGATACCGGCAGACTGATGCCTGCGGTTGCGGCGGCTGCTGCCACCGCGTGATTCTTCATAAAATCACGTCTTGTCAGTTTCATTTTCTGAATTCCCCCTTTGATGTGGGATCTGTATAGATTTGGATTGTAGTTATTGGATTGACTCGGGTTCGAGGTCTTCCTGGTATTCGAATACCAGAGAGGAACTCATCACGCCCGTGATGTGGGTAATGTCAGCCATTGCGTTGCCGCAATGTTCCCGGCTGGGATGGTCAATGCTGACCACGATCTTTCCGTACTCGTTCTTTGCGTGGATTTCTACGCCCTTGATGGACTGAAGCGAATGGGTGACGGCCTCCAGATTACTGGGCTCCGCCTGCACTACAAGACTGCATATAGCCACGTATACTCCTTTATGGGTAGGCAAAGGGATAGGCCAGTCAAGATTGGGTAGCGCTTTTCAGCGCCCACCTTGTCGACCTAAATCCTGCCGTTTATTT
>JAAENG010000626.1 GCA_024224665.1 Chloroflexota bacterium | reverse complement strand
ATCCCACTCGGATTATCTCCGGCGATCGTACCGGGATGATTGTCTGGGACGATGGACGCATCATCGTGACCGACGGAGATTTTGATGTCCGACGATACACCCGCGATGCCGTACTCGAACAGTCCTATGACTTTAACCACGGAACCAGTAAGTCGATCCTCAAGCTGCCAGATAATCGGTTCCTGATTGTCGGATACGACACAGGCGATGGCCAAGATATCTCCGTCACCCGGCATCTGGCCAGCGGAGCACTGGATACGACCTTTGGTCAGAGCGGAAGAACACTGCTGCCAGTACTGGAAGGCGATGACCAAGGTTACCGAGCGACCCTGCAACAGGATGGCAAGATCCTGATCGTCGGTTCTGCCTATGCCGGTTCCGAAGATGGTTGGGACGTTGCCGTTGCCCGACTCTCTTACGACGGTGTTCCCGACACGAACTTCTTCACCGGGTACAACGACGCCACCTCGACGTTTGCCGTCGGCAACAACGTTTCCGATTATGGATACGCCATCCTCCACCTGCCCAACGGCAAGATCATGGTCGCCGGAAGAACCGAACAGGGAGCCATCGCCCTGGCAAGATTGCAAGGCGATACGAACCAAGATAATGCCCCCGGTAACCAGGCTCCCCTAAACCAGATCCCCAGCTCTCAAGAGACATTGGTCGAAACGCCCTTGGCCTTTACCGAGTATCGCGGCAACCGGATTTCGATCAGTGATCCGGACGCGGGTAATCTGGAAGTCGAGATGCAGTTGGAGGCGACCAACGGTCTGGTGACCTTGGTCAACCGTAACTTGGTGGCCAGTGGTCTGACGTATCTGATTGGCGATGGTCTGGATGATACGGTAGTCAAGGTCCGTGGCAAGATCGATGATATCAACACGGCATTGTCATGGACGGCCTTTGTCCCCAACCCAGGTTACTCTGGCGAGGCGGGCCAGATCACCATCACGACCAACGACTTGGGGAACGTCGGTGACGGCGGCCCCCAAGAGGATGTTGATACGATCGCCATCGAGGTCAAGACGCCCGATGATTTCTTTGATCCCCCACCTGCCTGGAAGACCTTCCCGGGTCTGCTGGATGAATCGTTCGACCAGGATGGGGTGCGGATTCTTGATGCCGGTAACACCTCGGGGAATCGGCACGATTACGATCGTATTTGGAACATGGAGCTTTTGCCTAATGGCAAGATTTTGGCGGGAGCCAATGTCGATGGTTATCTGGCGATGCTTCGGTTTAACTCGGATCTCAGTTTAGATGCGACCTTTGGGTCCGGGGGGCTCGTTAAGACCGCCCTTAATTATTCCAACACCAACTACCGATCATTCTTGGCTCAAGATGCCCAGGGTCGGATTCTTTTAGCGGGTTACCGATCCGTCTATCGTTATCTTGCCAACGGCAGTGTCGATACCTCCTTTGGTGTCGAGGGACGCGCCACCTTGTCTACTAATGGCAGCCAATATGCTGACTACATCAATGATATTGGCTTCCAGGGAGATGGTGATATCTTGGTTGCAGCTTCATTTGGAGCTGATAACAGTACGCAGTACGGTGGTGTTTGGAGGATGGGTGAGGATGGTCAGAACGCCACTCGTATTATCTCCGGCGATCGTACCGGGATGATTGTCTGGGATGATGGACGCATCATCGTGACCGATGGAGATTTTGATGTCCGACGATACACCCGAGATGCCGTACTCGAACAGTCCTATGACT
>JAAENG010000625.1 GCA_024224665.1 Chloroflexota bacterium | reverse complement strand
TGAAACCCAAACGCTTCACCAACCAAGTCACTATCATCACCGGCGCCGCCAGCGGTATTGGCCGGGCCTGCGCCGAACGTTTTGCCGAGGAAGGTGCAAACATCGCTTGTCTTGATTTTGACGCCGCCGGCAATGAAGAAACCGTCGAGATATGTCGAGGTTACGATGTGGAGGCGCTGGCGATTAAGTGCGATGTCACCAAGCCTGAGGATTTGCGATTGGCGGTTAGGGCCGCGATGGATGCCTGGGGCCGGATCGATGTTTTAGTGGCCTCGGCAGGCATCTACAGCGGCAGCCCCCTGGCCGAAGTGCCCCTGCAACAGTGGCAACGCCTGATCGACATCAATCTCACAGGTGTTTTTCTCTCCAACCAGGCCGTCGCGCCTGTACTCATGGAGCAGGGCAGTGGCAGCATTATCAACATCTCATCCATGGCCGGAAAAACCAGTTGGCCCGCTTCCGCCGAATACTCAGCCTCCAAAAGTGGTGTCATCGGCCTCACCCGCTCGGTGGCGATGGAGCTGGCGGCTTACGGCGCTACCTGCAACGCCATCTGCCCCGGCAACACACTGACCGACATGGTTCGCAATGTCGCCGGTGTAGTCGGTGCGCAAGACGGTCTCACGGCTGAAGAATGGTTGCAACTGCGCGCCAGCGAATGCCCCATGAACCGTATGGCCGAACCCTGGGAGATCGCAGGCGTCGTCGCTTTTCTTGCATCCGAAGATTCGCGCTATCTCACCGGCCAGGCCATCGAAGTCGATGGCGGGATGATCATGTCTTGACGTATTGCGTATTGCGTGTTTTCTGGCCGATTAAGCATTCCTTTCGAAAAAAGAAATGTCTGTGACAGAGGATTTAGAGACGGAATGTGAAGAGACGAGTTTCGTGCAACAACAATGTATGCCCTTAACGAATTACCAGAACCAAGGGATCGGTAAGCGCCTGCTAGCCAGAATGCTCGACTACGGACGCGAGTTCGGTATCGGAGAGGTCTGGATTCTCACTCATCGCTCCAACACCATAGCTATGCGGCTCTACGAATCCGCAAAGGGTTGCTCAACCCCTGAAGACGTGATCATGTACTCGTTCGATCTACAAAAGCACATCTGACCTCCGACCTCCGACCAATGCACTACACAGGCTATCTCGATTTCTGGTTCAATGACCGCCCGCTCATCGAACGCGTCAGGCCTTTCACTGAGTTGGGCATCCGCCACCTCAACTGCTTTTTCTGGCGGCAGGTGTCTATCGCCGATCTTGTGAGCGAGTGCCGGCGTTGCGACGCCAGACTCTACTCGACATTCGACGGGGACATGGGATCGTTAGCTGATCCCGGCGATAATGAGAAGACGTATCGGTCATGGGCGGAGAGCCTGGAAATGGCCGCACGCCATGGCATCCCCGTGCTATACATCTTTTCTAACCAGATCGAACCGCAAGGTGGTGTCGAGTATGTGCGCCGACTTTCGGGTAATTTCAGCGAAGGGGAGCAATACGCAAATCTGTTGGCACAGACGCAGCGAATCCTCAGGTTGGTGGAACAGACGAAGGTCGAGATACGCGTCGAGTGTTTGAATCGATTTCATTTTATAGGCAAGATTTTGGTGGATAATCCCCGTTTAGCTGCTGACTGGGTGCGGCGTATGGATCATCCGCAGTTCCGCCTGACTTTCGACACCTACCATCAGCAACGTGGCTCCGGCGAACTGCTCTGGTCACTCGAGACATACTACGATCTCATCTCTGCCGTGCACATCGGTGATGTCCCCACCCGCCACGAACCGGGTACAGGCGAGATTAATTTCGCCACCATCCGCAACAAGTTACGCGAGCTGGGTTACGATGGCGAAATTGGCCTTGAATTCTCGCCATCGACTACTGAAGCCAAGGCCTATACCCGGACACAGGCCATTTTTCCACTCGCATAACCCTCCTGATGTCACATTTTGGATCTACTGAATCTCTCAGCTCATACGGCACCCCTTCCAGGTGAATTGTTCAACCTACCATGCCCGACGCCCTACTCGGCCTTGATATCGGCACCAACTCCACCAAAGCCGTCCTCTTCGATCTCGATGGGCGAGAACTGGCAACTGCCAGCCAGCCCTATCCCCTGCTGACGCCTCAACCCGGCTGGGTGGAACAAGATGTCGAGGCGGTTTACGCAGCCTTGATCGAAACCTTGGCCGAGATCGTGCAGCGTGCGCCAGGTTACCGCATCTTGGGGTTGGCGTTGGCCGCGCAGGCCGGTTCTATCATACCCTGTAATAAATCGGGAGATGCAGTGTATCCTATGATCACCTGGCTGGATGGCCGTAGCCAGGATATCGTGGCAGGTTGGCAGGCAGATGGCGCCGTGGAGCGAATCCGTGAACTGAGCGGCTGGCGGCCATTTCCGGGCCTGCCCTTACCCAGCATCGCCTGGCTACAGCAGAATCGCCCCGACATCCACGCTCAAGCCAGACGTTACCTGGGCCCGCCCGATTTTTGTATCCACAAGCTTACGGGCGAGTTCGCCACTGACTTATCGGCAGGTGCAGAGATGCTGTTGGTGGATCTGCGCACGGGCGAGTGGAGCCAGGAACTCTGTGATCTGGTCGGGGTCGAACCGCACTATCAATCAGAGTTGGGTTGGGCCGGGCGAAAAGTGGGAGAGACGACTGCCGCCATCGCCGAGTTGACCGGACTGCCAGGGGGAACGCCCGTCATCGCCGGCGGTCACGACCAATGCTGCGCCTGTTTGGGCATGGGCATGATCGATCCGGGCGGTGTCATGCTTTCGACAGGAACGGCCTGGGTGATCACCGCTGTCAGCGAGTGGCCAGACCTTGACGCAATTCCCCAGCGCATGGATCTGAATTTCCATGCAGCGCCGCAACGGTGGACGCCTTCACAATATCTGGGCGGGTATGGCGCCACGGTGGAGTGGTGGCTCGACCAGGGCTGGCAATCTCCCGACCTCGATGACCAACTCGACCGCAAGCGTTTATTCAATCTGTTCGACGCAGCCTTGTTGGAAAGTACACCCAGAAGTCATGGTCTGTTGTTTGTGCCGTTGGGCGGACCATCACAGATCGTAGGTGAGCCTCACGGAAGTTTTAACGGCCTGACGTTGGCTCACACTCGCACCGATATGAGCCGGGCCATACTCGAAAGCGCGGCCTTTGAAGTGCGCTGGGCGGTTGAAAACTTAAGGTCGGCGGACATGCCGGTGGAGGAGCTATGGATCGCCGGTGGGGCCGTAAATAGCCCGGTCTGGCCCCAAATCCTGGCAGATGTAAGTGGAGTGCCCATCGTGCTGGCCGACTATCCAAGCTGGGCTGCTCTGGGTGCTGCCGCCCTGGTAGGCTGGGGTGTCGGCGCCTTCTCCAGTCTGGAACGAAGCATCCAGCAGCTACAACCCCCCGTCCACCGCCTCGAACCCAACCTCGATCTTGCCAACACCTACGGCCAAGCATTCCATCGCTACCGACAACTCGTTTCAACACCACCCAACCCATCAAATCAACTCTAATCTTCACGGCTTCACGCATCACGTTTCACGCTTCAACCCAAAATCGCCAATCTCGAATCCACCTCGATCACCAATCTCCAATTCCCAATTCACCATGAACACACGCCGCACCAACCACATCTTCCAACCTGACGGCCACGCTCTGATCTGCGCCACCGAACATGGCATGATCACCGGACCTGATTCAGGCATCGAAGGCATGGAACAAACCCTACAACAGATTATCGCCGGCGGCGTGGATGCTGTCATGGCCAGCTTTGGCACGGCCACACGCTTCGCTGAACAACTCTCACAAGTGGGAT
>JAAENG010000624.1 GCA_024224665.1 Chloroflexota bacterium | reverse complement strand
TTTTTACGACGATTTTCAGCATGTCGCTCAGAAAACACCTGGGTTTCAGGCTAATTATGAGCCTCAACTAAAGGGTTTCTATGAGCTGATTGCTTTCAAACAGAGTTATTTTCGCTGACCCAGTTCAAGTGTAGTCCTACCCAAATGACAAACAGGGAGAAGTTCTATACCAACTGCATTTAAGCCCTTTGTTTTTGCTACAAGCAGAACGGTAGATGAACCGGAAAATGGATCTAGAACGGTTTCGCCTGATTGAATTTGAAATTCATTCATTAGAATTTCAACCAAATTAGCCGAGAATCCTTCTCTATACTTTATCCATCCGTGAACAATTTCGCCCTTATTTGCCTGGTAGCTTACAATTTTCCGGTTGAACCGATTGTCAACGAATAAAATATCTTCGTATTTTTGCTCCAATGCTAGCCGGGCATCTTCCTGACATACATTTTCATGCGAAAAAGAAGACCGCGCAGGAGATGCCACATCATATTTGCTGTCTGGTCCAAATAACGCTAATTGTCTCATTGCTACTTATGCCTCCGTATGTTAGTTTGATTCTAACATACGTTCTAAAAAGTCACCCTTATCGAGTGCCTTTTAGAAAATAGAGGATTCAAGAAATAGCGCCCAGCAATTTGTATCACCGCTCACTCTACCGCCTATTTTTCACCCCAGCGTTTGCTGCGATGATAAAGGCGGTTCATCTCCGGCACGATCTTGTCCCAACTGTAACTGTCAACGACGAAGGTCCGGCCTCGCCTACCCATGGCGGCGGCCTCCTGCGGTTGTTGCAGAAGAGCGATGCAGCGCTGTATGAAATCGGTGGGGGTGTCTGCCAGAGCTAGTTGTTCGCCGTCAGTCACGGGGAAGCCATCCGCGCCCAAACGTGTGGAGACAACCGGTTTGGCCATGACCAACGACTCCAGGATCTTGAGACGGGTGCCGCCGCCCGCCAACAATGGCACCACATAGAGATCGGCATGGGCGATGTAGGGCTGAATGTCGGGCACCGCGCCGGTGATGGTGATATCGGGCCGAGAGCGGAGGGATTGCAGGCGCGCGTGCGGGTTGCGTCCCACAATCCAAAAATGAGGACTGAGGTTAGTAGCATGCAACGGCGGCAGAACGCGCTCGGCAAACCAGATGACCCCATCGACGTTGGGACGAAAATCCATTTTGCCGGTGAAGACCAGATTTACTCCCGCATGTTTGTAGGGGTTCGCGTAGGCGATTTCTGGATCATACGCATGAGGATCGATGCCATTGGTGATCACGTAGGGAACACAGCCGGGAGCCAGGGTGCGCAACACCTCCGCATCGGCCTCGCTCACCGCGGCTATACCATCGGCCAGTTGCAAGATCTGTCGCTCGTAGCGTCGCAGTTTGCTGGTCTGGATGGCAGAATAGCCGGCGCCGATCCAGCGACTGGGGCGGCGAAGATCTGCCTGAAAGGCGCGCTGCTGCAGGATCGTTTCGGCATTGTGGGCATCGTAAATGGTTAGGGGGAGATCACCGGCGGTTTGGGCCAGCGCCAGCAGGTAGGGCGCCATCTCGATGCCCTCGATCTGAATCAGATCGGGCGGATGTGCTTTGATGTGTTGTTGCAGCCGCTTGAACGCCCCCTCATCCCACAAACGTAAGGCCATGTCGGGTCGTGAGGTCGTAAACAGATCGCGCAGTCGCCGTCCGCTCGTTCGTTGAGGTTGTAGCGACGTCACCACATATCGTACGATATCGACAATCGCTTCTTGCCTTGGATCATCCCCCGGCGCCAACATGCTGAACAGATCTAAGGTGTGCTTTTCTGCCAACCCTTTGATAAGATTGTAGTTGCGCAGTGTCGTGCCCTGATGTGGAGGAAAGGGAAATTGAGGCGTAAGAATCAGCAACTTCATATCAAGCAGGTCGGGGCTTGCCGCCGCCTAGGAATCGAGCGTGTGTGCGAACGACGTCGAGATAATAAGGGGGCGCCGCTAAAATAGGCAAGGGCAATTTCGAGCCATCCAACAGCGTCTCTATCAGAACGGGTGAACCATCTAGCAGAATGCATTCACCGCCGGCTCTTTTCAGAATCGGCAAAGCCGCGGCGATATCCCACAAGGCGGTGTTTGTGTTGAGCGCCGCAACAGCGCTGCCACGCGCTACATAGCAGAGATGGGCGGCGCATGAACCGAAAGCCCGAACCTTGCCGGGGAATTTAATCTGCCAGAGACGGTGGGCATCGGCCGCACCGAATAAAATGCTTTCAGAATTCAAGGGCGCTTCGGCAGCGGTGTAGATGGGTTCGCCGTTTAGCAAGGCCGGCCCTGCTACATCAGCCACAAAGCAATCATTCGTGGCGGGGAGATACACGATCCCGGCCACAGGTTCGTTTCTGAACATAAGGCCAATGCAAATGCTCCAGATGGGCAAGCCAAAGGAAAACACACTGGTGCCATCGATGGGATCCAGCACCCACTGTCGGGGCGCCTGGCGCTGATGGCTAGTACCCTCTTCACCCAAGATACCATCTGTGGGATAACGCGCACGCAACGCCCCTGTCAGATACCGTTCTATCTCATGATCGGCTTCGGTGACGATGGTATTGTCGGCTTTGCGCATAGCAATCGTACGCCGAAAGTGTTTTAGGGCAATCTCCCCCGCCTCTTTGGCCAATTGGATCGTCCAACCCGCATCGAATTCGGTTGTCTGTTGTGAGTTCATGGCTAGAGCATAGCATGGAGCGGTGTTGAGACAAAACAATGAGGGTGTTTGACTTTCCCTTTTTGTAACCCGGAAAACCTGTATACCGGGTTACACGAGACAAAAGTCGAATAGACCCCACCTGGACAAATAACGCACATCGTACTCATTTTGCCGAGTGATCCTATATTGCGTTTTGCTACCAGACACATTCCTATTGTGTCACCCTGAGCGGGTCAGACACGTAACTCACACCAGTTCAGAACAACAGCGAAGGGTCTTACTTACGTGAAACGCTAGATTCCTTCGAGTGCCTCAGGACAAGCCTTCGCTAGAATGGCCTCAGGCACTCGCCGAATAAATTCGGACTCTGGGGCGTGCCGCCGAACGTCCACCTACGTGGACGGGTTTGTTCCCCCGAGCAATTGAGTAGCTACGTGAGTTGGCTTCTGGAACCCGCTCAGACCTGTCCTGAGCGAAGCCGAAGGAATGACATTTCAAAAAGTGTCCGGTAGTGAGTATTGCGTATGGACCTGTGCGATATGTTATGCTTGCCCACGTTAGAATTGATTTGAATTCCTGATCGTTGACCCTGGTCAATCCTACCGTATTCCCCCTTATAGCGGCCATGACAGAACATCTCACAACCAGAACCAATCTCCCTGAGCCTTTGGCCTCACTCTTGCAGATTTATAGTCCTTCACGTGAAGAATCTGAAGCTGTCGATTATCTCGTAGGTTGGATGCAGACGCATGGTTTCGAGGCTTATGTTGATGAAGCGGGTAATGCAGTTGGCATACTCGATGGCGGAGCGAACGAGGCCGGGCACCCTACCCAAGACTTGATGTTATTAGGGCATATCGATACGGTACCGGGCTACATCCCTCTGGCAGTTCGGGGGGGCAAACTCTATGGCCGTGGGGCCGTTGATGCCAAAGGTCCTTTGGCGGCTTTCGCAGCAGCGGCGGCGGAGTTAGGCCCCCAACCTGGCTGGCGGATTATTGTAATTGGCGCTGTCGAAGAGGAGAGCGCTACCTCGAAAGGCGCTCGCCAAGTTGTGGGAGATTTTTCACCTGCCTTGGCCGTGATCGGCGAACCCAGCCGCTGGAATCGCCTCACCTTGGGTTACAAAGGCAGGCTCTTACTTGACTACACCTTTGCGCGTACACTCTCCCATCGCGCCGGCCCCGACATCGGCGCTTGCGAAATCGCTGTGAATTATTGGAATGCCGTAGAGGCATGGGTTGCTGAGTGGAACCAGGGCAAAGATCGGCTCTTCGACCAACTCATGCCCAGTCTCAGGCGCTTTCATTCAGAAGATGACGGTTTTGAAGAAAGGGCAGAGATGACCCTGGGTTTTCGGCTACCACCGACACTCGGTCCCGATGCATTTCAACAAGAACTCGCCGCCCTCAATAATGGTGGCGTGTTGAGTTTTTATGGTGGGGAACCGGCTTACAGGTCGAGCCGGAACACGCCCCTGGTAAGAGCCTTTCTAGCCGCCATCCGCAGCCAGGGCGCACGCCCGGGATTTGTGGTTAAAACGGGTACCTCAGACATGAATGTGGTCGGCCCGGTGTGGCAATGCCCCATCGTCGCCTATGGCCCTGGTGATAGCAGCCTGGATCACACACCCGAAGAACATATCACATTAGCTGAATGGAAGCGAGGGGTGCAGGTGCTGGTTGAAATGATGCGTTTGCTAACGCGCTCACCAGGCTAATGGCCCAGGTACACAGAAAAAAATACAGGGCCATGATCAATCACAGCCATGATCTTTTTGTTTGATGATTGGCTGCAGTGCCGGATCAGCCGCCCCAGATATACGATCCGAACCCTGGTGACACGGCATTCATGGTGTAACTAAAGAGGTAGGGTACATAGGCCACAATCAAGAAAGCGATAGCGACGAGGATCCACACCTTACAGTTTTCGAAGTACGCCGGAGATCGTTCGGGCGGTGATATCGCAACGGCATAAACGTCTTCGTAATCTTCCACCTCGATGCGCTTGCCAAACAAGCTTACAACGAAGACCAGGAAATAGAGCATGAGGCCAATCCACATAACCACGCCGCCAAAGGCTGTCATGTAGGAAGGCCAGTCCCAGGACTCAAGCCAGTAGGTGGCCTGAGACATGGGCACACGTCGTGGGAAACCCATGGTGCCGGCCCAGTGCATCCCTCGCGAGAAGATAAAGAGCCCTATCGTGTATATCCAGACCTGAGCGACTGCCACCTTGGGCGCCCACAATTTCTTGCCGGTCAGCCTTGGTAGCATCCAGTAGGTTACACCGATAAAGGTCGTGGTCACGGCAGCGCCCACCGTAAGATGGAAATGGCCTGGGATAAAGGCGGTGTTGTGAACGACCAGATTGATGTTGTAGGAGGCATTGATTATGCCACCGATACCGCCGAACATAAAGCTGATACCGGCCAGCAACATGGCCGTTACCGCGGGGTCGCCCCAGGGTAATTTCAGTATCCAACCAAACAATCCCTTACCACCACGCTTGCGGCCTGCATTTTCCAGTGAAGCGATGACATTAAATGCCGTCAGCATGGAGGGAATGAAGAGGCTAAAAGTGAAAATCGCGTGCAATGTTTTCCAAGCTGTGGGCACACCAGGGTCCGTATATTGGTGGTGAAACCCAACCGGCGATGACATAACGATGAAGAGGATAAATACAACTCGAGCCAGAGGATCGGAGAACAGCTTTCCACCGGCGAGTTTTGGCAGTAAGGTGTACCAGGCTACGTAAGCGGGCAATAGCCAGAAGTAAACCAGTGGGTGCCCTGTGAACCAGAAAAACGTGCGGGAGAGCTGCGGATCGATGAAATCGACGAGCCCGAGCGTCCAGGGTATGATCAGTACCAATACCTCAACGGCGATACCGGCAGAGGCGATCGACCACATGATATAGGTTGCCAGGGAGGCATAGGCTGTGAGGGGCGTACGGCTATCGGGATTCTGCTTTTTCCAGGCAAAGACGAGGCTGGCAATGGCAATGCCTGTAAGCCAGGTGCTGATCACCACCAACACAAGCCCGATATAAAACAGGGGGTGCGCCTGAAGGGGCGGATAAAACGTATAGAGAACGGAGGCTTTGTTGGCCAGCATGGGGATGGCCGCCAATACCACCCCGACAAACATGAGAATAAAACTCAGCCAACCGATCCATTTTTTGGGATAGTCGATTTTCAAGGCAACCGATGTGCCATACAGCAAAAAGCCGGCACTAAACGAGAATGTCCAGATCAGTGCATTAAGGACACCATGTAGGCTCAACCCCTGATAATAGCTTGCTACAAATCTCTCAGTGAATTTCAGGTAGGGGTAAAGATCTATCTTGGCGTGATCGAGTGCTTGAAAAGGCCCAAAAAGTGCGCCGATAAATAACGCCAATGCGGCAAACGAGATGTAGGCGAGTGACAAACGCTTGGTGCTTGAACTCATATGTCCCTCTCTTCTCTGAGTATCCAAATAATGATTAAGATTATTGCGTTTCTTCTGCTGCGGCTTCGACAATGATGCTTCCTGACATTGTCTGATGATTCAAACCGCAATACTCATGGCAGATCATCCAGTACTCGCCGGGCTTTTCGAAGTGATGTTCGACGCGCGAAACCTGTCCGGGAATAACCATGACATTGATATTAGTTCCTATAACATTGAACCCATGTTGAACATCCCGGCTCGTGAGGTACATCGTCAAATGTGAACCTTCTGGAATCCGAATTTCGTTCGGTTCCCATCGCCATATCTGACCAACCATATAGACTTCGTAGTGCCCTGTGGAAAGTTGGCGCAATCCTGGTGGATCGAAATCAGTACCCGAAAGATCTTTCGGATCTACGTATCCCTGGGGTGAGGGCAATTGAATGCCACCGGCGATTGCAGCAGTCATGACTGCACAGAAAAACACGACCAGCATGGCAATTGTCAGCCTGATCCAGGCCGCTTCGTAGCGATGAACATGCATAGACTCTCCTCCTCTCTTTCCTATGCTTCGAGAATCATCTCAATATAGGCATAGCCCCAAAAGACTATGATCATTAAGAAGAATATAGCCAGAACCCAGGCGGTGCCAATGGGATTAAAGTCTTCCTCTTCGCTGTGATCTTCTTGGTCGTGAATCTCGGCCATACCTATTCTCCAGATGGGTGTGATATGAACTGGCAAAAACGGCTATCTGTCGATGCCAAGAGCACAACATCGACACATGCTCATCCTCAGTTGCGAATTCCAAGTAGACAGGGCTTGGGTTGTCGCGTTAGGGTTTGATGCAATGATAGGCACAAGCCTATCACGTAGCCCGTCGAACGACGAATACGCAACACGCTTTTAAGGTTAGCTTGCTTCCAAACGTTTTGGGCGTCGCAACCGCAGTGACTTGCTCCTCGTCGCGACAGTCTTATGGCGCGGGCAGTGGCAATTCCATCCAGGAGAGACCGCCATCATTGCTGCGCAGGAAGACACCGCCGGGGGGATTAATACGGTAGAGTGAAATGTAGAGGTTGGGTCCGGCGCCCCAGGCCAGTGGTTGAGGAGAGTAACCCGGGCCAAAACTGGCAGCCTGTTGCCGTTGTACTACCCCGACCAATTCTTGGGGATTGTCGCTGAATAATAAGGCGCCGTCTAGCCCTCCAGCCCACAGCTCCCCTTCGCTGCCCTGCCAGGCGAGGCCCAAGAATGGCGCGCCTGGGTTCTGTCCTTCTGTTGGGCTGCTAATCGTACTCCATAGACCAGGTGGTTGGCCTCGCCATATCGTAGGCGTGCCCTGATCATCAGTCGTAAGGGCAAACAATGTCTGCTGATCTGCCGGATCGATGAGCACACTATAGGCGAGTGTCTGATCATCGCCCATGCCCAGCCCCGCCGTCTGCCATGTTACTCCACCATCGCTGCTGCGAATCACGCCGCTGTAATTATCAAGATGAGTTCCGGACCACAGGTTGCCGGCATCGCTAAAACCAACCGTTATCCCACCATGGGTATTTGCGCCGCTAACCTGCTGCCACTGCTTTCCAGCATCCCCGCTAAAGTACAGTCCATCAGCCACGCCAAGCCAGAGCGCGTAGGGCGTGGTGAAGTCACCGCCGAAGGTCTGCCCTGTTTTGGAAACCGCTCCCTGAATGTCGAGATCTTGCCAATTATTGCCCTGATCTGTCGAGCGCAGTACACGGCCATGCGTATCCAACACATAGAGTGACTCCGGTGAAGTAGGTTGCGCCAACACGGAAACGGGATAGGTGTCACTAAATGTATATGCCAGCGGTGTGGCAGTTGGTGTGGGCGTTAGGGTCGATGTCAGTGTGAGGGTAGGTGTCAGCGTCGTTGTAGCAGTTGGGGGGTCTGTTGCTGTGGGAGTGTGGGTGGATGTCGGTGTGGATGTCGCGGTGTGGATGTCGCGGTGTGCGTCGCGGTCGGCGTAAGCGTAGGCGTGGGGGATAAGGTGGCGGTCGGCGTTGGAGTTGGTATCTGATACCCAACAAGAATAAGTGGGAACCACAAGCGCAGGTTGAGGATCGGAGTGATGGTGGCGGTCGGTGTTGGTGTTGGTATGGGCGTGGCCGTTACATCGCATGCATGTAAGCTGAAGAGGTCGAAATATTGGGCAGCGAACTCATCCGCCCCATCGTTGAACGTGCCGAATTGCAATCTTACACGCTGACCCGTATACGAACTCAGGTCAAATCCATCGCCGATCCAGGTCTGGTCATTCTCTAGCCCTGCGTACAAGAACTTGATTTGATTACCGGGCTGGGTGATGACCATACCGCATTGTAAATCTGAGTCTAAGACTTCTAACGCTCGATAAAATTCAGGCAGTGTTGTAGCCTCGCGCACTGCTTTGAACCTTGGCGAGACCTGTAGAACCGCGGTCGCGTCATTGCCCTCTCCCGTTGCCAGGGGCCACCGCTACAGAGTTAATGACAACCTGTCTGCAATCGGTAAATCTACCTCGTGATAGAAATCACTGTAACTGCGCCTATTCTCTGCAGAATCAACGATACCACTGAGCATCGACCACCAACCGCGATACTGTTCCTCGGTCGTACGGCGGGCAGAGTAGGCTGTGTTTGGGATCTGCCAGTCCCCCGTATCTTGCTCAAAACTTCGGTTTGCAAGCAGCTCCATGCAAGGTTCGGGTGTGGCAGTCGGCGCAAGACCTATCGAGAGTTCCCAGGCGCCATTGGCGCCAACCAGGACAGTATCCCCCTGTCCGGTATGGACGAACAACGTGCGCATCGTCGATTTATTGGGTAAAGCACCTAGATTGTGCCAGGACTGACCATTGTCATCGCTACGGTAGAGATCAGAGGGTAGGATATCTTCGTCGAAGCAGTCATCATCTGCAGTCGCCAGAATGATATCGGGAACGAGCGGATAATTCGCGCCCACGGCGATATCGTTAACCGGCAGATCAGGTGCAGTCGCAATCTGTGACCAAGCCATCCCACCATCTACACTGGTCCAAACTTGATCATGGCGATGATAAGGAGGATCAGGTTCGAACTGATACAACGTCATGAACAGGGTTGTTTTCGATCCGCCACTTGGTGCAGCGATCAAGCGTTTTGCAGTCCAACGCGGAGAACTGGACTCATCGATCGGGGGAGGACTGGACGCAGGCGCCCAAGTAGCGCCGCTATCATTTGAAATATAGACATTGTCGCCGGCAGCGACAAGGATACTGTCAGTCGAGAAATGTGGAGACAACGCCAGCAGGTGCGCGCCGTGATCGCCTACCCAGAAGGGTTGCACCGCCCAGCTCTCGCCACCATCGCTCGACTGTTGGATGCGATTATCTGCGACAGCATAAACAAGGCCATCGCCTGCAAACGTAGGGGAAACATGCACCTGTGCGATATGAGCTGCACTCAGTTTTGGGTCCCAGGTCTCCCCCCCATCCGTTGATTTATATAGCTCAGATCCAACGCTCACACCGCTCACCCATGCTGCAAACAGCGTGTCGTCAGTTGTGTAATCTGGACTGAGAGACAGATCTGTGATACTGCTGGCAACTACACCGGTGAGACCGGCATTGGCAGGCTCCCAGATGCCACCCCGACGACGCCAAACCCCCAGTTCAGTAGCAGCAAATAGATCGCATGGCTGCTGTAGCCAGCACTCGAATCCAAGGTCGTCACGCCAAGAGGATAGAATCCCTGACTTCGCTCAAAACTTTGCCCACCATCTGTACTGGGCCAAACACCATTAACTGTCCCCCCAGAAGGGTGGCATCAACATCATAGTCAGGGGAAACCGCAAAACGGAGAATACTCTGTCCATCGGGCATAGCTGGTAGCGCCTCCCATAGGCTGTGGTCAAAATCATAGCGGTAGGGTATCGCCCCGTTAGCCACAAAGAGACCTGCACCATCTTCCGACACCCCCAGCGCCCCCAAGTGCGTGGCGGCAAGTCCAGGACTATAAGAGTGCCATGAATCACCGCCATCTGTGCTACGAATCACCTCTGCTGCCAATGAAGCGTAGACAGTGTTGTGCAAGGGGCGAAAGACCACATCCAGAACGGCTTCATCGCTGAGCGTGTGACTCCAAGTAGCAGCGCCATCTGTACTGCGCCACAGGCCGTCGCCAGCTGCCGCCAGTGCAATTGTTCCATCACCTGGATGAAAAACTACACGACGTAGCGAACTGCTGTCAGCCACATTGGACCACGTTGCCCTGGCGTTGATCGAGCGAAAGATAACACCATAAGAGCCACCTGCGAGATACGTTTGATCGGAGGCAAAATCTGGGCTGATGGCGACCGCAGAGATCATACCGATCCCGCCAGACTCGAAACTACTGACTTCATACCAACTATCGCCGCTGTCAGTCGTAGCCCACACACCTTGCCACATCCCAGCCAATGCCCGGCCATCGTTGCTCCAATGTTCCGAGAAGGAGATATCAAAGACTGCGCCATTGGCGGGGTCGGCGGGATCACTCCATGTTGATCCGCCATCCTTTGACGTGAGCAAACCGCGACCGGCCCAGGCGCCGCGCACATAATCTCGTCCCCACCTGCTAGAACCAGGCCATCTGTCTCATATGCAGGACTCATGGCGAGCGCCTGAGATGCCCCCCCCTTGGGACCCCCGAGACCAGTCCAATTCGATAGCCCCATAGGACTGGAAGCACCCCTTGAATACGGTAAGGTGTGAATCACGAGAACCAAGCCGATGAGTACTACCATCGCCAATACAAGCCTGATAGAACCTAAAGTCGCTCGAATAAATAACATCATTGCCTCCCAGGGTAAGCACTTCAAAAAGTACAGGAATGAGAACAAGCGTTCTAAAAACGCTTGACATTACCGGTAGTCTTTGATATGATGGTTCAGAACATGCGTTCTGAAAAAGTGATATTACCGTTGCTAGACAGGAGACAACAGGATGACAAAACAACTGAATGAGCTTGAGTGCAGATTGCTAGATTACATTGAAGAAAGGCTGAGTGAAGATGCAGACATTCCCAGTTATGAAGAGATTCGGCGTGAACTTCAGCTTAGTTCGAAAGATCACGTCTCGCGGCTTTTGGATACACTTGAGGACAAAGCATTTATCCAGCGTAGACGTGGTAGAAGCAGATCCCTTATGTTGATCCGTACAAGTGATGGACGAGGTTACTACTTGGGCAGAACCGTTCGTATACCGTTACTGGCAGTCGCTGCGGCCAGTTTTGACCAGGACCCTTACGATGGTTTTGAACCCGAGTCTTATATCGAATTGACACGGGATCTGGTCCCAGATGAAACGGGCATTTATGCGCTTCAAGTCCGAGGCGACTCCATGATTGATGCCATGATCAGCGATGGTGATATCGTAGTACTGCGCCAGCAAGAAATCGCCCATAATGGTGATCTGGTTCAAGTCTGGGTAAATAGCGAAGAGAGCGCTACGCTAAAACGATTTTATCATGAAAAGGGTAAAATCAAACTACAGCCAGAGAATCCGACGATGCAGCCGCGCTACTTCCCGCCCCATGATATCCAAATTCAAGGCAAGGTTGTTTTAGTAATTCGTCAGCTGGAGCAACAGATTGCCGCTTGATACCGATTATTCTGTCCTGAAAACCAACTCCGGTACTAATAACCATTGGTGCTAGTTTTAGAGACAATTTCGGCCCAAAAGTGGTCAAGATTCCAACGTTATGCCGAAATGGGACATCTGCTCAGTCCAGTATTCAGCAAATACAGGATTTTGCCGAATGTTATTCGGCAGAATCGAAGATCTGATTAATTTACGAAGGTTTT
>JAAENG010000623.1 GCA_024224665.1 Chloroflexota bacterium | reverse complement strand
CGACCTAGGTTCGTCAACATAACCCCCCATTTCGGAGGTTCAGAAGGCCTGAACCGACCTCCAAACATGATAGTATCGCAGGGTGTTATGGCCCTTCTAACTCAAAAAGGACACACCCATCTGTTTATCCCACAAGGTTCTTTGGGATTTCGCGTGGTGCTGATTTTTTCCACACTATATCTAGGCGCTGGCACAACCAGCCACTAGGTGTGGGGGCATCATCGACTGAAATTCGTAATCGTCACGCGAAGTCCCAAAGAGCCTCCCACAATAAGCAGATACCATTGGCCAGTAGTACCCACTTTCCCAATTATACCTGTCGATACATGAGTGATCAAAAAACGCAAAGCGTTGTCAGGCGAAGTGGCGACAAGCTGTGATTGTGCTCATATTCGTTTGACATCGTGGGAATGGCTTTCTCGAACACCTGCAGCCGTGATCTTTATAAACTCGGCGTTTTCTTGTAGTTCAGCGATAGTGTGGGCGCCGCCATAGCTGAGGCCTGAGCGTAAACCACCCACCAGTTGGTGCAGGGTCTCGCGTACATGCCCGCGATAGGGTACGACTGCTTCGACGCCCTCGGGAATGACTTTGTCCCAATCTTCCGCACTTTCTGCACTCTCGTCTCCTTCTCGTTCCGCTTCTTTGCGGCCTATGGCTGCACCTAATGAAGCCATACCCCGCACGACTTTGAATTTCTGCCCATCACGAATAACCGGGGAGCCGGGAGATTCTTCGCTGCCTGCAAAGAGACTGCCGATCATGACACTCTCTGCACCGGCAGCGAGCGCTTTGACCATATCTCCCGAGGTCTTGATACCGCCATCGGCAATGATGGGAATGTTCTTGCCTGCTTCGGCAATGCCCTCGGCGCCGTCGATGATGGCTGTCAATTGTGGAACGCCAAAGCCAGTCACGATACGCGTGGTGCAGATAGAACCAGGACCAATACCGACTTTGATGGCACTGGCTCCAGCCTCAGCCAGTTCTTTGGCGCCCTCCCGGGTGGCTATGTTTCCGGCAATGATCTGGGCTGCCGGAAAGGCCTGGCGGATCGTTGTAACCATATCGATGCAATGGTCGGCATGGCCATGGGCGATATCCAGGACCAGTACGTCGGCGCCAGCAGCGAGTAGTGCTTCAACGCGTGTCATTTCGATCTCAGAAACACCAATTGCGGCCCCCACCCGTAAGCGGCCTTTGTCATCTACCGTCGCATGAGGGTTTTTACGGGATTTGATAAGATCTCGCCCGGTGATCAATCCTACCAATTCCCCTTGGTCGTCGATCAGCGGTAGTTTTTCAAGGCGGTGCTCGTAGAGTAGTTTTTGTGCATCAGCCGGTGCTATATGGCGTGGCGCTGTGATCAATCGCTCCGTTGGGGTCATCACTTGGTGAACATGTGTCAAATCGGCGGGCGCCAGCATCACATCGCGTTCGGTGACAAGCCCTACCAGCCGCTGCCACTCATCCAGCACAACGAGCCCGCCCACGCCATGTTGCTCCATCGATTTCATCGCCTCTGCGATCGTTGCTTCAGGGGCGGTGGATCGTGGCCGCTCGACAATGAAACCCCGTGCCCGCTTTACCTTCCTCACTTCCTTTACTTGTTGTTCGCTTGTCATAAAACGGTGGATCATGCCAATACCACCGGCTTGAGCCATAGCAATAGCCATTTTCGCCTCCGTGACCGTATCCATATTGGCCGAAGCGACCGGGATGTGCATGTTAATGGAGGGTGTCAGGCGGGTGCTCGTTTCCACATCATTGCGCGAGCGAACAGGGGAACGTTTGGGGAGAAGGAGGACATCATCAAAGGTGAGTCCGTTGTGTTTGCGGATTTTCAAAGTATTTCCTCAGGAAGAGTAGTTGATGGAGGGCATGCAACGTTGCCTGCCGCGTGCGAGCTGTGAGCCGCAAGACATCTGTCGCAATTGCGTGCTGACGCCGCACACCAATAGATCAGAAAATGGTAGCATCTCCGTCAACACGATAACTGTCCAAATTTCTTGCCCATCGTACAAGAGCCCGATTGTCTAGGTACTAATCATCTGATTATTGTATTCAGGTTCGTGCTCGCTGTAGGCGCGCTCCAAACTGACATGTGCTAAAAGAGACCAGAAATCATCATCTTCGGCCACTGCAACTCTAGAAAGAATGGTGATGGTCACCGGTGTATCCGCTTCCATATCATAAGGTTCATCTAGGCAGATATGTTGGCCATCAAAATGGCCGCGCAAGGTTTTGGTGTGCAGCATGGATAAGTCTCCATCAGATGGGTAATTCAAAGCGAGTATATGCGAACCTGAGCGGATCGACAACCTATTACGTAATAACGACCTTCACCCTGATTTGCTCGCGCCCATCCTCCGGCAGCGGAACGACATGGCCCGGAACGGTCTGGCCATCAACAGTCAACTCGACCACCTCTCCTGGCCCCTGCCGTTCAACCTCGATGTGATAGGTCACACCACGAAAAACGCGAATTGCTGTGAAACCTGACCATCCCATCGGGATCATCGGAGCGACCTGCAGACCATCGTAGGTCGGACGAATACCAAGGATCCATTGAGTAATGGCGACATAGTTATATGCTGCTGTGCCCGACAGCCACGAATTCTTGGCTTCGCCAAATGCAGGCGCATCTTTGCCCGCTATCATCTGAGCGTATACATAGGGTTCGCAGCGATGGGTGTCACTGATTGATTGTCGCGCCGAGGGATTGATGCGGCTGTAATAGTCGAAAGCCTGGTCGCCATCACCTACCGCGGCCGCTGCGATCATGATCCAGGGATTGGTGTGGCAGAAGATACCGGCGTTCTCCTTGTATCCGGGCGGGTAGGTGGAAATCTCGCCCAGGCGTAGCTGGTAGTGGCTGAAAGCCGGCTGGTGGAGGACTATGCCGTGTGGCGTTGCCAGATGCTCGTCCACTGCTGCCAATGCTTTTTCGGCCTTGCCATCTTCCAAACCGATCCCGGCCATAATGCACATCCCCTGTGGTTCGATGAAAATCCGACCTTCATGATTATCACTCGACCCAATCTTCTCTCCAAAAGCATCATAGGCACGTAAAAACCACTCGCCATCCCAGCCATGTTCGTTGACGGTGGCTTTCATGTTCTGCGCCGCTTCCCGAAAACGGCAAGCATCGGCGGCGTTACCTTGATAGTTGGCGATATCAGCCAACTCCTCGGCTGCGGCGACAAACAATCCCGCAATAAAAATCGATTCGGCCACCTTGCCTTCGCCTCGATTTTCCGTAGTCTGGAAGGACTCCCCCGGCTGTTCGGAAAAGCAGTTGAGGTTGAGACAGTCATTCCAGTCGGCGCGACCGATCAACGGTAAGCTATGCGGCCCTAATCGGTCAAGCGTGTATTGGAGCGCTCGCTGCAAATGCTCGTAGAAGGGCATCTCTGTCCCTTCCTCGTTCTCATACACTACCCCTTCATCCAGCAATGACCAATCTCCCGTTTCCTTCAAGTAGGCGGCGGCGGCC
Organism: Chloroflexota bacterium; assembly: GCA_024224665.1. GTDB lineage: Bacteria > Chloroflexota > Anaerolineae > J102 > J102 > PIVW01. The sequence continues at coordinate 10,034 of JAAENG010000623.1, read as the reverse complement.
AGCACTAGCCATAGCGGATCGTCGTTGAAATTAGAGCCGACAGCATCATTACCCCGTTTGGTCAGTGGCTGATATTGGTGATAAGCGCCGCCATTTGCCAATTGCGTTGCCGCCAGATCCAGCAAACGCTCACGGGCTGCTTCGGGGACCTGGTGCACAAAACCCAACAGATCCTGATTAGAATCGCGAAAGCCCATGCCGCGGCCAATGCCTGATTCAAAATAGCTGGCCGAGCGCGACATGTGGAATGTCACCTGACATTGGTAGGCGTTCCAGATATTGACCATGCGATTTGTGTGTTCGTCAGGTGTCTGCACCTGTAATTTGCCCAGGATACGATCCCAGTAGGTGGAGAGGTCTGCAAAGGCGGCGTCTGCATTGGCAGGATTAAGGTAGTGCTCGATGACAGAACTGACACCTGTTTTGTTGATAGTCTGGCTGCCGGGTGGGTCGAACTTGGCCTCTCGGGGATTCTCGTGATAGCCGAGAAGGTAGATAATCTGGCGGGATTCACCGGGCTGTAGATTCAGGCGCACATGATGACAGCCGATGGGGGCCCAACCGTGGGCGATGGACCCGAACGTTTCTCCTTGCTCGACCACACGCGGGTTGTCCCAACCCCGATATGGCCCCAGGAAATCGTGACGTTGTGTATCGAATCCGATCACTGGAGCTGAGCAGGCGAAAAAGGCGAAATGATTCCGGCGCTCACGATACTCGGTTTTGTGATAGATGATGCCATCCACGACTTCGACTTCGCCCGTATTGAAGTTTCGCTGATAGTTGGTGGCATCATCTTGTGCATTCCAGAGGGCGAACTCGATGGCCGAGAACAGCGAGAGTTGGGCGGGCGTAGAACGGTGGTTGGTAATCGTCGTCTGCCAGATCTCCAGACTAGCCCCCTGGGGAACAAAGTAGCGTGTGCGCGCTTTGATGCCCTGACTGCTCGAACCGATTATGCTGTAGCCCATACCATGCCGGCAGGCATATTCCTCTAAATCAGTGCGCGTCGGCTGCCAGGTGGGTGACCAGAAATGGCCCTCATCATCATCTCGCACATAGAGATAGCGCCCGCCGGTATCGTATGGCACATTGTTGTAGCGATAACGGGTGAGGCGCCGTAGCCGCGCATCTTTATAGAAGGAATATCCGCCTGCCGTATTCGAGATTAAACCGAAATAACCCTCGGTTCCCAGATAGTTTATCCAGGGAAGGGGCGTATCGGGGCGGGTGATGACGTATTCTCGGGTTTCGTCGTCAAAATAGCCGAAATTCATAGCGTTTGTTGTGTTTCGGCATAGGCGTCTATCTTTACCCAACAGGCGGCGAAATGTTCAGGCTCGATTTCGTTGAGCGGAGGCTCTTCTTGGCATTTATCAACGGCAATGGGACATCTCTCACGATAGACACAGCCGCCATCCTGATCAGCGTGCTGCGCTTTCAACTCTACCTCGACATCTTCCCATTCCCGATCCAGGCGTGGAACGCAGCACATGAGCATATGCGTGTAGGGGTGCAGGGAATTGTCGTAGATCTTGACCGTCGAACCCATCTCCACCACGCGTCCGCGATAAAGGATCACCGATTTATCGCTGATGTAATAACCCAACGAGAGATCATGGGTGATGAACAGGATCGAGAGACCTTTTTCTTTCAGGTCTGCTAACATATTCAGGACATCGATACGAGTCGAAGCATCGAGCATACTGATGATCTCATCCGCCACCAGGAATTTGATGTCAAGCAACAGTGCACGCGCTACAAGCAATCGTTGTAGCTGCCCGCCGCTGAGTTGGTGGGGGAATTTACCTAGCACCTGCTTAGGGTTGAGGTCGACCGACCTTAAAGCGCCATCAAGTTTCGCATTCCATTTCGCTTCACTTAAATCAGGGTAGAATCCGCTGCGGATGACCTTGAAAACGCGATCAGCCTTAAAAATAGGGTTGTAAGAGCTAAACGGATCCTGGAACACCCCTTGAACATTGCGATAGTATTCCTTGAGATCACCCTTTTCCAGGGTTGCAATATCCACGTCATCAAACCTGATTGTACCCTCGCTTATGGTACTTAGGCGCAGGATCATCTTACCGATGGTGCTCTTACCGCTGCCGCTCTCGCCGATCAGAGAGACCACCTCGCCCGCTCCTATCTCGAAACTCACATCGCTGACCGCTTTCAAATCACCTCCGCCAAAAGTGCCCACCTTATACACTTTGGATATTCCATCGAGCTTAAGCATGGGTCTCGAACTCCTTCCAGCATGCAACATAATGATCGTCGGCGACTTCCTTAAATAGGGGCGTCTCCAAACATTTGTCGAAGGCGAATGGACAGCGTTCTCTAAAACGACAACCAGCAGGTGGGTCGAGAAGCATGGGTGGATTGCCGGGGATGCCCTGCAAGCGCCTTTCGGAGACACGTACCCCCACCTCTGGCAGGGATGAAATCAGCATGCTCGTGTACGGATGCCGCGGGGCTTTCAGAATCGTTTGAGTAGGGGCTTTCTCGGACAACTGCCCAGCATACATTACCATGATGCTATCAGCTATCTGGTACAGGATTGACATGTCATGTGTTACCACGATCATGCTCTTTACGAAATCCCGGTTTCTGAACTCGACCAGCATTTCCGCCACAGCCTTTTGTGTCGATACATCCAGCGCCGAGGTGATTTCATCGGCTATAAGCAAAGAGGGGTTAAGCAGGGTTGAGATCACCATCACCATACGCTGCTTCATGCCACCCGACAGCTCGAGGGGATAAAGGTCGAGCACATCGTGTGAGAGCTCGACCAGGTCCAGCCTGCGTTTCAATTCTGGGAAGATATCATCATAGCTCCCTCCCCGCGACTCGATCAGCTCTCCGACCATCTTGCCTATCTTGCGGGTGGGATTCATGGCGCTCATCGCGTACTGGGGGATGATGGACACCTCGTTAAAGCGGAAGGGAATCATCGCCTTCATGTCGGCGATAGGAAGCGTTTCACCATCTAGTGTTACAGTTCCTGCCACAAATTTCATAGGTTCGGTCAGAATGATCAGGCTTCTGCTCAAGGTAGATTTACCACAGCCCGATTCACCCGCCAGTCCCATGATCTCGCCGTCGGCGATGCTGAACGAGGCGTCTTCTAGCGCCTGTACATCCCCTTTCAGCGTTTGATAATAAACGGTAAGGTTTTCAACTTGTAGGCTCAATGGCTCACATCTCCCTTAGCTTAGGGTTAAAGACTTCGTCCAGTCCCACATTCATGATGTACATCGCCCCGACGAGAATCATGATGGCAAGACCCGGTGGGATAAACCACCACCACATACCCAGCAACAGGGCACTCCAGAGCAGGGCATTGTTCATCATCAAGCCCAGAGAGACGACATTCGTGGGGCCAAGGCCGATGAAATCGAGCGTGGCCGCGGTGAGAATGGCGCCGCCAAATAGGAGGATGAAGGTCATCACCAGGTACGACATCATATTGGGTGCTATCTCTTTGAAGATTATCTGGCGATCTTTCATGCCGCTGAGCTTGGCCAGGTCGACGAACTCGCGCGAACGCAGGGAAAATGTTTGCGAGCGGATGGCCCTTGCCGCCCAAGGCCAGGTAAAGAGACCGATAAAGATCGCTTCAACCATAATGCCGCGCACCTCCAGGTAGGCGGCAATGATCAGCAGCACGGCCAAAGAGGGGATGACAATGACCACATTGGTCACCATATTAAGCACTTCATCGGTCATCCCACCCTTATATCCGGCCACGAAACCGACGATCATGCCGATAATCAAGGCGATGCCGCCGCCCAAGATCCCAACCAGGAAGGTCATGCCCAACCCTTCCACGAATTGGGTAAAAACATCCTGCCCAAATGTCGTGGTTCCGAACCAGAATTCGGCCGAGGGTGGCTGGCTGCTTGGTCCGGCGTACTCATTGGGATCGTAGTCAGTCAACATTGGGCCGAAGATGGCCAGGGCGACGAAAAAAAGGACGATGACCAGGCCAACGCGCAGCTTGGTGTTGCGCAAGGCAAAGTAGAGCATCTCATTTCTTTCTTTAATTATGTCCATCATAGTCATTCACCGGTCATCCCTTTGCGCGTGCGTGGATCGACGATCACGTATGCGATGTCGATAATGAAATTGGCCAGCAGCACGCCGACAATGATGAAGAGAAATGCACCCTGCATCAGGAAATAATCCTGGTTTTGCAGCCCCTGCAACAGCAAGTAGCCAAGCCCGGGGTACGAAAAGACGATCTCTGTGGCCAGCGCCCCGGCAACGATAACACCCAAAGCCAGTGCCAGCCCCGTGATCTGGGGCAGGATGCCGTTGCGGAAAGCGTATTTGCGGATCAAGCTTTGCGGCGCTCCGAGCGATTCCAGGTAGTGGGCGTAATCCGTCTCTAACTCATAAATGATCATATTACGCATGCCGATCGCCCAGCCGCCAAACATAACGATAAAGAGGGATAAGAAGGGTAAAAGCCAATGTTTAAAGAGGCTGCCTACGAATATAAGTGATAGATGAGGGCGCATTTGGAAGCTGTAAGCGCCTGAGATAGGCAAGATATCAAAAACAATGCCGAAAGTCCAGGCCAATAGAAGACCCAGCCACATATAGGGCGTTGCTGTCAACAGATAGCCGATGGGCAGGGCAGTGTTATCAAGGTGCTTGTTACGGGCGGCATACGCGCCAAACCAATTGCCGGCAAACCAACTCAGTAGGATCGCCGGAATCAGTAGAAACAAACTATAAGGAACGGCATCCTTTAAGGCATCTTTGACAGGCATGGGAAATAAAAAGACACTTATTCCGAGATCGCCCTGAAATAGGGCAATCCAGAAGTTGATGTACTGCTGCCAGAGGGGCACATCAAGGCCAAAAGACTCCATGTAATAGCCGCGCATCAACTCCGTAGCCTCGGCATTGAGCATCGCTCTGCCGATTAAAGTCTGTACCGGGTTGCCTGGCATAAAGCGTGGGATCATCCAGTCGATAGACACCGCCACAAAAAAAGTGAGGATATATAGGATTAATTTTCTACTGAAATAGCGTCGCACGCTGCCTCCTTCTCGATCTTTTCAAGTGTCACTGTAGCCGTTGTATCCCTGACAAAAGTTCTAAGTGACAAACTTCAGAGATTAGCGGCTACAGTGAATGTTGAACAAATAACTAGATGAGAGAAAGGAAGCATCGCCTCTCGTTCACAAATAGAGAAGAGGCGATGCATCCCAGTCGAATTTACTCAGTTGCCGCCGGTTGTAACTCGGTGAGCGCCCACAAGAAGCCGTATTGAACCTGGTTGTTCCAGGTAATGGGGTAAATCTGTGACCCCACATCTGACGGGTAGTTGGTCCAGGTGTTCGTATTGGCCTGGAACCAGGCGCCGTTGTACCAGAGCGGGAGGGCTGGCAGGTCAGTAAGCGTGATCTCCTGTAATTGGGACATCACAGCCTGCATCGCCGCCTCGTCATCCTTGGGTGTCCTGTCCAGTTCGTCGACCAGATCGAACGCAGCTTGGTTGTCGTAGCGGCCGAAGTTACCATTGGTCATCTGTTCCAGAATCGGATCCCTGTATAGCCAGCTGTAGTACGACCAGGGGGTATTGCTCAAGCCGGAGCCGAAGTTGTTGATGGCCATGTCATAGTCGCCGCCATAGAACGAATCCTGGTAGCCGCCAAAGTCGGGGAATTCAGGTTGCAGGTTGATACCCACCGCCTGTGCGCCGGCAGAAATGACATTGATCGATTCCATCCAGTCCGTCCATCCGAAAGGCACAATGACCTTTAACTCGATCGCCGAACCATCAGGCGCTTCCACAAAGCCGTCGCCATCAGTATCGGCGTAACCAGCGTCGGCCAGGATCTGCGCTGCTTTCTCGGGATCGTAGCTGAAGCCATATTGGTCAACGAGATCCTGATCGATCCATTTGCTGAAGCCTTCGCTAGGCAGCAAGCCAGTGGGGTTGGCAGCGGTGACGATGCCGCCGTAAACCACATCCACGATCTGGCTGACGTCAACAGCATGAGCCATTGCCTTTCTGAACTCGACGTCAGCCATTGGCGCTTTCTCCAGATTCATAAAAAGAACGGCCGTGTTCGCCGCCAGCATATAGGGCGATTCGGGGTAGTAGGTCTGAACTCCGTAGCCACCCTCAACGAGGTTCTTTACACCGGGCAGGAAGTTGTTGCTCCAGTCGAGATCGCCCTGAAGCAGCATCCCGAGAGAGACGTTGTTACTACGGTTCACCAAGTCAACGATGCGCTCGGGAGCGACTTCCCAACCCATCTGTTCGATGGCCCACCAGTCGGGGTTCTTGACCAAGACATGGCGATCCTGCCCGTGCGACTCGTACAGATAGGCGCCGGAACCGACAGGGTTCTCGTTAGCTCCGGCAGTGATCTCTTCCTCACTCATGCCGCCAAAGATATGCGCCGGAACAATCCCGTGCTGTTCGAGAAGGCGTTCCCACTGGTGGTAGAGCACTTCGCTGAACTTAAAGTTGAGCGTGTAGTCGTCAACTTGTTCAATCTCAGCGAGGAAATCCCACAGTCCACTGAAAGGAAGGGCAACATAGTCTCTACCGAGTTCATATGTGAGCTTGAAATCGGCGGCAGTGATCGGCTCGCCGTCACTCCAGTTCATGCCCTGGCGGACCTTCAACTGATAGGTCGTTTCGTCGAGCCACCCGCCACTCTCCGCAAGCCAGGGGATCATCTCGTCGGTCAGAGGATCGTATAAAAAGGGTGGTTCGTAAATGAGCCCGAATGTCCCCGTAGCCATAGACCAGTTGGTGAGCGGGTTCCAATCTGAAGGCGGACCCCAGGACGTGCCGGTGGTATACAAGGTCTCGCTGCGCTCGTAGGTGACAGCGACAGGCTCAGGCGCAGCTTCAGCCGCCGGTTCGGGCGTGGCGGTCACAACCACTTCCTTCTCGACCTCTACCACCTGGGCGGTGCCTTCGACTATGACGGTCTCCACCACAACCTGGGTGACGACAACCTCGACCATTTGCGGTGCGGGTGCGGCGCAGCCAACGGCCACGGCCATAAGCAGTATCAGCGCAAGTGCTGTAAACAGGGTAAAGCGTTTCATAGTAATCCTCCGAAAAAAGTTGGAGCGTTGAGTGGTGTCATGGCGGCGCCGTTATTTGGCCCGCTATGACAATTTGGGGTGAATGGTTGCCTGGTTCAGTCCATATGGTTCTCCTCTTAGAGTTTCGAGTGGTCTTTGACGAATTCCAAGTCATGTCGATCCTGTGTTTTGTACTTTTGTGGAATTCGCTTGAGGCTTTTTCAGATTGAATTGGATCATTATTATGCTGCAAAAGCCTTAATGAAATCGACGATTTCGTTTACATAAGCAAAGGCCAGACAGACAACCGTGTCGGCGCCGCCATAGTAAATGGCCATGCGTCCTGAATCGCCGTCAACCAAAGCTGCGCAGGGAAAAGCGACATTTGGTACGTCACCGGTGCGCTCATAGGAGGCTTGCGGGGCTAAAAGATAAGGTTCGCCTCGGTAGCGCACCTGCCAAGGCTTATCCAGATCGAGTAGAGCAGCCCCGAAACTGTAGACGAAGCCGTTGCATGAGGTTAGGACACCATGATAGATCAGAAGCCAGCCTTCGCTGGTCTCGATAGGAATGGGTCCCGCTCCGATCTTCGTACTCTGCCAACCCTCGCTGGCCCCCATTACAAAGCGGTGGCGACCCCAATGTGTCATATCGGGGCTTTCGCTGTAATAGATATCGCCAAACGGTGTATGACCATTATCGCTGGGCCGGTTGAGCATAGCGTATTTGCCGTTGATTTTGCGGGGGAATAATACGCCGTTGCGATTAAAGGGCAGATAGGCGTTTTCGAGCTGGAAGTAGTTCTCGAAATCGTAAGTGTAGCCCACGCCGATGGTGGGGCCATAATAGCCGTTACACCAGGTTACATAATATCGATCCTCTATCCAGCACACTCTGGGATCGTAGGCATACTCGAAATGGGCAATCTCTTGTGTCCGTTCGTCGGCCGGTACAAACTGGATGCGATCATTATCAATCTTCCAGTTCATACCGTCGTCACTGTGCCCACTGTGAATTTGCATCTGTCTGGTTTTGCTATCGCAACGGAATACGCCAGCAAAACCGGTGCCATAGGGCGCCACAGCGCTATTGAAAATGCTGTTCGAACTGGGTATATGATCATGATGGATGATGGGGTTGGCGCTGTAGCGCCAGACAACATCGCTACATCCATCAGGACGTTTCTCCCAAGGAATACCAGGAACCGACGGGCTGGATACGATTTCATCCATTTTCGAACTAGAATGCATTTCAAACTCCAAAGTCGTTTCTGTATGCATTTTTCCAAACACACCCACTCGCCTATAATGCACAATCGCTCATACCGGATGCGCTTCTGGTGCATTTTGCTCAGGTGTGTTCAGGTATTGGGCCTTGCACTGGAGATACTGCGTTCCGCCAAGACTGCTGGTATCTTCAGTGCCGTTTGTGAATTAATGCGGTTGGAAAAGGGTCAATTGCTCCAATGGATCATCAACACTCATGGTGTGAGGGGGTAGAGTCGAGGTAGCTGATGTTGCCATTTCTGCCGTCGTATGACAATCAACAAAATAGAGTTGCGGACGATGCCCGCTCATAGTGTTAGTTTGTGGAGCACTTGTAAGGGCAAAGGATGCACTTAGTCGTTCGCTCGAATTAGGAAGCTCTTTCAGAGGTTTCACGAATCACGAATTCGGTGGGCATAATGATGCGTCTTGGCGGGAGTGGGCCGTTTTCAATAATGTCGATCAGGGTCTCGACGGCCTGAATGCCCGCCCGCTGTATCGGCTGACGTACCGTCGTCAAAGGGGGTTCGGTGATAGCAGCAGAGGGGAGGTCATCGAAACCAACGATGGCGATGTCGGCAGGTACCCGTTTGTCTGCGCCCCGTAATGCCCGCATCGCTCCCAATGCCATGGTATCTGAAGCAACAAACACGGCGTCAGGGTTTGCCGGTAATAGGGTTAACATGCCGCTGTAGCCGCCCTCTTCGGTGTAATCACCTTCTACCACCAAACTGTCATCGATGCTGATACCACGGTCATGGAGGGCCTTGTTGTAGCCCTGGCGCCGATTCTGTCCAGATACCGTCGTCATGGGACCGGTGATGGTGGCAATGCGTTTGTACCCTCTACGTACCAAATGCGCCACAACCGCATAGGACCCTACGAGGTTATCGGTGTCGACATAACTGGCGGTATCAACGTCGGGCTGGCCGATGACCACAAAGGGGATGTTGTCTGCGACCAACTTTGGGATCAAACGGTCGCCAACTTGCGTGTGAGCGATCACGACACCATCGACCAGTTGTGTGCGCACTAGTTTAGGATAAAGACGCTCCTCTTCTTCCGGGCTATGCAAGACAAATAAAACCATTGTGTAGTCATTGTCATTGCAGGCTTTGGATATGCCCTGGATCAAGCGCGGGAAATAGGGATCGTCGAAGATCACCTTAACGCTGCTCGGAATAAAAAGCCCCAAAAAACCAGACCGTCGTCCTGCAAGCGTACGTGCGGCCTGATTGGGTTGGTATCCGGTTTCTTGCACCACTTGCTGAACGCGTTCGCGTACGATGGGTTTGACATTGGGGTGATCGTTGATCACGCGCGACACGGTCGAGCGGGAAACACCAGAGAGTCTTGCGATTTCTTCCAGTGTCAACCGATTCACAACTTACCCCCAATCCTGGGAGCTCTCTCTTTCTGTACCCGATAATCGCTGCTGTAAGGACATATTCTTTGCCGAATGACCAGAATTTTAGGATTTTTGTATTAGGCAAGCGCATGTTGCACATCGACTGAGGAACGAACTCCCCCAGTATCAGACATTTTCGCAGGTGAAACCCCGTTATTCGGGGACGTCAACTCCGAAAAAGCGATGCGCCATTTGAGTAAAGTGTATCTCACCAATACAGAATTTTAGGATTTCACTTCTAGGTTCGTTGGTAGTTCTCATACAGTTTTGGGAGCGCTCCCAAAACTGTATTCAAATGT
>JAAENG010000622.1 GCA_024224665.1 Chloroflexota bacterium | reverse complement strand
TTTTTACGACGATTTTCAGCATGTCGCTCAGAAAACACCTGGGTTTCAGGCTAATTATGAGCCTCAACTAAAGGGTTTCTATGAGCTGATTGCTTTCAAACAGAGTTATTTTCGCTGACCCAGTTCAAGTGTAGTCCTACCGGACTTGTCAAACGACGGTTTTTCGCGTATTGTATAGTGTATAAAGCTACTCTTCTCTCCGGGTAGTGATGCGTGTCCCCCCGCGCGTGTCTGTTTGGGCGTTTCTCTTTCTCAGTTTTGCAGTGTGACTTCAGAACCCCAACATCGCGCCTGACAATACTGCTGAGACTGAATTGGGAAACAAAATAAACGAAACTCCATACGCTCGCAAGGAGGTGATGTTATCAGTGCGAATTCTGTCTGATCGTCGTTCGATTCTCTGCGCATGGCGCTTTCAAGCCAAGGGAGGAAATATGCGCCACTACCGATTTTTATTGTTGCTCGCCGTCCTGCTGGTCTCGCTGCTTACGATTGCGGGGGCAGAGCAGGCGGTGAGTCTAACACCAACAGACCTGACTGCTTGCCAGGATTTCGCTTATTCGACCGAAGAGGATTTCGTCACACAAGGGCCGCCTCCCAGCGATGGAGACCCGATCATCTCAGATGGCGACTTGCTCAATCTCTCGCATACGGTGTGTATGCGTAATCGTGATCTACTGCGGGTATGGGATCTCGACATTGATCTGGGTCTGGACGCTGTAGACGTGATCGATGGCAAAGGTGAGCTGGCAGCGTTTTCGACAGAACTCAACGATCCCGCAGGCCGTTTTACTGCCGGTGATCTACTGAATACCTGGGGGGCTACCATTCCCAACCAGTCCCTCTTGATTCGCCTGCAAATCCAAGGCGACCGCGGTTTGGACGCCGTCCATTTCGTGGGCAAGAGCGATGCTATCATCGCCTTCAACGAACTGGCAGCCTCGATTTCCCGCGAGAAATGGTTGGAGCAACCTACATTGTTGCTTACGGAACTGCAACGGCATGGCATTGATATCTGGTTCTCGATAGAGGGCACCGAGTTACTTGCCAGCACCGAGCCTGTACTGGATGGCGATCTGCTTTCCGTCCTCTTTGGGAGGGTGATTGCACCAAACAGTGATCTTTTGCCTGCTGTGGTTCCTGCCGGTCTGCCTGCGCGTGGTGTCGACTTTGGGCTGGATGGGTTTACGGCATCACGCCGCTTTGTACAAGATGATCCCAGGCCAGTAGATGGGCATTTCACGACGGAGATCCTGTACCGCCAAAAACCACTTTTCAGCGACGGTGATGTGCTAAAGGTGGGAAATGGCATCTCCTATCCTGATACCACACTCTATTCACCGTTCGAGCCCAAGGCCGATTTTCTGGGCACCGACGCCCTGTATATCGATCTGGGTGAACCGGATTCGGAGGGCTTCCTGCCCTTGATCTTGAGAATGTTGGGGAGGCGACCATGATGGACGACATGCGTAATCCACGCAATCGACACATCCAATTGCCCCCTGCCAGGAGGAAATCGCACATGAAGAAGAAGCTAGTACTAACAACCTTGATAACGTTGGTCTTTGCCCTGACACTCATGGGTGGGACCGTTCGCGGCCAGTTCAACTATCCACTGGATAATTGCCAACGTGGCGCTTTCTCGACCGAAGAAGATTTCATGATGAGCGAAAGTGAGCCCTACGATGGCAATCCTTACATCTCTGATGGCGACTTGCTCAGTCCCACCGGCCAACTCTGTGCTCGCAATGCCGATCTGTTGCTCGCTTTTAATCCTGCAGGTGCTGCCCTGGCAGATCTGGGATTGGATGCGGTGGACATCATCGCTTATGAGGGCAGAATCGTCGCCTTTTCCACGTCGTTGGATGATATCTTCAGTGCTTTCACCGCCGGAGATCTACTGTTCACCAACGGGGGCGTGATTCCCAACCTTGCCCTGGTCTCACCCTTTGGTATTCGCCATGACATCGGTCTGGATGCCGTGCAAATGATCGGCGAACCAGAAGCGATCCTTAGCTTCGCTTTTCTGGCGGCAGACATGGATCGTGAAGAGTGGCTGAAAGAGGGACGTTTACAGCAAGAGTTACGAGAGCGCGGGATCGATATATGGTTTTCCATCGAAGGTACACATCGAACGGACAGTGCCGGCCCGGTGCTCGATGGCGATCTACTCTCTGCAGCTACCGGAATAATCGTCGCCCACAATGCTGATCTGTTGCCGAACAGTGTCCCCGCCGGCATCCCTCAGCGAGGCGTCGATTTCGGTTTGGATGCGGTTACCCTCGCCCGCGACTATCAGATTCAGGAGCCCGGCCCGATCTTCTACTCGACCGAGATCCTCTTCCGTGGCAAGCCCCCCTTCACGGATGGCGACGTCCTGGTCAGTGGCAATGGCATTGTGCTGCTTCACGAACTGTTGATCGATGCCTGGTATCCCCGGGCTGACTTCCTGGGTTTGGATGCACTGTACATGCCTGTCGGCGGTGATGAGCCACCTGAGGATCCCAATATCCAGACCATGTGCGGCGATAGACCGGTGGCTGATTTTAACGGCGGCATTACGCCGATCGGCGGACCCGGCACCGGCCTGTATCGTGAAGATTCGGCCACCTCACCCCCTGGCGATCCCCCACGGCGCCCCTGTGGTGAGTACGTGCCTATCGATGGTTATCTACCGGCCGGCGGGGTCAATGAATTCCGAGTAGCCTATAGACCTGCCGGAGATCCTGTCCCTGCAATCGGTGCGGCCACGGGCATGCGAACCAGGTGGAAACTTTACGAATGGCACGGTTGGCCTATCAATGCCTGCATCCCCACTGGTAATCTGGAGACGGATGCCAACGGCTGGATGGATGCCTCGGACTACCTGGGCGCCAAAGATGGCACACTCACCGGATGCACCAATTCCGGCTTGCGTCTCGCCGTTTGGGACACCAACAATCATATGGGCTTCGGCCCGGCCGACAAAGATGGCCACTACGTGCTCTGGCTCGAGTGGGAGGACGGAGGTGGTACACTACTTCGTGAACCGCTGGAACATCATCTGCAATTGGACAACACCCTGCCCAAGATCAACGATCTGAAGTTGACTTACGACTTAGATGGCACGATCAAGCCGCTGCCTCCTTGCGGTGGCGCTAGCAGTGGTACCAGTGTCTTCATGGTCAACGCCGATTTCGAAGATGATTACTATTGGAATTACTGGGTGCGCATCCGTGGTGGTAATCCGCCTGCGGCCAAAAGCTATGGCCCTCACAATTACTACGATGGTACGCCGGAAGTCGCCAATACAGACGACACCGGCACCAATCCGGATGGTTCCACAGTGCTCTTGCGAGAAGTCTTCATGACCGACCTGGGCGCCTCGTTTACCGAATGCTGCTACGATCTTGACCTCTGGGCTCGTGATGCTGCGATCCGCCACAGTTTCAACCTGCGCCATGCCAATGATAATAGTGGCAGCAGCGCCTGGATAGCCAACTCCTGGCTGACTTTCTCTGCTTCACCTTAGGACTGAGATAAGTCCTTAGTTCACATCATAGCGGAGCCACAACCTGGCATCGCTAAGGAGGAACGTTGGGACAGGGAATTCCCGCACCGTTGCTAATCACACTGGTGATGCACGATTCGTGCATCACCAGTTAGTACAATGGGGTGCAAGAACTGTATGGTTCGTAGTAGGCGATTTATCGCCACCAGCACTGTGAAAGAGCGCCAAAGCGCTTACTACGAACTGTCGCTTTACTTGTGGTGATTTGTGCTAGATGTTCGAGCAACAGAGGGCGGGGTGGGATCAGGCTTGGTGTCGCGCCCGCCATGCCCACCATTTAGGGAACGTGTTTTGCAGGCCTGGCGCGATCATCGAACCGGCGGTGAGGAGCCGTTTCGCCTCTTCCGGCTTGCACAGATAGAGAGCGTCGACCTCGCGATCCGCAAAATGGAGATGTGCAAGACCCCAGTCAGTCAACTGCCCGGCGTAAAGCTGTTTCACCTGGCGGCTGCGCATTGCCGGGGATGTCTCATCGACACCGTAGTATTCATAGGCGTCATCCACAGGTAAGAGTTTGCCACCCTCCAGCCAGCGCTCGACCTCTGATGCCCGTAGCCCGATCTCCTCTGCTGTCTCGGCCATAACCCCTCCCGTCCAATCCTGCCCCGCCTTCAGGTGCCCCCCGACCGTGGTATCTAGATGCGATGGCCATTCCGGTTTATCGTGCGCACGTATTTGTAGCACAACCAGGTCTTGCGCTGTCGTCAAAAAGAGGTGCACCACGCGACAGCGCAAACCGGTGAGTTGGCAAAACCATCTGGGAGCGGTCGTACCCAGGGGCCGGCCGCTTGCGTCCACAATGTCAAACCATTCTTCTTGCGACCTCTCTGGCCGTTGCAAACGCTGGCGCCACTCGTTCAACGTTTGGTGAATTTCCGAGCCGGGTACGGAGTCACCACCTTGCCATTGCGCATCCAGCAGGGCGAGTTCATGGGTCCATGCAAGGGCCCATGCCTGGGGGAAGGGAGGGGTAAGTTGTTCTGAAGGCATCACTAATCTCGGTAAAGGGTTGAGTTTGTTGGATATCGCCCGGGCTTGGACTGTTTCCGAGGTGCTACGCCCATAGAAAGAGACAGTTGCTGGCACAACTGTCTCTGGATAAAGGTGATTTGCTATGTCCGGCGTCCTGGCCTACGCAGGTTTCTGTAGTGGTTTTACGGGGCGAACTGGTAATCCCATCCGAAGTCAACCTTGGTTTTAGCATCCCCTTCGCTTACGGCGATTGTCTGACGTCCATCACGGCTTTCCGGGGCGGTCCACTCGCCGGGGATGAGGATAGGCACGTTGTGTCGCGAAAGAGGATCGATGGTGATACAATAAGTACCCGCTTCCAGGTTTTTGAATTCATAGACGCCGTTGCCGTTGGCATAGGTCAATGCCAGGCCGCTTGCCGGGCAGGTACCGGCGCCCAATGTTATTTCCATGCCACCAATTCGTGGTTCGCCCTCTTCGAAAACGCCATTGCCAATGTAGCTACCCTCTACCTCGATACAACCTGGTGGCGGCGATTCTGGCAGGGGCTGGCCCTCTTGGCCATTGGCACACAAGTCATGCCAAATTATGCCACTTAATTTGGCTTTTTCAGGTTCTGGTGGCTTCGGGGCGCTTTTAGGGACGACGATCTTCAGCCAGAAAGGATTGGCGCCCTTTTTGCCGATGCCAAAGGCTGTCCCCCCAGCATTCTCGAACTGCCAGAAACCCTTGTACGTCCCTTTGCTGGCAGGCGCAACCATGGCAATGGTGATATCCACATTTTTGCCGGGAGCCACTTCCTTGGGCATGGGCACTGGGCTGGCGCCCTCCATCTGCTCACCTTTGGCAAAGGTGACATTGTAGTCTGTAGTCCAAGTGCAAGTGCCGACGTTACGCAGCCGCCACGTTTTTTCAAACGCCTTGTTGGCCTGGATTCTTGTATTGTCTTTAATCGTCATATCTTTGACAAAGGTCGCTTTATCTTTACAACTTGGCGTTGCCGGCTCGGATGCTTTGACGGTTTCTTCTTCGCCCGTTTCGGACTCAGCTTCGGCCGCCTCGGCCACCTCTTCGGTAACGACGACTTCGAGCTTGGTCTCCGGCCGCACAACTTGCCCCGTCTCGTCTGTGCGCAGAACGTACACCCGTTCTCCATAAGCGATCTCCACCTTGTACCCTGGTGTCACTTGCAGCAAGCACAACTCATCTTCTTGTGCCAGACCTAAACACGCGTCCGGCCAATCTGCTGCTTCGATCGAGTTGATTTCAACACTCTCCATCTCGACACCCAATCCATCCGCCAATAGGGTCTGTGCGGCCTTGACAACTATTTCTTCCTGTTCGCTGTAACCCGAGGCAGCAATGTCTTCTTCTACCGGTTCAGGCTCGACTGATTCTTCAATCAAGGTATTGTCGACACTGAGTTCAAACTGATCGCCTACACCATTGACAAGAACCCGATATACGCCTGCAGGCAAGCCTTCAGCATTGATGGAGATGTTCTCATCAAAAGGTGTTTCCACCTCATTGCAAACGGCAACTGCAGGACGCACCGTTGTTATGGTGATCAGAAATGTGTTATCTGCCTGTTCGGTGGTGATGCTACCGATCTCTGTGCAATCATCTCCTAAGGAACCATTGGCAAGCACTGAGACCTGGATTGGGAAGGACTCCATGAGGTTGATCGCCACTTCGTCAATCGAGGCAACCCCGACGATGTCTCCGGACGCAACCGGTTCTTGCGGTGTTGGTTCTGGTGTTGGGCCTGCGGATTCTGATAAACTGCATCCCGCCAGCAGTAACGCCACGATAACCATACTCACAAGCAGGGGTCGTAACCAATTCAAACGCGAAATCATCGAGAATTTTGCCGAGCGCATATGCGGCCTCCTCCAGGGTACTAGATTAGGGGGAAATGGAGAATAGATTAAGGGCCGGGGGGAAAACTCTCCCGAGTAATCCTATGACATGGGTCAAGTATAGATCGAAAGTCTGTATAAGAGTATACGCTTTCCTGCGAAAATTGTCACCTCTCGGCGAAAGCACGGGTATGGGCACTGATTTAGCGCCCGTACGAGGTGTTGTAGTTCAAGTGATTGTAGGTATTTGTCATTAACTTCAGGGTTTCGTACGAACTCCTTGCAGCGCCGAAAGAATATGCTCTGTAACGCCATCAAGTAGGTACGATAATTTTCAAACCAGTCTCTTTACTAAACGACTGATGACACAAGCCAACACCAGCCTGCCGCCATTGAAAAAGCCCACGGTTCTAGATACGCTCATTCGATTTCGTGAAAGTCTCTTCAACGCCCTGCTTGGCGTTGATAGCTCACAAACCCTGAATGATGAGTTATTGAGCGGAAATCGAGAGCTGAGCCTGACCCTCGCCAGCGAACTGAGACAAGCTACCAATGATCTTCGGGCCGCAGCAATCAATGAGGCTGGATCAAAAGTAGATTACAAAGCCCTGCGTGATAGTCCTGCTTACACTGAGTACCGCCAGCTCTGTACGCCGATATTGAGGCAATTTGATCCCACTCGCTTAAAGCATCGCCATGACCAACTTGCTTTCTGGGTTAATCTGTACAATGTGTTGGTAATCGATGCTGTCATCCATTTCAGCGTCGAGTCAAGTGTCAATGAGGGGCCGGTGGGATTGCTTACCTTTTTCCGACGTGCCGCCTACAACATCGATGGGCTACGGCTTAGCCTTGAAGATGTCGAACATGGCATTTTACGTGGCAATGCCGGACAACCCCTACCTGCCCGGCCCCCAATTTGGCCCGGACGACCTGCGTGCTGCCTGGGTGACCGCACCTATGGATGTTCGCATTCACTTCGCCCTAAACTGTGCCAGCCGTTCCTGTCCACCCATTGGCGTCTACGACGACAAGTACATCGACCATCAACTTGACCTCGCTGCAAGATCTTTTGTGGATCAAGATATAAGTGTCGACACAGTGCGCGACGAGGTCAGGCTATCGCAGATTTTCAAATGGTATGAACGAGATTTTGGCGGTAAGGAGGGTGTGGAAAAGTTCCTCATTCACCATCTACCTGTTGATGACAAGCGTTTGGCATGGCTCAACACCAGGTGAGAATCCGTGCGACTGGTATATAAACCCTACGATTGGTCGCTCAACATCTGATCAGACGCCGGCTCGTTGCATAGCCTGCTCCCAGGCACGGATAACTTCCACTCCCTGTTCGGGTGAGAGTGGCAACAAGGGTGCACGAGGTGAGCCTGCTGTAAACCCTCGATGATTGAGAATTGTCTTTATGGCTGGGATACCAAAGGGGCGGATTCTTCCAAATAGTTCGGTGATACAACCTTGTAGTTCAGCGGCGCCTTGCAAGTCACCAGCTTGTACGGCCTGCCAGACGGCCACCATAATCTCAGGGATCACATTGCCAAAGGCGGTGATACTGCCGGCAACGCCTAACGACAGGGCCGGGAAGACCAGATTGGGGCTACCACAGAAAATGGCGAAGTCTGGTAAGTGAGCCTGCACCTGCGTTACCACCCGCGTTAAATCAGTGCTCGAGTCTTTGATACCGCTGATGTTCGGGTGATGGGCCAGGTCGAGAATCAAATCGAGGGGCAGGTCGTAGGCGGTAAAGGGCGGCGCCGTGTACAGAAGGATGGGAATCGGGCTCTTTTCTGCCAATGTCTCGAAATAAGTTCGCTGCGCCTCGGTTTTGCCACGTGTATAGTAAACGGGTGTCACGACCAAGGCGGCGTCGGCGCCATCTTCGGCCGCCTCTTCAAGGTTTCGCAGTGTTCGGCGGGTGCTTTCGGCCGCGCAGCCTGCCAACAAAAGTTTGCCCGCAGGGGTCGCTGCACGTGCAGCTTGTAAAACAGTGCGTCGTTCTTTTGGTTCCAGATAAACCCATTCGCCTGTGCTACCGAAGATCAATACGCCATGCACACCGCTTGCCAGCCAACGGGCGATATTAGCTTGCATGGCATCGGCATCGGCAATGTCATCGATAAAGGGTGTCACACAGGCGGGGATAATGCCTTGCAGGTTCATAAGCTATCGGCCAGGTTCCGTTTCATGGTTGAGAGCAAAAAAATAGGTGTCGCGCACTATTGTAATCTGATCGTGAGATTTGGGACAAAGTGGGTGATGTTTGTGATAGGCGAGTGATCGCCGTGACCTGCACATTAGCGCTAAAGCGCTTACTACAAACGATTTTCGCCCTCACGCTTTGTTCTACGAAATTGCATAGACCACGAAATCTGCGTTACATTTGCAGAGAGCACATCAACGATATCGCCGCCAAACAGTCGAGGACAAGGCCCAACCATGATCGAGATCATCGACCTGAAGTTTCAAGACCAACCGCAGATTATTGCCAGCTATGTTGTACGGGGGCCGGATGGCATCGCCCTGGTGGAGACAGGGCCGGGATCGACCCAACAGAATCTGATCGCCGCCATGGCAGCGCTCGAGATCGCACCCACTGATATCACCGATATCCTGCTCACACATATTCACCTCGATCACGCCGGTGCGGCCGGTTTCATCGCTCGCCAATCTGGCGCGCGCGTGCATGTTCACCATGTGGGCGCACCGCACATGGCCGACCCAAGCCGTCTGCTTTCATCGGCCAAACGCATTTATGGGGATATCATGGATCCACTGTGGGGCGAGACTCTGGCGGTGCCGGCCGATCAACTTCATGCCTTGGCAGATGGCGATATCGTCCGGGCAGCGGGGTTGGAGTTCACCGCCCTTGACACCCCCGGACACGCCTTCCACCACATGGCCTACTTGTTCGATGGCATCTGCTTCTGTGGCGATGTTGCGGCCACACGCCTGCCCGGCAGTGATCACGTCCGCCTGCCCACCCCACCCCCCGAGATCAACCCACCCCTCTGGCGCCAGAGCCTGGATCGCCTCCTAGCCATCGCTCCCGACCGTCTGATGCTAACCCATTTCGGCCCAGTCGAAGGGGATGTCAGTGACCATCTACACGCCGTGTCAGCCAACCTCGAGGCCTGTCTTGACTTCGTACGCCAGCGCTGGCAGGCGGGTGAGACTGCCGAATCCATGAACGCTGACTTACAGGCGTGGTCCGCCGCCCAGGCTCAAGCAGATGGCGACGACCCGGATACTGTGCATCGCTACGAAGTCGTCGTGCCCTCCTACATGCAGGCTGGAGGTCTCATTCGTTATCTAAAAAAGTCCGCAGCAGCGAGTTGAAGCAATCTCCAATCTCAGTCAGCGTCTCACCAGTCTATCAAACATCTGTTCGAGCGCACGCTCAGGATCGGTGCAGAGACCACAATGGACGGGCGAAATCTGCAGGGTCGTGCTGCGCGGCGCTACCAGCCAATGAAACCGTTCGGGCATATCCAATTGCCCAATGGGTCCGGCATCCACACCACCTTCGCAGATATGAGCCAAAATGGCTAAGTGCGCCTGAACCCCTTCGAGATCAACAGTGGGCGCAATGGCCGACAATCTCTCAGCATTGAATTCGATACGGCAGCTGAGAAAGCGTCGGGTTCGGCAGAAGAGAATAACGCCGACATTGACGAATTCTTCGCGCTCGACATTGGGGACAACGCGGATCACCGCGTAATCAAACGAGGTTTGCCCTGGCATGTTCGGCCTCGTTGACGAAAAGTTGAGAGTTCTCCACACGATTGAGCAGGTAGGTTACGTAGGCTTGGCGATGGGCATCGATGCTTGCGAACTGCGCCTCATGATCAAGCCAGATATCGGGGATAGCACTAACGATGGTCTCTATCAGCGAGCGCCCGAGTTTGGCCCGAAGCCTGGTATCTGTCTCGACCAGTGCTGCGGCAAAGGGCAGCAGTGTGTGATTTTTGATGAGGGGAAAAGATGTGAGGCTGCGCGTTTCGTAATCCCTCCAATCATGATGGATGTACAAGGCCGAGCCATGGTCTATCAACCACAGATCTTGCTCCCAGATGAGCATATTCACATTGTGCGGTGTGCGGTCGACATTGGTCACCAGCGCATCAAACCAGACGATTTCCGATGCCTGGCGAGCAGAGGGCGGGGGTTGCAGCAGCAGGTTGAAGGAAAAGGCATTGGGCAGGTAGCGCAACCCCAGATTGAGCCCCACACTGGCCTTGAGCAGGTCATGGATTTCGGCATCAGGCTCGGAAGGCCCAAGTGCCGGGTCGAGCCGGATAAAGGCGATATCGGGGACATTGAGCCCCAACGCCCGCCCTATCTCACCTGCCACCAGTTCGGCAATGAGCGCCTTGGCTCCATGTCCGGCGCCCACGAACTTCATGACATAGAGATTGCCGTCATCTGCCTGTACGATCGCGGGTAACGACCCACCTTCACGCAGGGGTGTCAGGTATTGGATAGCGTTGACGATTTTGAGCATAAAATTGATGGCTCTTTGGGATTTCGCGTGACAGGCCCATATATAGTGTGCTCAGATTTAGGCAAAGAGACGGTAGCCTCCCAGATCCAGATAGAGGCGCTGGAACCAAGTTTCGGTTCGAAGGATGCCGTAACTGCGCCGCTTCATTGTTTTGATTTTATTGTTCAGACCTTCGACGAAACCGCTGCTGAGGCGACTAGTAAAATAGTTAGCG
>JAAENG010000621.1 GCA_024224665.1 Chloroflexota bacterium | reverse complement strand
GGAAATGATCCGAAATTTAAGGCTTGACGATGCACTAGATGCGGGAGTGCCACCGGCTGGAATTCGAGGTTGTCACGAAATCCCAAAGAGCCGTGGCCAGTTAAGTAGCACCGCGCCAGGCTGTTCCTAGACCTTTATTAACATTCATGACCATAGTAGCGGCCGCCACCGGCGGTACAAAAGCGGTTTCCACTAGCTGCCAGGATTCTACTCGGGACGGCTGGTCTACAGCTTTGAGGAGGAGCAGCCCATCTTTGGCAACGAATTTGTCACCTTCGGGGCTCAGTGTTTTGCCGGGCTCTTCATCAAGCCTGACCATCAATTCTCTAGCGGTCCTTTCGTCCCAGCCTTTTATGTCTATTACCTTGTCATTTACGGCATTACAACGTTTGAAATCCAAGCCGCCGGCTGCCACAAGGTTTTCCATATGATGTCGAAAATCAGTCTCCAGCTTTTCGCGTGAACCGGCGGCGTCGGCGATAAAGATTTCTTGAAAAGCCAGGACGCCGAGCGAGAGCGTAGTCCAATAGAATTGGCGCACGCCGCTCTTAATCATTGTATAAAGCTTATCCTCTGTGGCTTCATCTTTGGTGAAATAGCCGTTAATGTCGTAGCGGTCGATAACGCTTCGCTCAGGAGCGATGCCGGGTTGGCCGGTGCGAATGAAGAGCTGGGTGAGTTGATTGCCCATCTCCTCCCGAATGTATTGGCACAACTCGAGACCGGCCGTATCAGTTTCCATGACGACATCGATTATGGCGACAGAAAGCCACCACTGAGCCCCCGGCTGGCTTTTGATGAACGCCAAGGCGTCGGCTTTACTTTGCGCCGTATTGATTTTATGGGCACGCCATGGACAGCAAAATCCTTCATCACCAGCTTGGAGAGTCTAAGTACATCAGGTTCATCATCAACTAACAGGACGTTCCACGTTTTGATAAACATTGTTTTTCTCCTCGTATGATATGCGAATGGGCGGTAGCGATAGTGACCGCCTTAATCGAGAGTTGACGGAGAAAGAATCTCTAGTAAAGCACACAAATGATGGATGGGCAAGGCCAGGAGATGGCAAGCCTGCGCTTTGCCAACAACCGCACAGGCACGGCTGACTTGGAACAGCAGTTGGCGGTGTTGGCAGAGAGCGAGGGTATCAGTTCCATCCATGTGGCGGCCGAAGCGACGAACACCTACTGGCTGCCTTTGTTCGACCAATTGAGTCGTTCTGCCACACTGGAGGACTGGCCGCTCCATCTCTACCCCTTCAATCCCAGGGTGATTCGACATTTCAAGAAAGCCTTGGGCGATGAAGAAAACTGACCCTAAGGATGCCACCGTCATCGCCGAGCGTCTTCGTTTCGGCAAGGAATTGCCCAGAGCCTTTGACATGGATGAGCATTATCTGCCTCTGCGTTCCCTCACTCGCTACCGCCACCATCTGGTACGAGAGTTGGTGCGGGTTAAGAGTTACACAGCTTCCCAGGTTTACCTAAAGGCTACCGATTACTCCCATGAACAGCCCTTCAGCAATCTCTTTGGCGCTACCAGCCAGGCGGTGCTGTTGGAGTTTGCCACCATGGATGAAATCGCTGCCATGCCCTTCGAAGACTTGGTGGAATGGTTGGATGTCAAGGGTAAACGTCGTTTTGCTCACCCTGAGGAGAATGCTCGCAAACTGCAGCAGGTGGCTGAACATGCCTATCGTCTTCCCGAAAAATGGGCATCTGTGATCAATGACATCATTGCCCTCAATCTCCGCCACATCACTCTCCTCAAGGATCTCATCCGGCGTACTGATGCCACCATCACTGCCCAGATGGAGCCCATCCCTCAAACGTTGGAAACTATTCCCGGCATTGGCCCCGTCTTCGCCGCCGGCATCATCGCTGAACTGGGCGACCTTGCTCGCTTCGATTACAACGAAGCTCAAGTCGCCAGCTATGCCGGTCTCAAGTGGCCTCGTTCCCAGTCCGGTGATCTCCAAGCTCAAGATACTCCTTTGGCTCGCAGCGGTAATCGCTTTCTTCGCTACTACCTCTGCGAAGCTGCTCAGACGGTGAGATTGCACGCCCCTGAGTACAAAGCCTACTATCAACGTAAATATCACGAAGCCCGCAAACATCAACACAAGCGGGCCATCGTCCTTACCGCTCGCAAGTTGACTCGGTTCGTTGTGCGGCTGCTGACGACCAACGAACCTTATCGACTGAGGCAGACGCCTAGCGATTAAGCTCCGACCTTTCCTTTAGGTCGTCAACTTCTACTTGCTTTCCATCACTTGTTTTCTGTTTTTAAGGTTCCAGGGCAGGTGTATTGCCCCCTGCTTGCTGTTCGGTGAATCTCAACGCTTTTTGCCTCTTGACATTTCACCGCATCGCTTATAAATTTTGAGTCCACTGAAAAAAGTCCATTAACCGCAAAGGACGCAGAGATCGCAGAGAAAATCATAGGGGTCCACGGAGAAAACTGCGTTCAAATCCCGCCAATTTCGCTGTGATCTCGACCATTGTTAGGTGCTTCGACCTTTTTTCAGTGGAGCCAATTATGTGATTGAATACGCTAGGCTCTTTGGGACTTCGCGTGACGATTACGAATTTCAGTCGATGATGCCCCCACACCTAGTGGCTGGTTGTGCCAGCGCCTAGATATAGTGTGGAAAAAATCAGCACCACGCGAAATCCCAAAGAACCATACGCTACTGAATGTTGACTGATGGTGGTCTGTGCGCTGTTAGTGAAAGCTAATAGATGTTCCCTCAACACTTATTAAATCCCTTATTAGCTTTCCTCCTTTCACGACGAAGCGACCTCACATAGTCGCTAGATAAGTACCGCTCCAAAGTACTAAATGGTAGTGTATCTTGTTTGGTTGAAATTGTGTTGCCAGAATTTGCGGCCCCTGTATACCCATACTTAGGACCCGAAAATAAATAACTCCTACATTTTGGTGGCGCTATGAACGGCGAATAGGGGTCAATGTGTATGAGTTATTTTTTCTTGAGTCCTTAGGCAAAAAAATAGACAATAAGTGTATTGGGCAAGCGCATGTTGCACATCGACTGAGGAACGAACTTCCCCAGTATCAGCCATTCTCGCCGGTGAAACCCCGTCATTCAGGGATGTCGACTCCGAAAAAGAGGCGGGCCATTTGAGCAAAGCTTATCTGACCAATACAAAAATAGATATTAAAGGCTTAGGATTAAATAAAACCGGAAACGTACCATCTATAGATATGTACAAGTATATACGGTTTCGGTTATTAAAAACCCCTCATTCCTAAGTAAAACCAAAAAGAAGAGCAAATGGAACTCATTCGCTCTTCTTTCAGTATGGGGGTTCTTTTGAAATTCGCGCGATTCCTACTAGAAAGGCATGGCTCGTGAACACACGCAACACGCAACACTTAGATCTTTACCACTACTCCATGCCTATGCGGCGGCGCTTACTGTCGGTTGTATTTCGCAAGAGCATGGCAATCGTCATGGGGCCCACGCCACCCGGGACCGGTGTAATCGCTCCAGCTACCTCAGCGGCTTCGCCGTAATCTACATCACCCACCAGCCGATAACCTCGTTTGCGAGTAGGGTCATCTTTAGAATTGATGCCCACGTCGATGATGGTGGCGCCGGGTTTGATCCAGTCGCCCTTGACCATCTCGGTACGGCCAACGGCGGCGATGAGAATATCAGCTTCTCGAACCACGCCGGGCAGATCCTTTGTGCGGGAGTGGCAGATGGTGAGGGTAGCGTTACGATGGAGTAACAGCATCGCCACCGGCAAACCCACAATATTACTACGGCCCAGCACAACAGCCCGTTTGCCCTCGATCTCGATCCCAGATCGATCCAAGAGTTCGATGCAGCCCTTCGGCGTACATGGTGAAAACAGCGGATCACGCCTTTTCATCGAGAGGCGACCGATGTTGATAGGATGAAAGCCATCTACATCCTTTGAGAGTTCAACTTCAGATAGAACAGCTTCTTCGTCGATGTGGCCTGGCAGAGGCAATTGCACCAGAATGCCATCGACTTCCGGATTTTCATTCAGCCCTCTGATCAGATCGATAACGTCTGCTTGCTGTACATCGGCCGGTAATTCATTTGCAAAAGACTTAATGCCGACTTCAGCGCAGGCCTTCTTTTTCATGCGCACATAAGTCGCTGAATCAGGGCGCGCACCCACGAGTACGGTTGCCAGACCCGGGACCGTGCCGTACTCATTTTGCATTTTGTCGACTTCGGTTTTGATTTCGCCACGAATGGTGGCGGCGATGGCTTTGCCATCAATAATTCGTGCAGTCATGAGATGCTCCTCATCGTCGATAATACTATGTATAGTTTAGGATTTGATACTATGGATTGGACTATAACATAAGGGTAATACAGGCGCAATTCTGTGTGGATTTCCTTACAAAGCTGGATCGGCCACAGGACGAAACCAATGACAGATCACCTCCTCAGTCACCTCGAAATCTATTTGTCAGGGGCACGACAATATGCTATGCTTCCTGTGTAGCTCCCTTTTATATACGTGATGCTTCAGAGACGTTCCGAGCCAACACCAGACCCAGGGGAGCCGGGTCATACTCTGGGAAACGCGATAGCCCTCGATTGGCAAGGCGGGAACCAGATCAAGGCTCCCACCTGTACATACAGGTTCGAAGCCAACTAGGCACACGGTATGAAGGGGGACTACTGAACTCATATATTTATCTCACGGCCAGGTTAGACTCAACCTGGCCGTGTTTCTGCGGTGTAATTATTACACAAACCCTTGATAACGTGTTGTACGTGTGTTATGCTTAGTTTTTTGGCAGCGCTCGAATCGGAGCGCTGATCTCTTGTAAGGGCGCCTTGCACCCTGTCTTTGGAGTCAACACGCACTATGGTATTGCGCGAACGCGTCTCTGAACATGCCTATGTTTTTCGGAGCGGCCTATATGCACAAGTCAATGCTGGTTTAATTACAACGGGCGAGGGTTGTATCCTAATAGATACGCTTCCTTTTCCTCAAGAGACCAGAGAGATCAAAAACTTTGTGCGCAAGAGATTGATATCCGAGGTCAAATATATCATTCTCACACATTCCCATGCGGACCATGTGTATGGCGCCTATTTGTTTCCCGGGGCAGAGGTCATCGGCCATTTGCTGTCGCGAGAATTGTTAATCAGGCAAACGCGTCCGGCACTCAATCAGGCAAGACAACGGAATGCCAGTCTGGCTGAAGTTTATCTTCGTATGCCGACTTTGTTAACAGATCAAGAAGCAAGTGTTCGCCTGGGAGATTTTACACTGGTAATGCAACATTCGCCTGGCCACGCACCAGATGTGATCAACGTTTTCTTCAAGGAGGAAAAAGTCCTCTTTGCAAGTGATACGGTCATGCCTGTCCCTTATTTCATCAATGGTGATATCAACGATCTGCGCCGCTCACTGTGGGCTATCCATGAACTATCACCTGTCGAAGATGTTGTGCAAGGACATGGAGAGGTGTTGCTGCGAGGTGAAGTCCACAGCGTCATGGATTCACATCTGGCGTATCTTGATAAGGTTGAAGCCTATGCCGCAGAAGTTTTTGAATCAGGTGGTGGTAAAGAGGAACTCAATACCCTTGATTTAGAATCTTGTGGTCTTTCCTCAATTGCCCTGGGTGGGTTAGTGCAACAGCTGCATCGTGCGAATCTCTATTATCTATATGGCCGCGCTCGTAAGTTGGCTTTGAAGGAACAAGAAACAAGATAAGGACTTAGGACAGAATAACTTGCCGATTTGCTTCCTTAAATGACGGTAGAGTTCCGCAAGTTATTGAATTCTCAATCCTAAGTGAAGCACAACGACCCCGGTTCATGTCGTGACGCCCTTAGCGCCCGGCGAGTGTCCAGACTTCACTGGTATCAATGGACTTGGTAACGAAGTGATCACCTTGTCACCAAGTCACCCCTTCACCTTGTCAGACAAGAGACCAGGATCGAGCATGCTGGGCGCGCGCCTAATTCATCATCTCTAACGCTTCTCCAAGAGCCCTCTCGAATAGCGTGAGCCCTTCGCCAAGAAGTGGGCGTGGTATGTTAAGGGCCGGGATAAATCGTACAGAGTTAGGGCCGCAACCCAGCAGCAGTAACCCGTGCTCAAAGGCTTGTTGCACGACCTGGTCGCGTAGCTCGGGCGCTGGTTCTTTGCTCGTTACGTTCGTTACGAACTCGGCGCCAACCATCAGACCCTTACCACGGACATCGCCGATCTGAGGGTATTTGTTTGCCATCGCGCACAATCGAGATTTCAGGTAGTCACCACTGCTGGCGGCGGATTCCACCATCCCGTTTTCCAAGAGGTCCAGTGTAGCCATTGCGGCAGCACAGGACAGGGGATTCCCGCCAAAGGTGCTGGCATGTGCGCCGGGGGGCCATGTCATTACCTCACTCCGGGCGATGATCGCGCCCAACGGCATACCGCTGGCAATGCCTTTGGCCAAACAAATAATGTCAGGTTCGACCTGCCAATGTTGGCTTGCGAATAGTTTACCTGTGCGCCCCATGCCGGTCTGAACTTCGTCGAAGACCAGAAGGATCCCATGCCGATCACAGAGGGAGCGTAAGCCAGGCAAGAAGGAATCTGGAGGTACAATGTAGCCCCCTTCTCCTTGAATGGGTTCGACGATAATGGCCGCGACTTCATCGGCCGGGACGGTGGTGGCGAAAAGGTGGTCTTCGATATATGCCACAGCGGCTTCGCCAGGATCTTGTCCGGGCCAGGGATTTCGGTAGCTGTTTGGGTAGAGGGCGTGGGATACGCCAGGCAACAAAGGTCCGAATCCTTGTCGCTGTATCGATTTCGACGCTGTCAATGAGAGCGCTCCAAACGTGCGCCCATGAAAAGCCCCGTAAAAGGCAATGTATCTTGATCTGCCGGTGTAGTAACGCGCCAGCTTCATCGCCGCTTCGATGGCCTCGGCTCCTGAATTGCCGAAGAAGACCTTGCTGGGGCCAGATATGGGCGCCAGTCGATTGAGGCGTTCGGCCAATTCAATTTGTCCCGCATAATAGAAATCGGTTCCCGACATATGAATAAACTTATCGGCTTGCTCCTTGATGGCCTCGACCACTGCAGGATGAGCGTGCCCGGTATTGGTGACGGCGATGCCCGTTGTGAAGTCGAGATATCGCCTGCCGTCAACATCCCACACCTCCGAACCTTGCCCTCTCTCCATGACAAATGGATAGCTGCGGGTGTACGAGGGTGAGATGTTGATTTCATCTCGGGCGATGTATGTTTGAGTACGGTTATTGATCTGTGTATCTTTGGTAATGCTCATCGACGTCCTCCTTGACGAATGATCAAATGATCTACTGATATTAGTTGTCTGGGGTTTCAAGCCGCAGTGACTGGATCAGAATGCCGGCTTGCTCATCTGTACCAATCGTGAAAGTGTTTGGGCCCGGATCGAGTGCTAGAAGCCAGGTTGATTCCATCCCAACATCGGCGGTAATGGCATCACCGTTCTTGCCTTCCAGGTGAATGCTGGTCGAATCATCTGCATCTGAGACTGTTACCAGCCGCATCTCTGTCGAGTCGGGACTGTGGATGATAATGGTTGCGCTATCAGGTAGCAAGCGAGCGGGGCCAGCCTGTAGAGGACCCCATTCGGATCCGATCTCGATGAATGGCCTTACATTTTTGTTATGCCAGGTTTCGTATACTGTAAGCCTGTCATCTGTGTAGAGCGGTTTCTGATCTCCGAAAATCTCAGTGATCAGGTTCTCTGTCACCGTGAGCGTGTTGCCGCCGGGCATCTTGTATCTATCAACAACGACCCAACGGATATCTGCGAATTCGAAGATCGTTGGCGCATACTCGCCGACATCGGCAGCGTTGATATCGGGCTGAAGATGGCGAAAGTCGCTGAGAACCGGGATTCTGCTCGGATAGGTGCGAGGATCATTGCGGCTGATGTACCCTGCGCTCAGAGGCTTGGTATGCAGCGTCTGGTAGAGCAAGTAGCCTGGTCGGTCCCAGTTCATTGGTAGGTTGAGTACAGCGCCTGAGCGATCATCATCTGCGAGAACATTATACCATGATGGCGTGTCGGGAGGGCTAACTGGATAAGGGATCGGAGAGAACTCGAACATGACAAGTGCGATTACGATCGCGGCCAACCATTTATTGGGGCGCGCTAATAAAAGGCTGTAAAGGCCACCGCCGGCAAGAACGCCAACGCTCAAAGTAACCAAAAGATCATAGCGGGCGACAGTTCGAGCGATTTCGACAAACGGTATCTTGAGGAGGAGAGCGTACGGCAAGGGCAGTGCGCTTCCCCCGGGCAGGGTGACGATCTCTCCAGCAACGTGCAGAACCGGTCCCAGGGCAAAAATCACGAATACAAGGGCGGCAATCGCCCAAAATGCCAATTTCAATCGTCGCAGGGCCAGCCCATAGCCTGCGAGAAGCAAAGGAATCACACCAATAAACAGGGTATTTTCGCTAGGGCTTGCCGGCAAACCCTGGCGAAGACGACCTGCCCATTCACCCCAAACAGTGTGCTGGCCCGAAGGTATAAGAAAGCCCAATACATCGGCGCTCAAGTCAACCACCTGGCCTGGCGGCGGCTTCATGAAGTCAAAGCGAACACTCTCGCTTATCATGGGGGCCAGAAGTGGAGCAATCACCAGCCCTGTCAATCCGTAAATCATAGCCAGTGCGCCTACATGACTCCAGCATAACTGTCTTCGCACCAACAACCACAGCAGGTAGAGGCCGCTGAATAATCCCAGATAAAGAGCAAAATACCAGTCACAGAGCGCAGCCAAGATCAGAAATAGGGCTGCAAACGCGGCGTCACGACTGTGCAGCCTGCCCTCATTGGGCGGCAGGGCGCGAAGCATGTAAAGCACATAAAAAGGAATAAATGCCAGACTGAACACCTGCATATGTCCCAGAAGATGTGCGAAATGGAATGGCGAAAATGTAAATAGTACCCCCGCCAGTATGGCTCCAGCCCAGAGTTGCCACCCCGGTGTGGCTCCGGCTTGACATAACACATACAGTGCCAGTAAAGTGGCGCCGAAACCGGCAACCGCGAAACTGAACAGAACGACTGCGTTATAGGCCCAAAAAAGATTGCCTGCCAACTGAATTGGCAAGCTGGCCAATCCATTGAAAATGTTTATTGTCTGAAACCAGAGCGAAACACCTGTGGGGTGGTAAAGGGCATCGGTCACATAAGGGTGGGAGTGCTGTTCAAGCAACGCCTCTTTCACCCACCATAGATTCCAGAAATTTTGCCAGCCATCGAAGGCATCTCCCGGAATCGCAGTCCCGAACGATCTCGCCAACGGCCAGGTCAGGAGCAATGTCGAGAACAGAAAAAAACCCAACACGGCGACATACCGCCCCATCTTATTGGTATCGGTGGATGTCTTTTGGCTTGGTACCGCCATGGATGAATTGGCAGACATCAAACTATTCGCCGGCCATAATGGATCATTCTCATATGATCACATGCCGAGTCGTTCCTCAACCAATGCCCAGGAACGTAAACGAGCGTTGTCTCCCGCGGCCTTTAGAGCGGCCATGCGCGTTTTGGATTCTTGGATAAACTCTTCATCTTGAATCGCATTTAGGTTGATTTGAACATTGAGAGCTGCTGTAAGCATGCCGGTGTGAGCTGCCAATATCCCGGCCGCGCCATCACTAACGACGTTAGGGTTACCAAGTTCAAGCACGGATTCGCCCACTGTTAGTACCTTCAGACAAGCATCCATGGTCTCAAGTGGCACACGGGTGGCGTCTTCAAGGCCGACCTGAATGGCTTCGCTCCGCATTTGTTGGTCCTCTGCCGTCTGTTTAGGCAGGCGGTAGGCAGCCATCACGCCGTCGTATGCGCCGGCGTCCCTGTCGATCAGATCGGTAAGTTGAGCAAGTAATATCTGCACATGCTGGCGTGATGCCAACATTTGCGGCTCTAAATGTTTATATCGCTTGCGCCCGATGGTGAGATTACACACCATTGCTATCAGTGCAGCGCCCTGGGCCCCATGCAGTGCTGCTGTTGCTCCACCACCCGGTGATGCACTCCCTCCGGCCAACTGACCCAAAAACGAACGTACAGACAGTTCTGCAAGCATGATTGACTCCATTGTCACTATAAAACCGGCGTTTGGTATCGCCGGTTCTGGTCTTTATTGGATGAAACTGCGGCAATCAAGTACGAGAAAAGACCCATTTATCAAAGACTGCAAGGTTTGTGTGAGTCTTTTCGGCAGGAACCTTGCACTATGTGCTAGAATATCATCAAGAAAGTGCGTTGATTTGTGGTAAATCGATCAGAACTTCGAATCGACGCCACCTACACAACCTTGTACTGAGAAAAAGAGGCTCTCCCAGGTAACTGGGATGACCTCTAACAAACGAATTATAGCAGTGAAGGGGTAGAATGGTATAATCCTTCGCGAGAGCGTCAATCGATCACGGTTGTCGTAAGTCTATGATTCATTGCAACCAGGTAGCCATCGTCCCAATACACACGACAGACCGACTTAAGTGGAAATGGGTCTGTCACAACTAGAAAGGGAGTGAGTAAAATGTCTGATGATCCAAGACGATTTGAACCCTCACCCGATGACTCTGAAGACCTGTATTGGTCAGAGGGCGGTGACGGCGCCCCTGTAGGATCTGGCCACGACGACGGGGACTACTATGAGAGCAACGAGTTGTATCTCACCGGGGATGACGATCTGGCGTCGACTGAGTCGAAGCCTTCACCATGGGGTGGCCGTATCCTCATTATCGCCGGGGTTGCTATCGTTGTGATTGTCATCTTGTTGCTGATTCAATCCTGCGGCGCCCGCACAGGTGGTTCGACTGAGGTCGAGCCCTCGGAAACGGTACAGGTGGTTGCGACACCACAACAGTCAGCCGCTACCTTCACACCCACTGCCTTCCCTGATGATGGCACGCCGGGGAGCAGCGACTCAGCTACGACGCCAGAGGCCCCATCAGATTCCCCCGTTTCCGGTATCTTTCCTGAGGGGTCTAGGGTGCAGGTTGCTAACACCGATAATGCGGGTATGCGTTTCCGCACTGGCCCAGGATCAACCTACGTAACCATCGCCATCCTTGACGAAGGCACGGTGCTAAAGGTCGTGGGTGGACCCGATCAGGCGGATGACTTCATCTGGTGGCGCCTGCAAGCCGATGACGGAACCATCGGGTGGGGTGCACAAGATTTCCTGATCCCTAGCGGTGGCTAGATGGCAAAAGAGAATGCGGATCGGGCGGAGAGGCTGAGGCGGACCCTCGCCAATTACGCCTATCGCTATTACGTGCTCAATGATCCCCAGATCAGCGATGAAGCTTATGATTCGCTGTTCCGCGAGTTGGAGCAACTAGAAGAGGCCTATCCTGATCTCGTCACCGTCGATTCTCCTACACAGCGCGCCGGCGCCCCCCCAGCCGAGGGCTTTGAAAAGGTGGAGCATCCTCTGCCCATGCTCTCACTGGGCAATGCGACCACACCCGAAGAGTTGTACGCCTGGCGAGAGCGAATGCTGCGGTTGTTGCCAGAGGGAACAGCCCTAAACTATGTGGTTGAGCCCAAAATCGACGGCCTAACCGTGGTACTGCATTATGTGGATGGTTTATTTGTATTGGGCGCCACTCGCGGTGACGGTCTCTTTGGTGAAGATATCACAGCCAATCTACGTACGATTCGCACCCTGCCCTTGCGGATCCCTTTGCAAGAGCGCGGCCCGGCGGCGCCGGCGCGGTTGATTGTTCGAGGCGAAGCTTACATCAACAAAGCGGAATTCGTCCGCTTTCAGCGCCAGCAAGAAGAACTTACCAGCAAGCGCTATGTAAACCCTCGTAATACGGCTGCAGGCGCCCTGCGAAATCTGGATCCTGCGGTGACCGCCGCCCGCCCGTTGGATCTTTGGGCGTATCGCATCGTGCTTTTCGAAGGGGAGGGAGCGCCAGAGGGGCAGTCGCATGCATTGGCGTACCTCGCTGATATGGGTTTCCCTGTCGCCGTCGATCAAACGAAACTGTTTTCGGACTTCGACGAAGTGGTCTCTTATTGTGAACAATGGGCTGATCATAAGGATGGCTTATCCTACGAAGTCGATGGACTTGTCATAAAAGTAAACAACTTTGGTTTGCAGGAACGGTTGGGATATGCCGGTAAAGACCCACGTTGGGCCGTAGCCTACAAATATCCCAGCGCCGAAGCCACAACTAAACTCCTGGATATCACGGTCGAGGTGGGTCGAACAGGCGTATTGACCCCTCGCGCCGTGCTGGAACCGATCCATATCGGTGGTGTGACCGTGAGTTCAGCCAGTTTACACAATGCCGACCATATCGCCGACAATGATTTTCGCATCGGTGATACCGTCGTGATCAAGCGAGCGGGTGAAGTGATCCCCCAGGTGTTACGCCCCGTGCTTGAGCTACGTACGGGCGATGAAACGCCTTGGTCGATGCCAGAGAGATGCCCGGTGTGCGACACTGCTGTCGTGAGGTATCCCGGTGAAGTGGCCTATTACTGCGAGAATGCTGCCTGTCCGGCACAATTGGTGCGGCGAGTCGAGTTTTTTGTGTCGCGAGCAGCCATGGATATCGCTGGATTTGGTTCTAAGCAGGCCGAACTGTTTGTCAAAGAGGGGTACATCGAAGATATTGCCGATATCTATGATCTACCCAAACATCGTGATCGATTGCTGGCACAGGAAGGCTATGGTGAGAAAAAGGTGGATAATCTGTTTGCCGCACTGCAATCATCCAAGCAGCAACCGGCAAGCAGAGTGTTGACAGGGCTTGGCATCCATTTTGTGGGCGGTATCGTGGCCGAATTGTTGCTCGAACATTACCATTCTTTTTCATCATTAGCCGGGGCGAACGTCAATGAACTCGCGGCCATCGACGGTATCGGACCTCGCATAGCAGAATCGGTGTCGGTCTGGTTCGCTCAAGAGGCTAACCAACGCACGGTGGCGCGCTTGGCTCAGGCTGGCTTACAACTGTCCCTGGTTCCTAAAGTGTCTGAAGGAGTGCAACCGCTACAGGCAAAGGTTTTTGTGATCACGGGAACACTGCCGGCATGGAGCCGGGAGCAAGCGGCGGCAGTGATCAAGGAACATGGCGGAAAAGTGACAGGATCAGTTTCAAGCAAAACCGACTACCTACTGGCGGGTGAGCGCGCGGGCGCCAAACTGGCAAAGGCCGAGAAATTGGGCGTGCCCGTCCTAACCGAGCAGGCACTGCGAGAACTGTTGGGGCTGTCTGCAGCATTGGATTCGCTGGGTTAGGCCAAGTTAATGACGGCGTGCTAAACTATACAGTCGCGCATCAAATATCCAAACCCAACAACTCCTAATTGGTATATCTATATGTTCCGCCCAGCAAACATCTCCTTGCAGTGCCCACAATGCAGTTTTGGTTATCAAGCACCCGTTTTCAGTATTATCGATGTAGGACAGACGCCCGAACTCAAACAAATATTTTTAGCAGGCCAGCTAAATGCCAGCCAATGCCCTAGTTGCCAAAATGTCAATTATCTGGCCACACCAATCCTTTACCATGATCCCGAAAACGAGTTTTTAGGGATATTTATGCCCCAACAGCTCAACATGGCAGAATCACAGCGCCAAAAGGCAATCGGTGATTTGACTAAAGCGCTGATGGACGCCCTACCCGCCGAACGGCGGCGAGGCTACATGCTTGCTCCTCAGCAATTCCTTACAATGGAAGGTCTTGTTGAGAAGATACTCGGATTCGACGGCATCACGCCTGACATGATTGCAGCCAATCGCAAAAAAGTTAATCTAATACAAGAACTGGCCGTGCTCAGTGATGACGACATAGCCTTCAATATCGCAGTGAAAGAGAACGAGGAATTCCTGGATGAGGAGTTCTTCATGCTAATAAGCAGCTATATCAACACATCTGAGTCCCAAGGACAGACGGAGCAGGCCGAGTTACTGGCTGGTTTGCGCGAGAAGCTACTGCCCCTGACAGCCGCAGGGCAAAAGATACAACGGCAGCGCCAGGCGGTCGCCCGCTTGGGTGAATCACCCAGCCAGGATGAAGTGTTGCAAGCGGTGTTGGATGCCGATTCTGACGAACTGGATGCCATTGCTGTAGCTATTGCACCAGTTATAGACTATCAGTTCTTCGAGGCTCTAACTGCTCTCATCGAGTCCCTCTCTGGAGAAGAGAGGGTACAAATGAAGCAGAAACGAGAGCGCCTGCTAGAGGTACAGCAAAACTTTCATCAGGCTGAAGAAAAACGACTTGGTGCAGCCGCACAGATAATACAGGAATTGCTCAGCGCCGAAGACATTGAAAATGCGGTCGATGAGATGTTACCTTATCTCGACCGTACCGTACTGTCCGTACTTATGCTCAATATCACCAACGCTGAAGAGAAGGGGGCGACGGCCGCAGTCGCTCGCTTGCGTTCGTTGTACGACCTGATTGTTAGCAAAATACAAGGCGCCATGCCCCCCGAGCTACTGCTGCTCTTAAAGCTCGGCGAAGCGGACTATCCCCATGAAACCAGGGCTTTACTACGCGAGAATAAAGAAGTTGTCAATCAAGAATTCCTCGACATATTACAGGGCAATATCGATCAGATGGAGGCCGAAGAGGGAGAAGATGAAGGGCGAGAGCTAGCAATGCGCCATTTTCGTAACATCCTTACTCAAGCCCGTTTGGGCGTCTGAGCAGATCGTCACCTTCAGGTCAGCGTATTTTACAACCCTCCTACTATGCATATCGGCATGTTCTGCAACGCCTACAAACCGGTTATCAGTGGCGTTGTGCGCTCAATTGATTTGTATCGGCAAGGCCTGCGGCAATCGGGTCATTTTGTAGCGCTCTTTGCTCCGGATAGTAAGGGCTATGAAGATGATGAAGCCTTTGTCTTTCGCTATCCGGCCCTGTCCCTGCCAATTGATATCGAGTACACATTTCCTGTCACTGTTGCCCCCCAGATTACGTGGCTGATGCCGAGGCTCAAGCTGGATATCTTGCACTCGCATCATCCCATGCTGGTGGGCAAAGAAGCGGTTAGTTTCGGGCGAGAATTGGATGTTCCCATCGTTTTCACTTTTCACACAATGTATCATGAATACACCCACTACCTGGGCGTAGACGCCGACATTGTCAAGCAGATCGTGCGTCGATTGATCGGTGATTATGTGCGCAAAGTAGACAGGGTGATCGCACCGTCGGCTCGAGTTCGTGATCTCTTACCTAGTTATCGCGTGGAGGGTCCTGTGGACATCCTGCCGACACCGGTTGATTTGACATTGTTTCCTCGTCGTGATGTCCTGCCATTCTCAGATCCACACAGAATCGACCTTATCTATGTAGGCCGAATCGCCAAAGAAAAAAATGTCGAACTGATGCTTCGGGCTTTTGCTCGGGCCGCCCGCCAGGACCCACGCTTGCACTTGCGTATCATTGGTGATGGCCCTGAATTGGCGAAACTGCAAGCAGATACCGTTCGTATGCAGATACAGAGCAGGGTTGAGTTTACGGGGGCGATACCCTTTGAGCAGGTGCCGCTGGAACTTTCCCGAGCTGATATGTTCATCTTTTGCTCTACGACCGAGACGCAAGGCCTGGTGATCCTCGAAGCGATGGCGGCCGGTTTGCCCCTCGTCATTGTGCGATGCCCGGCCCTGTTGGATGTGGCACAACAAAATGTCGATACGATTGTCGCACGAGAAGATGAGCAGGATGTTGCCCGGGCGATCCTCTCATTGGCACGAGACGGCAATAAGGCGCAAGCAATGGGTGAGGCTGCGCGTGCCAATGCCCGACGTTACAGCGTCCCTGCCCTGAGCAGCCGGCTCGTGGATATCTACCAAGACACCATCGAAAACTACCAGCGCAATCGACATCTATGAATGCAGAGATCATAACAACTGGCACCGAGCTTCTCTTGGGGGAGATCGTAGATACCAATGCTACCTACATCGCCCGTGAACTGCGCTCACTAGGGCTGAATCTCTTTTACAAGACAACGGTAGGGGACAATCGTCGGCGATTGGCCGATGTATTACGGCTGGGCGCAGCCAGATCGGATGTCATCATCGTCACGGGAGGGCTCGGACCCACAATAGACGATATAACTCGTGAAGCGGTGGCAGATGCCAGTGGCCGTCCTCTGGAGCAACGGCGGGAAATTGTGGAAGATCTACAAGCGATGTTTGCGAGGTGGGGACGTACCCTTACAGAGAACAATCTCAGGCAAACGTTTCTGCCTTCCGGCTCTACCTTGATCCCTAATCCTATCGGCACCGCCCCAGGATTTTTGACCGAAAGCGATGGTAGCATGGTCATCTGTTTACCGGGTGTGCCCAGAGAGATGAAACGGATGATGGCAGACTGGGTGGTACCCTTTTTACAAGAGCGAGCCGGCGATCGTGCCCGTGTGCTCGTAACACGCACACTGCACACAGCGGGGATCGGGGAGAGCGCCATCGATGATCGGATTGCTCACCTGATGATTGTCCACAATCCAACAGTCGGATTGGCCGCCCATTTGGGCAGGGTGGATGTGCGGATTACGGCGAGCGCCCCCACTGTAACTGAGGCTCAGGCGCTAATCGAAACGGTGGAAGATGAGTTACGTGATGAACTTGGACGCTGGATATATGGCGCTGATGGCGATACGCTTGGCAGCGTTGTGGCCAATTTGCTAAAGCAACAATCGGCGATTCTGGCTATTGCAGAAACCAATACGGCAGGTCGGATCGCATCCAGTTTTCGGGATAGCGAGATGGGCGTTCTTGGTGAGACGATCCAGGCTAACACCCTATCCTCATTGGCGGAGAGCCTGAGCCCCGACACATTTGTGAGCTTGGACCGGGAAAGCGTTGTAGCCGTTGCCACCCGGTTGCGGACACGCAGCGCCGCCGACTATGCGCTGGTTTTGTTGGGAACGACCGAACCCGGCCAAGGTTTTTGGTCGGACGATCGCGGTGAGACCTGGCTGGGCCTGGCTACACCACATACCGTTATGACTCAACGATTTGAAGTGGGTGGGATCGACGAGTTCTCTAGTAGTTGGCTGGCGATCTACGCCCTGGATTATGTACGGCGGCAATTACTAGGCCAATATGGTATTGAGCTGACGTAGCTGATATGTTCTTATTTGTATTTCTGGATGGCATTGGCATAGGACCCGACTCAGTGGAGAACCCTTTCTCCGTTGCCGAATTACCTGCTTTCGAACGGCTTTGTGGCGGCAGATTGGTTACGGGCGCCGGGCTAAGTGCGCCTAATCAACTTGCCAAACCCATCGATGCCAGCCTGGGTGTGCAAGGTTTACCACAGAGCGCCACCGGGCAAACAGCCCTTTTTACAGGGGTCAATGGCCCTCAACTGGAAGGCATGCACATCAGCGCCTTTCCCACACGTGCATTGCGTGAGACCATCGCTGAACACAGTATCCTCAAGCAGGCGAATGAGGCAGGGCATCGAGTGACCTTTGCCAACGCTTTCAGCCAGCAGTATTGGGATTCTGCCGCTCGTCGGCGCAATCGCCACTCGGCCACCACCTGGACCAACATCGCCGCCGAATTGCCTTTTCGTGATATCGACGATCTGAGCCAGGGCAAGGCTGTCTACTGGGATATCACCCATGAGATCGCTCGCGCTAGTTATGCGCCAGAGTTGCCCTATGTGCCGGCATCACTTGCCGGTGAACGCCTTGCCGCACTGGCGCTAGACTACGACCTGGTGCTTTACGAGACTTTCCTTCCCGACTTGGCCGGACACAGGCGTATAGACATGTCGCCCGTAGAGACACTTTTACGCATCGATGACATGCTTGCGGGGGTGATAGAGCATCTGCCACCACAGGCCACATTGCTCGTCACCTCAGATCACGGCAATCTCGAGGACCCCACCACCAAGGGCCATACCTACAATCCTGTCCCTCTTTTGGTCTGGGGAGCGGGTGCGCAACGATTCGCGGATATTTCCGATCTTACCGGGATTACGCCTACCATCTTAGCCTATCTCAAAGAGATGCGTCTCCAAGAGTCTCTTTCCTGACGACACCGTAATCGTGCTCAACCACCCCCTTCCCCAAGAATACGCTGTCAAAGCTACAGTAGGCTCGACCAGCCGGCCAAAGTTACGAGCTGTTCGCCAGGCCCTGGCCGGCCGCTGGCCAAATGTCACGGTCGATGCCTGTGATGCTCCCTCTGGTGTTGGCGCCCAGCCTTTTGGCGCTGCTGAAA
This sequence comes from Chloroflexota bacterium, assembly GCA_024224665.1. Lineage (GTDB taxonomy): Bacteria > Chloroflexota > Anaerolineae > J102 > J102 > PIVW01. The sequence continues at coordinate 13,363 of JAAENG010000621.1, read as the reverse complement.
CAGTGTTGGGCGCCAGCAATCGTGCTCAGTTCGCCCTCACACATTCCAGTTCAGATCTGGGCATTGGCTTGGAGGGAGGTATCGAGCGGGGGCCCGGCGGTGACTACCTGCTGGGTTGGGTAGCTATCCTGGATGGAGGTGGGCGCTTGGGCGCCGCCAGCACCGGGCGTGTGCTCCTACCGCCTCGATTGGCGGAGGAAGTAAGGTTGGGCGTAGAATTAGGGCCTGCTATCGATCGCTGGCTTGGTCGACAAGGTACTCGCCACGATTCTGGCGCCATCGGCGTATTGACAGATGGTCTTGTGCAAAGAGATGCAGCATTTGCGCAAGGTGTCATATTTGCCCTGGCTCCCTTCCTACATCCCGACTGGTATCCAGACAGTTCCACTATAGGTCTCAGGACAGATTGATTTACGGAATCGTTCCCTGAAATGGCTAAAGAGTTCAGTAAGTTCTCGAATTTTCGGTCCTACTCCCCCCCATCACGATAGGTGGACTATGCGTTCCTTTATATTCCTACTATTACTCATTCCTCTTTTAGTTATCGCCTCAGCCTGCAGTAGTGGCGCGACCGCCCTGATCGGAGAACCATCTGTCAGCGTTACCCCGGCGACAGGACCCATCAATATCCCTGGTGTAACACCCCCGAAGCTGGATAACCCAACGACTGAGCAATCGAATGCGGTCCAATCAGATTCAGCGGTGGCTGTCACCAATACAGCTGAGATAGAAGTTGCACAGGTTGCCACGCCAGTGCCGTTGCGTACACCTATCCGTCTCAAGGTGCCTGCGACCCCTCCCCTCTATCTGACTGAGACGCCAGTTCCACAACCCTCGTCAGAACCTAAGGCCACTGTAGTAGTGGTAGTAAGTGCTGACACCGAGCAGACAGGTCCGCCAACGGCTACACCCAATTTCATTACCGCTACGCCAACAGACACACCAGAGGGAGTGGCAACGGTAGCAGAACCTGACGAACAAGTATCTGCTGTGGCCCTCCCCCAAGGCCTGGACAACACGCTCAATATCCTGGTGATCGGTTCTGATGAACGAAGATCGGGTGTTCCATGGCGCTCGGATGTCATCATGATAGCGGCGGTCGATTTCGAATCCCGACATGTAGGGGTTCTGTCGCTGCCACGTGATTTGTGGGTCGAGATCCCCACTGTCGGCGACAATCGCATCAATACGGCTACGTTCTGGGGTGAACTCAACAGATATCCCGATGGAAGAGGCATTGGATTGCTAAAGGAGACCATTGCCCGCAATTTCGGCATCCGCATCGACCATCATATCAAATTCAGTTTCGATAGCTTCAAAGATATCGTCGATGCGCTGGGCGGCGTCGACCTCACCGTGCAATGCGCGATCACTGGCGATTTCCCCCGTGAACCGGGCAGCTCACAAAGGGTTTGGATGACCCTGCAGCCTGGCGAATATCATATGGATGGATTCTTCGCATTAGACTATGCCCGCCAACGTAAGACCACCAGCGACATCGACCGCACCAGGCGCCAGCAGCAACTGATGTTTGCAATGAGAAAACGTGCTCGTGAAGTGAATATCATCCCCCGACTGCCGGCGTTGTATGACGCCTTGCAAGGCACAATCGAAACAGATCTAGGCCTCACCGACATCATCGCCCTATCCAGACTTGCGTTGCAGATCGATCCCAGGTCTGCACATGGCTACAGCATTGGATTCAAAGAAACGCGAAGCTGGCGGACACCCGCGGGCGCTGCTGTGCTACTGCCCCGCTGGGAAAAAATCCAAGAGAAGATCGAACATCTATTTGAGCAACCGACCATCCTCAAAGATCCAGGCAAACCAGCCAACTGCAGGTAAGTATCCGTTCAGAAAAAACCAAGCACTTTTTCGAGATTGGAGATTCACTCAAGGCCAATCTTCAATCTTCAGTTTTCAATCTTCAATCCTTCTCCGTGTTCTTGTCCTAAGTCATGCTATTCCGTTTATTCGCACTAATCCTAATTGCCCTTACGCTTGCTGCCTGCAACACTCTCTTGGCGACGTCATCATCTGGCCCAGAAAGTGTGGCTACTGCTCAACCCCCAACGGCCATTCCTGCAAGCGCCACTTCTTCAGCGACAGCTACACCTTCGTCTACTTTTACCGCCACACCTAACCCCACCAATACCCCTGCTCCTACATCCACTGCTTTACCTACCGAGACACCCGAGCCCAGTCCAACAGTAACAAGTACAGCATCTCCCACACTCACCCTTGCTCCCCCCGACACAGAGACACCCACGCCAGAAGTACCCGCAGGCGAGGCCCCACCAGCGGATGAACCTGTCGACGGCGTAACGGAGGCTGCTCTAAATTGTTGGCTCGACGAAAACTGTATCCCCACACCCGCTCCACCGCTCTTACAGCTCGAAAACACCGAGAACATTCTGCTGGTGGGAACAGATCGGCGCGAAGGATCCGGTGGCTGGCGGGCTGATACGATCATGCTGGTGGCTATTGATTGGAGCACGCCCCGTGTTGGCGTTGTCAGTTTCCCCCGTGATTTGCTGATAGCCTACCCCTGGGGACATAAAGCGCGTATCAATACGGTAGATGTTACCGGCTATGCAGAGCATACAGAGGGAGCGGTTGGGTTGTGGAAGCAAGTATTCCAGCATAACTTTGGGGTGCGTCTAGACCATTATGGCCGTCTCCACCGCTCGGGGTTTGTGCAAATCGTCGACGCGATCGGTGGTTTAGATATCGACTTACCCTGCGATATCTGGGAACTGGCGCCAGAAGTTGGTGTCTCTGACCAGTACAAAGTGTTGTATATGCCTGCCGGTTTGCAGAACATGAGTGGTGATGATGCGCTGAAACTAGTGACCTACCGTTATCGGGGGAACGATTGGGGACGACGCAGCCGTCAGCAGATCGTGTTGATGGCCATGCGTGATCAGGTCCTGCAATTAGGCCTGTTGCCCCGCCTTCCTGAATTCATTGGCATTCTTGGTAAAAACTTCTCCTCAGATATCGGCGTCGTCGATATAGTACGTTATGCTAAATTGGGGTTAGATGTCGATATGGAGAACGTCAAGGTGACCGTCTTGGGGCCTGATGAAACAAAGAAACTGGACGGCACCGTAGCTTATCTTCTCGAACCAAAAGGCGACGCAGTCCTACAAGCAGTTGCAAGCATGTTCGAGGCCGAGCCCATCGCCGCTCAAAGAAGCGCTAAAGGAGTATGCCCTTCTCGTCCTTCCTGGGCAGATGACTACCTGTCAAGTCTCAGTGGGGGTTCGGAATCTGAGTGAGCAGTCCTGTGATTTACGCTACTCAAAGCAACATGAAAACCTTAATCGTTATCCACGCACCTTTACCTGCCCAAACCCCACAGGTCTCGTATATGTGCAAGGGCTTAGGGTTCCAAGAAGATCGTTGATTCTTTGCCCCGCTTGCTGCTTTTAGCTATAATGAAGTGTTAGATCGCCATTTCGGCGGTCGTTTGCTTGTATTCCACCAATAAATAGACATATTCCAATTGATTACACCGTAAAATAACCATCGCCTGTCACTGCCAGTGACGAGCGATGGTCGTTTAGTGAAGCAATCTCCAAGCTGCATTGCGGCTACGAATTGCCAATGCTAAAATCGCAATGGTCAGAAGCTTAATTTTCGAAGTATCAATACATGTAGAAAAGATGATTTGGAGGCTGAAGCGTGATTCAGCGCAGAACGCAAAACCCCGCCTTTTGGCGTGAAGAATATAAGGTCGATGAAAGCGACCATGAATTTTTGTACGAAACCTTGGCCGACGCAGCTGAACCGCAATCCCTGGATAGCCTGGTGTTTAGCATTGTCCAACGGCGCAGCGAACTCGATGAAAAACGGATTCGTAATGAATTGTCCCGAGGCCTGATTTATGATCCGGCTGACAGTTACAACGTCGGGGACAAGATCGTCTTCCTGGCGCTGGATTTCTGTCTGGGCAAGGTGCTTGCCACCCGTGCGGGCGAAAATCCTGAACATGGCGATTTTTCAGTGATCTCCGTCCAATTCGAAGATGATCAGAGCGAGCGTATGTTCGCGTCAGGATTGCATACGGCCCACAGACTCAACCGTGAGGGCGATGTCATTTTGATTGGTGATGGAGAACTGATGACCGCAAAAGATATCTGCGATGAAGTCGGCGATGCTGTTGCAGACACCATCTTCGAGCACTTGCGGCAGAATTCAGACTACTTCATCAACGCCGGCCTTTTATGGTTGACAACTGATCAAATGGTACCCGTAGATGTCGGTCTGCTCAACATAACCGAAGCTGCTCTGGAGATGAAAGGACAACCGACTTCGACCGCGGATTTATTCGATCTTGTCGAGCTTGATCCAGATGTTTCTGAGTCCGTGCGTGTTTTTTCACTCGAGACAGCCATGCATGCCGACGAACGTTTTGTGCAAGTGGGCAATATGGAGCAGCATGCCTGGTATCTGCGCCGCCTTGTCCCGGATGAGGCAATCGCCATTCCCCCGGCTTTGATCTATGAACCCGTACCTTACGAACACTTGGGTCTCGATGTAGAACTGCTGCAGACAGAGTGGGAGATCAACGACGAGTGGACACAGGGCGGCTTGGCAGAAAACGTGCCAGCTCAGGTCCCCTCTGTAATCATACACTTGATTTACCCTCACCTCAGTTCTGGTACGCTACCCCTGACAGAAGCGACCAGCTCGATCTTCCCGCGGGGAACAGGTGTCTGTACCGCCGTTACGCTGATCGATGGAAGGTGGGGCAATCGTTTTAGGGGCTGGGTCATGCACGAAGGACGGTATGTGACCGGACTGGGCGAGTGGTATGCGCAGCACAAGCTTCCGGTAGGCGCTCGCATCACCATCGAACGCTCGAATAATCCTGATGAGATCATCGTTGACTTTAGGCCGCAACGCATGAAACGAGAGTGGATTCGTACAGCCAGAGTCGACGATGGCCGGCTTGTCTTCCAAATGATGCGACAGCAGATCACCTGCGAATATGATGATCAGATTGCACTGATGGTCCCTGATGCTGAACGTGTTGCCGCACTGGCAGACGCAATTTATGATGATGATCGGTCGGTGGATGAATTGGTGGCACAGATCATACCTGAGCTAGTAAAGTTGAGCCCTCAAAGCACCACACATGTAAAGTCGATTTATAGTGCAGTCAATGCTGTTCGGCGCATGCCCCCCGGCCCCATTTTTGCCGCCCTCGCTCGACTACCGAATGCTACCGACACGGGTAGCGGTTTCTGGGGTTTTTAGTCCTGCCCATTTGATGGCGGTATCGCCCCAAACTTTTTGCTAACATGAGACTTCGGTTATGTTCGCGTCCCGATGACCGTGGGTCCGAAAACGATAAGGCTACGATTGCATAATCCAAAACGTAGCCGCGAGCAACCAAAAAAGGAAAATCACGATTATGGCCTGGAAACGTCCAACCGTAAACACCCCTTTTCACATCGATTGGGAGTGGTGGACGGAGAATGATCAAAACTATCGGCTTTATCTATATGAGCAGCTTTGTGAAGAATGCCGGCGTCGCTTCCCCGCGGGTATGGACGTCGAAGAAGTGGACTGGATTGATCCCGAGACGGCTGAGGTGACCCGTGCTGATGCCTTGCTTATGTGCTTGCGCATGCGCTGTGTGAACGAACCTGACTATATCACAGCTTCATTGCCCCTGACAGCTGCAGTGTTTAGAGTCTTTCTAATGAATGGCAATAAACCCCTCAGCGCCAATGATTTACATGATTATTTGCAATGGCGACCTGCGTCGACGATCTTGCGCGTGCTTGCCGGGCGCCAGGTGCACTATGGAGTCAGGCCAGTGGTAGTATAGGCAGTGCAAGGAGGCCTGCTAATCACGCCTTATCCAAGTCCTTGCACGAGCAATATTGCGGCCTCAGCAGGAGGCAAGTGAGGGGCAAGCCATAACGTGAATTCTCGGTTCCCCTTTGGGCCTAATATCGGAGAGGGGGCCAGCCCCTGTGGAGAGAGGCCGTGATCGAGACTCCACGTCAGCATATCCGCTAAAACCTGGCGGTGAACACCCTCATCGCGCACCACACCCCCTTTGCCCACATTACCACGCCCCGCCTCGAATTGGGGTTTGATCAGGGCCACGATCAGGCCGCCATAGGCCAGCAGATGCCGGGCGGGTTCAAGCAATAGCCGCAGCGAAATGAAGGAGGCATCGATCGTAACCAATTGCACGGGTTCAGGAAGTTGTTCGAGGTATCGGGCGTTAGTTCGTTCCATGACGATCACCCGTTTATCTTGTCGCAGGCGCCAGTGCAGTTGTCCATACCCAACATCGACCGCGTAAACCCGAGATGCCCCTCGTTGCAAAAGCACATCGGTAAACCCACCCGTAGAGGCCCCGAAATCTGCGCACACCCATCCTGAGGGGTCTATCTTGAACTGGTTGAGTGCTGCCTCCAGTTTGAGGCCACCCCGGCTTACATATTTGGGCCTTTCCCGCACCCTGATAGCGGCAGACTCCTCTACCTTGTGCCCCGGCTTCGTTGCCGGCCTATCGTCGACCAGCACAGCTCCACTCATGATCACACGGCGCGCCTGCTCTCGGCTCTCACAGAAGCCTTTGTCGAAGAGAAGTTGGTCAAGACGGATTTTTGGCATAGTATTTGTCGAGCAAGCATTATCATGACCGATAACTTGACCGAGGCGGGACAGCAAGCTAACATGGGCGGCTGTGTCCGGTCCGTTACCTGCTAAGGGCGTGCGGTTTCGGACACGACGATGGATTGGTATTTATGAAGACACTGCTTGCACTTCTCAAGACAATGCGGCCACGTCAATGGACAAAAAACGTGGTGGTTTTTGCTGCGCTCGTGTTCGATGGAAAATTCCTACAGCCTGAACCTCTGCTGCGGACAGTTATCGCTTTCGTATTATTCTGCCTTGTATCGAGTGCAGTCTACCTGCTCAATGATCTGGCCGACATCGAAAAAGATCGGGCGCATCCAACCAAACGGAACAGACCGCTGGCTGCCGGGACATTGAAACCATGGATAGCCGTGGCCGCTATCATCGTGATCCTGGCCGTATCCTGGCCGGTTGCATTTGCTCTGGATCCGCTGTTGGGCCTGATATTGGCCGGATATTTTCTGCTGAACGTCGCCTATTCCTTCTCTCTCAAGAACATGGTGATTCTGGATGCCCTGTCGGTGGCAGCGGGATTCGTGCTGCGCGTCGGTGCGGGCTCGGTGGTCGTGGGTGTGGAGCGATTTTCACCTTGGCTGTACGTCTGTGTGACCATGATTGCCCTGTTGATCGCTTTAGGAAAACGCCGGGCCGAATTAGTCGAACTGCAGGGGGGGGCGATCAATCATCGTGCCATTCTCGACGAGTATACCGTACCCTTTCTGGATCAATTGATCGGCATCGTTACCGGCGCGACCATCGTCTCGTACTCGATCTACACCTTCTCGGCCGAGAACCTGCCGGACAATCATTTCATGATGTTGACCATTGCCTTCGTGGTCTACTTTCTCTTCCGGTATCTCTATCTCATTCACGTCAAGGGGGAGGGTGGCGCCCCCGATGAATTGATCTTCAAGGACAAGCCTCTGTTCGTTACGGCTGTCTTGTGGGGTTTGTTTGCGGTAGGGGTATTGTATCTTTCTAATCATCGCTGACAGCCATCACGTAACACGCAACACGTGTTTTTCTGGGACCACACGAAATCCTGTTGAACCAACATGGATGTCGCCAGTCCGGGATGGGTTTTTACTCATCTTCTTCGGCAAGGCCTGGTGGCGGCGGTTGAGTGACCTCGTCGCACAGTGCATGCTCCCAAACATTTTCGACACGCTGAGCAAACAGAAAGCGCATCTGCGAGCGAACGTTTTCCGGTACATCTTCGAGATCGACTTCGTTGTGTTCAGGTAGAATGATCGTACTCAGGCCATAGCGATGCGCTGCGAACACCTTTTCGCGCACGCCACCGATGCGCGTCACCCGGCCACGCAAAGTGATTTCGCCCGTCATCGCCAGGCTATGGCGTAGACTACGCCCTGTTATCAGAGAGAAGATGGCCGTGGCGATGGCAACACCGGCTGACGGCCCATCTTTAGGTTGGGCGCCTGCTGGGACATGTATGTGAAGATCATGTTGTTCAAACCAGTCGGTCTCGATGCCATACTCGGCTGAAACGCTCCTGACATAGCTGAGCGCTGCCATCGCCGATTCTTTCATCACGTCGCCTAGCTGGCCGGTCAGGGTAAGACGACCTTTACCGGGCATGGCTGTCGCTTCAACATAGAGTATCTGCCCTCCCGTTGGCGTCCAGGCAAGACCCATGGCCACACCAGGCATCTCGATTCGCTCGCTGCTCTCGTCAAAATAGCGTGGCTTTCCCAACCAATCGGGTATCACATCGGGTGTAACCATCACAGAGGCCGTCTCCCCGCTCGAAACTCGCGTGGCCACCTTTCTGCAAACGGCGCCGATGCGCCTCTCCAACGTACGTACACCAGCTTCTCGCGTGTACTCATGCACAATGCGGAACAGTGCTTCTGTCGAGAAATCAACCTCGGTGGGCCTCAGACTATTCTCTCGGATCTGTCGGGGAATGAGATAACCCTGGGCGATCTTGACCTTTTCTTGGTCAGTATAGCTGGAGAGTTCGATGATCTCCATGCGATCTCGCAGGGGGCCGGGAATCGGATCGAGCCAATTAGCGGTCGTTATAAAAAAGACCTCCGAGAGATCAAAAGGCACGTCGAGATAATGGTCTCGAAACTCGTTATTCTGTTCGGGATCAAGCACTTCCAGCAGGGCGCTGGCGGGATCCCCCCGGAAATCGCGCCCCAGTTTGTCCACCTCATCCAGCATGAACACCGGATTACGTGACTCGATGCGTCGCAAAGATTGAATGATGCGGCCTGGCATCGATCCGATATAGGTACGCCGGAATCCTCTGACCTCTGCTTCATCCCTGATGCCGCCCAAGGCCAGGCGAACGAATTTGCGATCCATAGCCCTGGCAACACTCAAGCCCAAGCTGGTTTTACCCACGCCAGGCGGACCCACAAAGCAGAGGATAACCCCTTCTCGGTCCCGCCTAATCATGTCTGCCGGTACGGCATGGGTTTCAGTATCCTCTTTACGTTCATGGCGGAGCTTGCGTACGGCCAAGAATTCGAGGATCCGGTCCTTGATGTCATCCAATCCGTAGTGATCCTCATTGAGTACATGGCGGGCGTGATCGATCTCCAGATTGTCTTTGGTTCGTTTCTGCCAGGGCAGGCTCACCATCCAATCAAGATAGGTTTTGATCACGGAAAACTCGGGGGCTTGCACGGGCATTCTGCGCATGCGATCCAGCTCTCGCCGGGCCTCTTTCTCAGCCTCCTCGGTCATCCCGGCCTTGGCGATGCGCTCTTCGATCTCGTTGATCTCTACCGCTTGCTGGTTGTCCTCTCCCAATTCCTTCTGGATGGATTCCATCTGTTTGCGTAGATAGAAGTCGTGCTGTGCTTTCGCCATCTCACTTTGAGCATCACTTTGGATCTGAAGGGCGATATCTCTGATCTCTACTTCACTTTTCAAGAGGGCATTCAGCTTTGTCAGTTTGTCGGTCAAAGGATCGGTTTCAAGGATATCCTGGCAGTCGTCAAGACCCAAACCGGCGCTGGCGCTAATGAGATAAGCGAGTTGGCGGGTGTCGTTGACATTGCGAACAGCCGAAACAAGTTCATCTGGCAGTTGCGGCGAGAGATTGACCAGCTTGGCAAAAAGATCCTGCCCGGCTTTTGCAAGCGCCTGCTCGGTGATGTCTCCTGCAATGATATCGGGTATGACCGTGATCTGTGCTTGCAGGTAAGGCTCCGCTGTTTGGATAGCGTCAATCCGTACGCGCTCGAGACCGTTGAGAACCAGGCGCATTGTGCCATCTTGCTGGCGCACCAGGCGATGGATACGCGCCAACACGCCCACCTGATGGAGATCTTTGGCTTGCGGCTTTTCAAGATCTGGATCCCGGCTGGCCACCAGCGCAATCGTTCTCTGCTTTTTGGCAATCACATCTTCCAGAAGTCGTAGCGACCGAGGTTTTCCAACTGTGATTGGTAACCACATTAGCGGGAAGAGAACAACACCCCGTAGCGGTAAGAGTGGCAGGACATCGGGGGGCTCGATGGATTCCACTGAGGGGGGCATCTCGTCTTCGAATTCCACCCTGTCTTTTGGGTTTTCTGACCGTTTCAATGTCGCAAGTGATTGTCGATGGGTTGTCTCGTACACAGGTTAGGTTTTCCTTTGGCGGGTGGTAGGTGGCAGGTGGTAGGCGGCAAGTGGCAAGTGGCAAGTGGCAGGTGGCAGGGGGCAGGTGACCACGCAACACGCAACACGTGTCACATATCAGATCCCGCTGAGCCATAATTGCAAGCATTCTACACAATCTTATCACGAAAATGCCCGGTGTCGCACAGATCGAAGTTGGGTTCCGCTCCGACCTGTGGTAAAGTTCAGCTATCCGGGCCCTGGTCGAGTTTTCCTCAGCGACTTTGCCAGAGCCAGTCCACACCGAGATGAGTGCAATGATGAGTTTGACAGGCTGGCAATTGTGCCCCGAAAAAACAAGGGTTCGTGATCAATGTTTGAAAGGGCTATGTGTATGGGAGACACGAGCAGGCAGCAAAGCGTCACAAAACTCAGCTTAAGAGGAAGTACTATGTCGATGAAACAACGCACGTATTTAGTTTTCATGGGGCCTCCCGGTTCCGGCAAAGGCACACAAGCTCGCATTTTGCAGGATTCTCTTGGAATACCTCAGGTCTCTACAGGAGACATTTTTCGCTCAAACATAAAGGATAAGACCGAGCTTGGTATGATGGCGAAAGGCTATATGGACGAAGGAGAGCTTGTGCCAGATGATGTTACCATTCAGATGGTGAAAAGACGATTGGCCGAAGGTGACTGTGACCGGGGTGTGATTTTCGATGGATTTCCCCGAAATCTTGTGCAAGTTGTCGCCCTGGATGGGATGTTAGCCCCTCATGGCGGCGTCAGCCTGGCGCCGATACTAGATGTCCGTGATGATGAGGTGATGCGCCGAATTACCGGACGTCGCGTCTGCCGCTTGTGCGGTGAAGTCTATCATATCAGGCACAACCCACCCCAGGTGGAAGGCGTCTGTGACAGAGATGGCGGCGAATTGTATCTGCGAGATGATGACCATCCTAACACGGTGGTGAACCGCCTGTTCGTGTACTATAAACAGACCTCGCCCTTGGTAGGGTATTACTTCGCCAAGGGCTTACTGGCCAACGTCAATGGCTCGCAGTCACCCGATGAAGTTACGGAAGACATGCTGAATGTCCTGGCGGAACATGGCATTGTTATAAGAGTGTCCCCTTTGGTTTATCCTGCCAGGTAGACGCCCTGTCACCCTGTCACCCTGTCACCCTGTCACCCTGTCACCCCTTCACCCCTTCACCTTGTCAGATAAGTGATCAAGATCGGCAAAAAGTAATCGACAATATGAACGCGGTTGGGAATTCTCATGAATAGTTGAACCGGTTCCAAAAACCCATTGACTTCTCTTGATGCCTGTGCTATGATGTTTTGGAAGCGGTTCCATAACCATGAATCGAGACCAGTGTTAGTTAGTTGGACTGTCGAGATCCTATGTCGTCAGCAACCATAAGAGATGTAGCACGTGAAGCCGGTGTCGGTGTTGGCACCGTATCCAGAGTGCTGAACAACCATCCATCGGTTCGAGAATCAACACGGACGCGGGTGGAAACAGCAATAGCTTCGCTCAACTATGCGCCGAGTCCGATTGCCCGCCAATTATCCTTGGGCAAGTCTTCAAACATCGCCGTTGTCGCGCCCTTTTTCATCCGCCCTTCCTTTGTGGAGCGGTTACGTGGTGTCGAAACGGTTTTGGCCGAATACAAATACGATCTGGTGCTCTACAATGTCGAAACACAAGAAAAAAGAGATGAGCTTTTCAGATCGCTGCCCAGAGGGGATATGTTCGACGGTTTACTCATTCTTACGCTGGCGCCTGATGACGACGAGGCGCAACGTTTGATCGGTTCCGGCGTACCGGCGGTATTGATCGACGCCCATCATCCCGGACTCAACCGTGTCAATATCGATGACGTGCGTGGCGGGTACCTGGCCACCAAGCACCTGATCGATCTCGGCCACCGCCGCATCGCCTATGTTAGCGACGTGCTCGAGAGCCCGTTTCAACTTGATGGCGCTTCGGCTCGCCGATTTAGCGGTTACCGTCAGGCGCTTGCCGAGGCAGGCATTGACTACCGGTCTGAGTACTACCTTCAGGGCCATCACGGCGTGCGAGAAGCTCAACAGATGGCGAATGCTCTTCTTGCGCTACCAGAACCACCCACCGCCATCTTCGCTGCCAGTGACACTCAGGCAATCGGTGTCTTGCGGGCCGTCGAAGAGCATGGGCTTACCGTAGCTGAAGATGTCTCAGTCGTAGGTTTTGATGATATCGAAGTCGCCGAGTACCTGAAGCTCACCACCATCCACCAACCCTTGTTTACATCCGGTGTGGAGGGGGCTGAACTGCTAATCCAGCTTTTGTCGAAGCAGGCGATAGCAGGAGAACACGCAACGCAGATCAACTTACCACTCCGCTTGGTAGAACGTCAGACAACTGCTCCGCCTCGTACTCGGGCATGAGCCTTCGTGCCGAGTGCGATGTCTGATGGCAGATATTGCCCTCAATCCTTCTAGGAGGTGTCCATCGATTGAGACCGAAAAACCTGTAGTACAACCTCTATCAATCCCTCGATAATTTATGTTCTGAGGAGAAGAACAAAGTGAAACGAACAATTTGGTTAGTACCGATTCTACTGATGGTGTTTGCGCTGGTGTTGGCCGGCTGTGGTGGTGGCGATGAAGAGCCGACCCCCGAACCGCCACCTCCTACCGAAGTTCCAGCGCCTGAACCTACCGAACCGCCACCCACCGAAGAACCGGTAGCGGAGGCGCCTGCCGAGGAAGTGATGGGCCCCGGTTTCCCTGTGATTCCGGGCGGATACATAGAACGAGCGATGGCCGGCGAGTTTGCAGGCACGTCCGTCACGGTAGATGGCCCCTTCGTCGATACGGACGAGATCCTGTTTAATGAATCGATGAAGAAGTTCGTAGATGCCACAGGCATCGAAGTGAACTATATCGGCAACAAGGAATTTGAGGGTTCGATCTCAATCCGTGTCGATGCCGGTGACGCCCCCGACATTGCTGACATCCCCCAGCCGGGATTGCTGGCAAACTTTGCACGCCAGGGTAAGATCGTAGACCCGACAGAGTGGATTCCGCAGGAGTGGCTGCAACAGCAGTACAACCAGAGCTGGCT
>JAAENG010000620.1 GCA_024224665.1 Chloroflexota bacterium | reverse complement strand
TTTTTACGACGATTTTCAGCATGTCGCTCAGAAAACACCTGGGTTTCAGGCTAATTATGGGCCTCAACTAAAGGGTTTCTATGAGCTGATTGCTTTCAAACAGAGTTATTTTCGCTGACCCAGTTTAAGTGTAGTCCTACCAATCGATTCACGGCCTGTGATTTATCAGTTTTTTCTGACAGCATGATTTAGCTATCAGCAACCGCCTGCAATCCTGTTCGATTCAGTATCTTGATACGCTTGCGACCGATCTCTATCAGGCCGCGGCCTTTGAGGTCGTTCAGCACCTGTGTAGCCGTTTCGCGATAGGTCCCCACCATCTCTGCCAGGTCCTGATGGGTGAGTCCAATGATCTCATCGCCACCGTCATCGCCGGAAAGTCGTAACAAAAGGGAGGAGAGGCGAGCGGGGATGCCCTTAAATGCCAGGTCTTCGAGCCGGTCTTCGGCATCGCGCAGACGCCGCCCCGTGATCTCGAGAATGCGCAAGGCCACCTGTGGACGCTGCAAGATCAGGCGCTCCAGATCGTTACGGCTCATCACACAAATGGTGCAATCGCTGATAGATTCAGCGAATGTATTGTGCATTTGCTGCCCCAACAAAGCCATCTCACCAAATAGCGACTCTTTGTCCAGGGTTGTGATGACCAATTTTTTGCCTTCAGGAGAAATCCTATAAAGTTGTACTTTTCCCTTCTTCAAGATAAAGAGCACCTCGCCGGTCTCTTCAGGCCGGTAAAAGACCTTGCCCTTACGCACGGTGCTCATCGTTGTAATACGGTCTAATTCTTCACGTTCCTTCTCTGATAGATCCTGAAATAGCTCCATCGTCGAAAGATGTCGCATCTTTTCGTCCATGACGTTTGTCCTCAAACGGAGTCTCTGTGGGTGGTAAACTCAACGCTGCCAGTTGCTGCCACAATTGTGCGGGGTCAGGATTCCCCAGGCTGTAAACTTGCCCGTCCCACAGCCACGTTGGTGTTGCAAAAACCTCTTTAGGAACTTCCTCCTCCGGCAACGAAGCCACATTGATGAGTTCGATGTCAAGCCGGGGACAGCGATCAGAGATCTCGGCAACCAAGCGACGACTGTGGATACACATAGGACAGCGGTGTGCGATATAAACTTGAATGTGTGTCATGACTTCGAGACCGATCTGCTCATGAATCTTACAATCACCAAAAAAGATGCGAACTTATAGCATAACCCGCATGCCGCACAGCTTCGGTAAAGTAACTTACTCGCAAGAACGATCTTTGACCACACTTGATTATAGAACCAGCCCTGGCAGAAAGCAAGCTAGTTTACAGACATGAGTGCTAATGAAACTCCGAATTCTGGTTATCACCTCAGTTTGCCTGCGCCAGCCCCCAAGGATAGAATCGGATTTATGCATGTCGTTATGTTGTCAAAAGCCTGTATCGTGGGTGCTTACCAGCGCAAACTGGAAGAGCTGGCGGCCTTACCCGATATCAGGCTGACAGTCCTGGTGCCACCGGGGTGGCGAGATGACCGAGGGGCACAAGTGCTGGAACGTGTATTCACCCGAGGGTATGAGTTAAGATCGACACCTATCGCCCTAAATGGCCATTTCCACACCCATTTCTATCCCCGGCTACGTCAAGAACTTCGAGATCTCCAACCCGATCTGCTGCATATCGACGAAGAGCCCTATAACCTGGCGACCCGGCAGGCGCTGGGATTGGCAAGGCGCTTACAGATACCAACCTGTTTTTTCACATGGCAAAACCTCAATCGCGCCTATCCCCCACCTTTTCGCTGGTGGGAACGATTCGCCTTTCGGCACGCGACCTCTGCCATCGCCGGTAATCATGACGCCAAACGTGTTCTCCAAGAAAAAGGTTTTAGCGGACCGGTTCGTGTCATCCCTCAGTTCGGCGTGGACCCGGCGATTTTTAGGCCGGCCCAGGAGTCCAGGCCAGAGCGCCCCTTTACAATGGGCTATGCCGGAGGATTTATCTCGGCTAAAGGTCTGGATACACTTGTACATGCTTGCGCCCTATTTCATGGTGATTGGCGATTGGTCCTGGCAGGGAGTGGTGAACAAGAGATCGCTCTGCGGGCGCTGGCTGAAGCATTAGGTATCGAGACACAGCTCTGTTGGCAGGGTAGGATCAAGTCCACCGACATGGCCGCATTCTATCAGACCCTCGATGCCTTCATTCTTCCCTCACGCAGCCAGAGTAACTGGGTTGAACAATTCGGCCGGGTATTGGTCGAGGCCATGGCCTGTGCAATACCTGTCGTTGGCTCCGACAGTGGTGAGATCCCGCATGTGATCGGTGATGCCGGCCTGATTTTCCCGGAAGATAACATCATACTATTGGCCGAATGTCTGCAACAACTGATTCAGGACCCAAAACTGCGAACTGATCTCGGACAAAAAGGCCGCGCGCGCGTCCTAGCGCATTTTACGCAGGCGAAGATAGCGCGTGAGACCTACGAAGTCTATGTTGACATACTGACCCGCCAACAGTGACCAATAGGCGCCGAGCTACAAAAGGTCTGCCAACACTTCCTAGGGAAACAACTTTAATGGTCAATCACACGTTGGACAGATGAATGGGACGCGGATAAAAGAGGGAAGAATCTGCTTTTTCCGAGTTCATCCTTCGACCCTGCTCAGGACAGGTCTGCGTCCTAATCCTATTCGACAGCGGTCAACATGTGTCTGAGCAATACATCCTTGGGAAACAACGTTGAAAGGACGCGTTTTAGTTCAGGCGGCAGGTTAGCGCGCAGGCTCAGTCGCTCTTCCGTAAATGGATGTGTGATGTTGAGCTGCCAGGCATGGAGGGCCAACCGCCACAGGTCATACGTCGCTCGGTAATGGCGATTGATCTCGCCTTTGCCGTGGGTGGTGTCCCCCACAAGAGGGTGGCTGATGTGGGCGAGGCGCCGCCGCACCTGATGTTTGCGTCCTGTGTACAAGCGTACCTGTACCAGTGAGCAGCGCTCGACTGCCGATATCGCAAGAGGTATGACTTCACTACAGGCTGCTTTGCGTATGTCGCCAAATTTCAAGGGATGGTCAATACGAACGGACTCGGTCACATGGCCACGCACGAGGGCGAGATAGATATTTTCGGTCGAATCATGTGTCAACCGTTGCTGCCAGGCCTGGACCTTGATCTGCTCGAATGCGAACAGTACGACACCACTGGTTGGGCGATCCAGACGATGCAGGGGATAAACCGGTCGCCCGAGTTGCGCGCCCAGCATCTGCCGCAGGGACCGTTCTTTGGGGCCGGCGTAACGGCTGTTATGCACCAGCAAGCCCGAGAGCTTGTTGACTGCAACTGCACTATCATCATTCCACAGGATCGGGATCGCTGTCCCACTATCAGGGCTCATACGGCATGCTAACATCTTTGTTGTTTGATGGCGATGTCCTCGCTGGCGTACAATAGCATATCATGCCTCCATCTTATCCCCACCTTCCCGATCCATCTCAACCTGCTCCTGCCAAAGTACGGGCGCGGCGGGGGGGCGGGCGGCTACTAGCCAGCGTCTGGGATGCTTTGCCAGCACGCAGTTCCGCAAACAACAATCGGGTCCTTCTCATCCGCCCCGATCACTTGGGGGATATGCTGTTTTTGGGCCCGACGCTAAGACATCTGCGCTCGCGTACAGATGCCCACCTGACCCTGGCTGTAGGGCCTTGGGCCCGACCGGCTTTACCAGCTCTGGCAGGGTGCTACGATGATCTGTTGGAGATACCTTTCCCAGCATTCGAGCGGGGAACGCCCGCAGGTATGGCGAAACGTTGGTCGCTACTACCACAGACTGCACGCAAGCTGCGCAAGGAGAGATTCGACAGCGCCATCATCTTTCGCCCCGACCATTGGTGGGGGACCATGCTAGCGACCTTTGCCGGGATTCCCACGAGAATCGGTTTTGATACACCAGAGACCAGACCCTGGTTGTCCCAAGTTTTGGCGCTGCCATACGAGCACGCCGCTGCCAGCAACCTGCGCCTGATCAGCGCCTTCTTAGGCAATGATGAACCCGCTAATCCTTTGCACCAACCCCTTGACTTTGTGCTCAACCCAGACGACATCGCTGAGGCCAACCAGTTGCTCTCATCGCTGGCAGTCGAGCCAGATACAAAGCTCGTCGTCATCCATCCCGGGGCGGGGGCGGCGATCAAACTGTGGGATAGCGGCAAATGGGGGGAGGTAGCGCAACGGTTGAGTGCAGCAGGCTGTGTGGTTCTACAAAGCGGCGGCCCGGACGAAAAGAGATTGACTGCTGAAACAGCCGCAGCCGCCCATGAGGCCGCCATCGATCTGGGCGGGAAGACATCCTTCGGCGTGTTGGCTGCTCTCTTACATGCCGCCGACCTCGTCTTGGGTCCTGACAGCGGTCCACTGAATCTGGCTGTGGCAGTTGGTACGCCCACTGTCCATCTCTATGGTCCCGCCGATCCTGTGCTGTTCGGTCCTTGGGGAGATGCCAAGAAACATATCGTGTTGCGCTCGGATTGGGGCTGTGTACCCTGCGGCCGTTTCGATTGGCCCGATCTGCCCGAACATGGCTGTGTGCGAGATATTTCTGTCGATGCGGTATTTGATGCCGCTCATCGCCTGTTGTTGAACCAAACAGTTTGACAGCCGCACTCCGATACACGACACTATCCAACCACCTATATCCCATTGAAACTGTACATGTGTCATAGCGAGGGACGACCTTCGGCCGGCCGACAAAGCAATCCCCAAGCTGGCATAATTCGTTTATGTGATCTGGGGATTGCTTCACCAAAAAACGGTTCGCAATGACAGATACGGGGGGTTTCCCCTAAGCCTGGATAGTCGCGAAATTTCTTTTGAATCCATGTTGCTCAATAAGCATGACATCCTCTAAACGTCCGACCATGAACGTAACTCGATATCAACGCCAGATGATCTTTTTTGGCCTGGGCGAATCAGGCCAGCGCAAATTGTTGGAGAGCACCGTCGTTATCGTCGGCTGTGGTGCTACGGGCACGGTCCTGGCCAACCACCTGGCGCGCGCGGGCGTCGGTCGTTTGCGCATTATCGACCGGGATTATGTTGAGTTGAGCAACTTGCAAAGGCAGCAGCTCTTCGATGAAGCGGATCTAGCAGCAGGGCTGCCCAAAGCTGCCGCGGCCGCTCGCCGTCTGCGCCAGATCAACAGCGAGATCGAGATCGAAGGCGTTGTGACAGATTTCGACGCAGGCAACGCCCTGCATTTGCTCGAGGATGCTGATGTAGCGCTGGATGGCACGGACAACTTCGAAGCCCGCTACCTGCTCAACGATGCCTGTATCAAGCTGGGCATTCCCTGGGTCTACACGGGCGTGGTGGCGTCGTATGGCATGACTGCGACACTGGTGCCGGCCGGGGCTGCCGAGCGGGTGGGGCGACCGGTAACCGGCTGTCTACAATGCCTGCTGGGCTCGGAACCGGCCTCGGGTGGGCCGACCTGTGATACTGCCGGCGTTCTCGCTCCGATCGTGTCGGTGCTGGCCTCCATCAGTGCTAACGAGGCCATCAAGCTGCTCAGCGGCGGGGGCACGCTCAACGAGGGCTTGATCAATATCGACCTGTGGGATAATACATTCGATGCCTTCATCATGGCGGGGCGAGATCCCGATTGCCCTGCCTGTGGCAAACACAACTACCGTTACCTCAACGCCGAGATGGGCAGCCGTAGCGCTGTGCTCTGCGGGCGAAATGCCGTACAAGTGAACGTTCCTGGCTCGACCATCGATCTGACAACCATAGCCGATCGTTTGGCTGCCTTAGGTGATGTGAAACAGAATCCCTACCTGCTACGCGCTTATATCGATCCCTACGAGATCACCTTGTTTAGTGATGGCCGGGCGATCATCAAGGGCACCGAAGATCCTGATATCGCACGCAGCCTCTATGCCCGTTACATAGGAAATTGATGCTCGCTTCACCCTTTATCCTCGCCACTCTGATCTACGCCATTCGTGATGACAAAGTGCTCATGCTCTATCGTCATAAAGAACCGAACCTGGGCCAATGGATCGCGCCGGGCGGCAAGATCGATGCCAATGAACAGGGGCCTGGAATATGGGCCTTTTACCAGATTTTGTAGACTGCAGCGAGGTAATCACCTGAAAATACATCCGTATCTATGAGCCTTTCTAGGATTTATGTAGATGACGTCCTGAGCATGCGCGAACTACTTGTTCACATGCGATTTCCATAGTAAAATACGTGTTAGGCTGATATGAGGCCTATCGATTTTCAATACGTGATTTGATAATGGATTTGCGCCTAAATCACGGGCCGGTAGCTCAGTTGGTAGAGCAGCGGACTTTTAATCCGCGGGTCACAGGTTCGATCCCTGTCCGGCTCATTAGAATAAGATGAACACCAAACTTGAAAACGTGCGCGCAGACCTGCCCGCCGCAAACCAGTATGCCTACCTGAATACCGGCACCTGTGGCCCCTTATCCCGCCCTGTAATCGAGGCCATGGCAGCGGCTGCGCACGATCAGGCTATGTTGGGACGTATTCGCCATGAGGTGAATGTCGCAGAAGAAAGGCCGCGAGTACATGATTTGCGCGCCGCATTTGCCAAGCTCATGGGTGTGCACACGCAAGAGGTCGCCCTCGCACGCAACACAACAGATGGGCTCAACACCGCTGTCTGGGGTCAGCCCTGGCGCCCGGGTGATGAGATCATCGTCACCGATCTCGAGCACGAAGGTGGGGCCATGCCGGCGATTCTGGCCGCCAAAAGATTTGGCCTGAATCTCAAGACCCTTTGTCTGCTCGATAAAGATCCCGTTGACATTCCTAACATCGTCGACGATGAGCTCGGTCCCAACAGCAAGTTGCTGGTCATCTCCCACGTGAGTTGGTCCAATGGAGCACTTGTACCGCTCAAAGAAGTCGTCACAGCCGCTCACGCCCATGGCTGCCGTGTAGCAGTGGATGCCGCCCAAAGTGCCGGAGCCGTGCCTTTGGCGCTACATGACACGGATGTTGATTATTATGCGGTTCCCGGCCAAAAATGGCTGTGTGGACCGGAAGGCATTGGCGCGCTTTACGTGAAAGAAGAAGCACAAACCACACTCTCTCCCACCTACACCGGCTATTCTGCTTTGCCCTCTGACTATCCTGGCCATCCCTGGAACTGCTTTGGACATCTAGTCCTGGCAGCGGATGCCCGGCGCTATGAAAACAGCTCGATTTATCGGCCGGGTGTGCATGGCATGCTGGCCGGGCTTGAATGGTTGGATATCACCATAGGATGGGACTGGGCTTTTGCGCAGATGAACCACATCCATCGCTATGCTCGCGAGCGCCTGATGCAATTGCCAAGCCTGACCGTGTTCACGCCGGAAGCGGCTGCCGGCCTGCTGCATTTCCACCTGCCCGAGGGCACCGATGTAGATTATGTGAATGACGCTCTGGTCGCGCACTCGATTCGCATTCGCACAATCCCCCATATGAATTGTTTACGTGTCTCTACCGGTTTCTGGAACACTGAGGAAGAGATCGAAAGATTGGCCCAAGCTCTGACTAAGATATTGCATTAGGAATTTGTAGCAAGTGGCACGTTGCAGGTGGCAAGTCTTTGTCCGCGACCGAAGTTGTACCTGTGATCTGTGACCTGCCACGGAGGGACCACATTTCCTCAGTACGATTTGGGAACAATTGCTAGCTCGTTGCTGCGAAGGTAACTGCCCTCCTACTTATGCAGCTTTGCATTAGGCATCGATGGTGCAGGGAAAACCATGCAGAAAGCAGTCTCACTCGACGTCAGGCAGTTTTTATATCCATCGGCCAGGTATCTGTTTCTTGGGGCGCTTGTGTTTGTGCAAGGTTATCTCGCTATCCATCGCTACGGATTGACAACCCAGGCAGCGACCACAGCCATCTATTGCTGGCTTCTCCTTGCCATCGCTCTGTATGATCTCACACAACGGCGCATACCCGATCGCATTCTCTGGCTTGCGGTACCGGTCATTACCATCGATGTTATAGTTCAACAGCCTCCGGCGCTCCTGACAGCGCTGCTAGGCGGCATGTTGGGCTATGGCGTGTTTTGGATCATCGCCAGCGCCCGCCCTGGTGCTATGGGGTGGGGCGATGTCAAGCTGGCCGGTTTGGTCGGCACGATGGTAGGTTATCCCCATGTGTTTTATGCCTTGTTACTGGGTATCATCTTCGCAGGAGTGGCTGCCCTGTTCTTGGTGCTGAGCAAGCGCGCCGACTTGAATCAGACCATGGCTTATGGCCCCTACCTGGTGATGGGGGCCTGGTTGTTACTATTATTCGGCCAAGCCTTTTAGGCGGCCGCACTATCACCAGACTGCAAGTGGCTCCGCACCGCCGTAAAAAGGCGAGAGAAGGCCCAGCCAATAGGGCGTAGTATGAGATTAATCCCGTCATCCAGCAAGCCGAAGAAACGGCGGATAACGTACACCACCGGCTGTAGAATGCGATGCAGTAAGGGCCAACGTGCGTAGAGCAGGGCCAAAGCGATCGTGCCAATTGAGATGACGAATTTCTGCCAGTGGGCAAAGTGGATATGGACCCCAAACAAGGTTGCAGTTTCCTCGATGATCAACTCAAGCGCGATATTGAGTACCAGGACATAGGCGGTTGGCGCCAGAATCGGTTCTTTTTCGATCATCACCGTAAAGATCTGAGCCGCAAATCGCATAGTGACAATACCAAACGCCACGCCCAACATCACCACCCACAGCATATCACTTAGCGCCACGGCAGCGACGACATTGTCTACACTGAATGCCAGATCCGCCAACTCGACCATGAGCACCACTGTCCAGAAATCTTTGCCGCGTACTGACTCGGCTTTCTCATCAGCCTCGCCATCAGGCCCATGGGAGTGATTGGATTTGATAGCCAGATGAGCGAGTGACAGTTTAAACAAGTAGGCGGCGCCGAGCAGACGCAGCCAAAGATTGCGGATCACGAACGAGGCCATGAGCAACATGAGGGCGCGCCCAAAATATGCTCCGAGCAGGCCCACTTTTAACGCCGCCGCACGTTGCCCTCCCAGCGTCCGGTCACCCCAAGACTGTATAAAAGCCAGACGTTTGGGCCAGGGGATGGCTTCGTTAGCCGGCAGTTCCGACACCATGGCGCCCAACACGGCGGCGTTGTCGATGGACAAAATACCTTCTAAAAAGATCAGCTGTATGACGATGAATGTGATTTCAATGGGGGACACAGAGGCTACCTAACAGGGATAAGATTTCTAAGCATAACCTTCGAACTATAGCACGCTCAGAAAGTACACGTCAAGGGTTTGGTAACATTGCGGCATGGCGCGCATTCTGGTATCCTTCCCGATTGGACTGCACGTTACAGGCTTCACAACTTTGCCACAACATCTATTCTCGACACAAGCTTATGTCTCATTCGCGTCTCTATATCCCAGGCCCGACCGAAGTCGATGAAGAGGTCCTTCTCGCCCAAGCCCAGTCCATGGTTGGGCATCGGAGCACAGAATTCACAGAGCTATTCTATGGTTTGATAGACCGGTTAAAACTCATTTTGCAGACTGAAAATCATATCTACATTACTGCCTCGTCAGGGTCGGGCTTGCAGGAAGCGGCTGTGCGAAACACCGTAAGGCCCGGACGTAAGGTGCTGAACATGGTCTCTGGAGCTTTTGGCGATCGCTGGCAAAAGGTCTCGGTTGCCAATGGTTGCGAGTCGGTGCGAGTGGATTTGCCATGGGGCCAACCCGTACGGCCGCAAGATATCGATCACCACCTCTCGCTTGGTGGATATGATGCCGTCACCGTGGTGCACAACGAAACCAGCACCGGGGTTATGAGCGATATTCGAGCCATAGCCAAACTGCTCGGTAAAAAGTATCCCGACGTGCTGCTGATGACAGACGCAGTATCTTCGGCGACAGGAGTATCGATCCCTTTCGACAGGTGGGATCTCGACCTGCTACTCACATCCAGCCAGAAGGCCTTCGCTCTACCGCCTGGATTAGCCTTTCTTGCAGTTTCAGACCGGCTGTTGGCACGCGCTGCAGAGGTCGCGCATCGAGGCTGGTATTTTGATATCTTGCAATTAGAACAATACCTATCGTCTGGGCGTACCACGCCGGCCACGCCCGCCATCTCGTTGTTGTATGCGGCCGACCGCCAGTGCCGCCGCATACTTGATGAGGGATTGGAAGCGCGTTGGGCGCGGCACCAACAATGTATGGAGATGACCCACGCTTGGGCACAGCACCACGGTTTCGGATTATTCGCCGAACCAGGGCATGCCTCTCGCACAGTCACCTGCCTTCGAAATGATCCGGGCATAGATGTCCCTGCACTCATCGCCCACGCACGTGTACATCATATGGTGCTGGGCAATGGCTACGGTAAACTCAAAAACCGGACCTTCCGCATCGCCCACATGGGCAATCTCACACCCGCCAACATGGAAGAACTGTTCGCTGTGTTGGACGATTACCTTTCCTGATCTATACCCACCAACAAACTAACCTCACAAATCCTACTTATACTGTGAGAGGTTTGATCTCACAGTAAGCAAAACCATACCAGGAGCATATTGCAATGTCTTACGAAATCGAAGAAGTCATCGGACGGGAGATCCTCGACAGCCGGGGAAATCCGACTGTGGAAGTTCAAATTGTCACTGTCGATGGCGCCGTAGGCCAAGCCGCCGTGCCCAGCGGCGCCAGCACCGGTATCCATGAAGCTGTCGAGCTACGCGATGGCGAAGCAGAGCGTTACGGTGGCAAAGGCGTGCGAAAAGCTGTCGAGCATGTCAACACCGTGATCGCCGACGGCCTGTTCGGCATGGACGTGACCGAACAAACGCTTATCGACGGCCTTTTGTTAGAATTGGACGGCACCGAAAACAAGGGCAATCTGGGCGCCAACGCTGTTTTGGGCGCTTCACTGGCCTCTGCACACGCCGCGGCCGCGGCAGTGGGCCTGCCTCTTTATCGCTATTTGGGCGGAGCCGGTGCTCGCACGTTGCCGGTGCCCATGATGAACATCCTCAATGGCGGCAAGCATGCCGTCGATTCTACCGACCTGCAAGAGTTTATGGTCATGCCGGCCGGCGCCCCCACCTTTGCTGAAGCATTGCGCTGGGGTGCAGAGACCTATCAGGCACTTAAAAAGGTCTTGAAAGGCAAAGGCTACAGCACCAATGTGGGAGACGAAGGTGGTTTTGCCCCCAGCTTGGGCTACAATGCCGAGGCTATCGAAGTGATCCTCGAAGCCATCGAGATGGCGGGCTACCGCCCTGGCGAAGACATTTTCATCGCCCTCGACCCGGCTTCCAGCGAGATCTACGATACTGAATCGGGCCTCTACGATCTGGCAAAAGAGGGAAGGAAGCTGAGCAGCGAAGAAATGGTCGAATTCTATGTCGATTGGGTGAACAAGTACCCGATCATTTCTTTGGAAGATGGTCTGGCCGAAGATGACTGGGCGGGTTGGCAGAAGCTAACCGCTGCCGTCGGTGACAGAGTCCAACTTGTGGGTGACGATCTGCTGGTAACCAATACCAGCCGCATTGCCCGTGCCATCGCAGAAAAGAGCTGCAATTCCCTGCTCTGCAAAGTCAACCAAATCGGCACTCTAACCGAGTCCATCGCCGCTGTAGAGATGTCACAACGCGCAGGCTGGACCGCGGTGGTATCGCACCGTTCAGGCGAAACCGAAGACGCCACCATTGCCGATCTGGTCGTCGGACTCAATACCGGCCAGATCAAGACCGGCGCCCCGGCCCGCTCGGACCGCGTAGCCAAGTACAACCAATTGCTACGTATCGAAGGTGACCTGGGCGACGCAGCTGTGTACCCAGGTCTGGCTGCCTTTACCAATATCAGTCGCTAAAAGACTTAAAGCATTTGACACGAAAGCAAGAAGGCCGCAGCGGGGTATCGCTGCGGCCTTCTTGCGACACGAATTTCGAATTCAGGTTAAGCTAGATCCATACGCGGTCTGCGCACTAAGCCGTCATACTCGCCATAACGAGGATGTTCGAGTATATGCGCCATGTAGAGCTTTTCTACCCAAATGGCATTGCTGTAGCGCCGGGGCACATAGAAACGCGCACCGTGGATAGGCGAGATCTTGCGCATGGGCTGAGCCTCATTGAACTCAGCTATGGCCAGACGCTCGCCATTGAACTCGGCAAATGTAAAGCCGAGAATGTCGTCAAAGTAGCACTGTATACGAGGCAATAACAGGTCGGAATCAGTTCGGAGCAAGGGAAATGCGTGCATGGTAGAGCTATAGAGGTCGAGATCCCACGAGATGAAGGCGATGGGCGCCGGCCGGGTTTTCAGAAAGGCAGGAATCGTCTCCTCTACCAAACCTAAAATGAGTTCACCTCGCTGCAACCGCTGCTGCAGGCGCTTCTGATCCATGGGGAAGTCACCACCAGACCACAGGTTGGGTAGGTCTCGATAGCCTTCCGGCTTGGGTAAACCCGCACCGCTATCAAATCCATAGATATCGATGGCGACGCCAAGGCTGGCTTCTACCCGCCCTGCAGCCCGATCCAGAGCCACCAGACCGTTGCCTCCCGCCACTCCCAGTTCGATTACAGAGATGCGTTCGATGGCAAGATGTTTGGCCAGATAAGCACCATGCGCCATCCCCCAGGTGTAGTGTGGCCGTTGCAAAGATCCCAACTCAGTTGCGATCTCTTCTACAAGCGCATTCAATTGGCCGTAAGCAAAACGATCCTGTGAAAAATCGGTTTGGGCAGGTGGGGTTTCTGCCAACCACGATCGTGCTGTTCTAACGCCTTTACGAAGGCCGCGTTTCAAAACATTGTCTGTCATGCATCGACTCGTAACTCAGTGAAGATCGACGTGAAGGATTTTAATGCGTAAAGCCTGCTCATCATACTGGTCGTGCCATGTCATGTCAATGCTCAAGGCCTTTTGTATCTGTAGGATTATCTTCATGACTTCGCCCTTGGCATGTGGTACAATTCCTCAACATTAGGACCACATGATAACAGAAGTCGATTGATATCCCTTTTCCTTAGACCTTGGTCTCCAGAAAAGCCCTTTTCCTTAGACCTTGGTCTCCAGAAAAGCCCTTTTCCTTAGACCTTAGTCTCCGGTAAAGCCCTTTACCTAGATCACTTAAATCTCAGTAGAACCAAAATCCACATCAGATGCTTCTCCATACCGTAAACCGGGAATACAGGTATTTTGGGTAGATTACGCCTTGATATGAGTTTGGGCGGTGTATCCCGGTCTACTGGTACCTGGTCTACAAACGCATCAACACACCACATTTTGGATCTACTGAATCTCTATAGATCGGAGCAACTATGTCAGCGCCATCGATTGCGCAAGAGTTGGTCGAACGCATTACGGCCAATGTCGAACGCGTTATTTTAGGAAAACGCCAGGCTATCCAGTTAACACTCCTGGCATTGCTGTGTGAAGGCCATTTGTTAATCGAAGATGTCCCCGGCTTGGGTAAAACCATGCTGGCTCGATCCATTGCCCGTTCCATTGGCTGTAATTTCAGCCGCATCCAGTTCACGCCCGACATGCTACCAAGCGATGTCACCGGTGTCTCAGTCTATAACCAAAAGACACAAGAATTCCAGTTTCGCTCTGGGCCGATTTTCGCTCAGATCGTGTTGGCCGATGAGATCAACCGGGCAACACCAAAAACACAAGCAGCGCTTCTTGAGGCAATGGAAGAACGTCAGGTAACTGTAGATGGTACGACCCACGCTATGGCCAGGCCATTCCTCGTCCTGGCGACCCAAAACCCCATCGAATACGAAGGGACTTTCCCGCTGCCGGAGGCACAGATTGACCGTTTTATCATGCGCATCAATCTCGGTTATCCCGAACGCAGACATGAAGTCGCCATTCTTGATTCGCAAAGCGATCATCACCCCATCGAGGATATCGCGCAGGTCGTAACGGCGGAGGAATTGCAAGGGGCGCAGCAGGCGGTCAAGTCCGTTTACATAGATGATCAGATCAAAGGCTACATCGTCTCACTGACCTCAGCCACACGCGAACACCCGGATGTGTATCTGGGCGCCAGTCCCCGTGGTTCGCTGGCACTGTTCAAAACGGCCCGTGCCTATGCGGCTGTGCACGGGCGCGACTATGTTCTACCAGATGATGTCAAGGCGCTGGCCCGCTCAACCCTCGCCCATCGCCTTATCATCAGCCCCTCTGCCCGAATCAAAGATGTCAGTCCCGAAACCGTGGTGGAAGAAACCCTTTCATCTATCACGGTGCCGGGGGCGCGGGTTAAGAACTGATTTGATGCTCAACCGATTTTCATTCTCCGGCATTTGATGGACGTTTGCTAACATGCGGCGTACAACCTGGATCGCCTTACTAGTTTGGGTGATCAGCCTGATAGCTGCCCTAAACACCGGGCGAGATCTGCTCTACAACACGTTTTACATGATCACGATTGTCTTGGTGGCATCGTGGGTTTGGGCGTGGTTCAATGTCAATTGGATCGGATTGGGACGTTTCACGCGAGCGAGGCGCAGCCAGGTTGGTAAACTGGCGGAAGAGCAGTTCGAGGTAGTCAATCGCAGCCGGCTCCCGAAACTGTGGCTGGAGATCAGGGACCATTCTACCCTGCCTGGGCATCACCCCTCGCGCGTTGTCAGTTCGCTGGGCGGACGCAAAAAACGTAACTGGATTATCCGCACACCCTGTTATCGTAGAGGCCGCTATCAATTGGGCCCCCTTTCGTTACGTAGCGGTGATCCGCTGGGGATTTTCGAGTTGCAGCGCCTCCTGCCCCAGACCAGCAGTATCCTGGTGTATCCGGCCACGGTAGACGTCCACGGCTTTCAATTACCGGAAGGGCAGGTACCCGGCGGTGAGGCAACAAGACATCGAACCCACTATATGACAACTAATGTCGCTACCGTACGAGATTACGTACCAGGAGACAGTTTCAATCGCATTCACTGGCGTTCGACCGCTCGTACGGGACGGCTGATAGTCAAGGAATTCGAGCTGGACCCTACCAGCGATATCTGGCTCGTGCTGGATATAGACCCGGCCTGGCATTTTGCCCAACCCTGGACTCCGCCCGACGACTATGGCCGCCCCGCCGTTTTGTGGGGAGATCGCGCCGAGACTTTTGAACTCATCCCCTCTACTATCGAATATGCCGTGACCGCAGCAGCATCGTTGGCAAGAAGATACCTGACAGAGCGTCGAGCGGTGGGCTTGATCACCTATACCGACCAGCGAGAGATCCTGCAAGCGGATCGAGGTGAACGGCAACTGAACAAAATCCTGGAAACGCTTGCCGTGTTGGAACCGACCGGGCGGCTGCCTTTCGACCGGGTGTTACTGGCTGAGGGGGGCTATCTAGACCGCTCAAGCACGATTATTGCCATCACTCCCTCGACAGATCGGAATTGGGTCACATCCGTGCGCGAGTTGGGGCGGCGAGGTGTCAAAAGTACGGCCATCATGATTGCCGCCGACACATTTGGTGATGCTCCTCCTTATGGTCAGACAGTAGCCGAATTGTGGGGTAGCAACATCCCGACCTACTTAATGCGAAACGGTTATCCTGTAAGTGCCGCACTTTCACAATTTGCCCGCCCAGATTAGGCGGCAGTTTTGCCATGCAATCACCTACGCCCATAGCCGATTATTATATACGCAGGCCCACACTTCATGATCTAAATGACTGCGCACAGCTCGATGCCAGTTATGTTACTCAGCGCGTGTGGCAGATGAATCTGCGCGTCGATGAGGCCGACATCCAAGTGAATTTTCACCTGGTACAACTGCCACGCATGGTGACGATGCAGGTAGCGCCAGCAGAAGAAAACTTGCTCAAATGCTGGCAGCGGGGAGATTGTCTGTTGGTAGCCAAGCAACAGCACCAGATCGTCGGCTTTTTGCACATGATCCCCGATATGCAGACGAAAACAGGTTGGATTCATCGCCAGGTGGTGGGGATCGAGTGGCGACGGCGGAGAATTGGCACTGCACTACTAAAACAGGCTGTACAATGGGGTCGCGGCCACAAACTCCGCAGCCTTACGCTGACCTTGAGCACAAAAAATCATCCAGCCAGCATTTTCTATCTCGAACATGGCTTTATCTTTAACGGTTTCAATGAGAGCTTTTTCGGCGACCAGCAGATCCATCTTCAATTCTCAAGACCGGTGCGCTAATGATTGATCAGACACTCCCCCTTATCGATCTTCATAGGCATCTGGACGGAAGTATTCGCATAGAGACTATATTGGATCTTGGGCTTCGACACAATGTACCTCTGCCGGCCAGAGATCTGGAAACCTTACGCCCCTATGTGCAGGTCACGGATCCGCAACCGGGTGTGATGGCCTTCCTGGCCAAGTTCGAGTACATGGTGGCTGTATTAGTCGACTACGATGCTTGCCGTCGTGTGGCCTATGAGAATGTCGTGGATGCCAAACAAGAGGGTATCGATTACATCGAATTGCGCTTTAGCCCGGTGTTTATGGCAGAACCCAACGGACTGAAGCCTACCGGGGTAGTTGAGGCTGTTGCCGATGGTATAGAGACAGGGGCAGCCGAGACAGGCGTGCGTGCCAATCTCATCGGCATCATTAGCCGGCACTATGGGCCGGAGAGTGGTTGGCGAGAACTGGACGCGTTACTAAGCCAACGCAATCGGTTCGTGGCGCTGGATCTGGCCGGGGATGAAGCGAATTGGCCGGGGGATCTCTTTGTCGAGCATTTCAGGCGAGCTAGGGACGCTGGCTGGGCTATCACCGTTCATGCCGGCGAGGCAGCGGGCCCGGAAAGCGTGTGGCAGGCACTACGTGATTTAGGGGCGACGCGCATTGGCCATGCCGTGCGCGCCGGTGAAGATCCGGCGCTTCTCGACTACATGGCAGAGTCCCAGATCGGTATCGAGGCCAATCTCACCAGCAATGTACAAACCAGTACCGTGCCCGACTATCCCTCCCACCCCTTGAAAGACTGGATGGATCGGGGTCTATTGGCAACCATCAACAGTGATGATCCCGGCATAAGTGCCATTGATCTGCCTTATGAATTCGATGTTGCTGCCCCCGCCGCCGGGCTTAACCCCGAACAGATTAGGCAAGCCCAGGCCAACGCTCTGGAAATAGCATTTTTATCTGCAGACGAGAAAGTGGTTCTGGTTAGAGATTAAGACGTGGTTCAGAATCAGCGTCCCACATCTTTTCAAATTGATGTTCTGAGGGATAGAGATTAATGATTGAAGATTGAGGATTGAGGGCGATCGGCTGAGGAATTCTTCATCTTTAGTCCTTGATCTTTGGTTCTGTTCGTACCTTCATTTGCATCTGTGCCTCGGGGATTGCTTCGGGGCTACGCCCACTCGCAATGACAGACAGAGGAATTTATTCTTGGACGGCTACTAAGTTCCGAGCAACACGCCTATGTGCGACATATGCGTCTGAAACGTGTTGGAAGAATCCAGTTGAGTCAATATTTTTTACCCGAGCGGTAAACCTGGAACCCGGTACTCGGAACATCGAAATCGGGTTAGAAGATCACAGAGACCTCCTGCGCAGAGCGTTGGAGGTCTCTCGTTTCCATATGACACACAGGTAGGTATTCGTTATATCTCTTCTTGCACGCTGTAGCGGAAGCGCTTGCGAGCATCCAACATAGCTCGCCTTAATAGCTCGTGCACTTCCTGTGGGTTGAGCACATTGTTCAAGACGGTTTCGGGCAAGGAGGGATCAGCACTGTGGAGGATGATATCGCCTACATTCAGCACCCGCTCGCTAATCGATTGCTTCTGATCCAGATCCTGGATGCGGATGAGTTCGATATCATCTCGATCTTTGCTCAGTAGCCCGCGGTGAATGCGTACACGCTGTGTGGTGATCTGATAAAAGGTGACGATCGATAGAAAGGGGCGCCCTTGCCAGAGAATAGTTTCCTCGTCAGGTAGCTGGGGGAGTGTGGCGCCAGCGCTGTGGCGGGCGGCCAAACCTGCTTCCTCTAGCGACTCATCAACAGCTACTAACACGCCATCAGCAATGGAGTCGACCAATGTTTCCAATTGGTCTTGCGGGATGGCAGATACAGAGACACCGCTTTGGGCAATGGATTGCCAGATACGGGCAGAGACTTTGGACCTCGTTTCATTGACCGTCATGGGATCGCTCCTGATGTGAGTTCTTTAGTGGTCGGGAACGAAGATTCAATAATGCCGGGAACTTACGCCGGCTAGTACGCAAAAGTTCCGGGTATAAATATAATCTCGTTCCTGCGCTTACTGCACTCCAGCTTCGGCCAGCGCGGTTTCTATAGCATCGACAAAAGCGGCAACGGGTTGAGCGCCTGATAGCTCCTGACCGTTGATAAAGAAGGTTGGTGTGGAAGTGACGCCTCGAGCGCGCCCCTCAGCCACGATATCATTCACCGTGCGCCGCTGACTGCCGCTATCGAGACAGTCGTTGAACTGGCTCGTATCCAGACCTGCAGCACTGGCCATCGATTTCAGGTTCTCGTTGGTAAACACCCCGGATGCTTCGCCGCCTTGATTAGCAAACATGGTGTCATGCAGCGGCCAGAACATATCTTGCTCCGCTGCGCAAAGGGCTGCCTGCGAGGCGTCCATGGAAGCGCCACCCTGGAAGAGGACAAAAGGCCGATACTCGTAGCGAACATTGGGGTTGTTTGCATAGCGCTCGATAAGCTGCGGCACGGTATTCAGAGCGTGGCGACCGCAGAATCCACATTGAAAATCACTGTAGTCTACTATCGTCACGGCAGCGCCTTCAGGGCCACCCCACGCCAATCCATCGGCATTGGCTGGTTGCTCGGTACGGACTTCTTCGATGGTGATGGGTTCTGGGCGCGTGGTCCAGACTACCAGTGCTAACGCCGCAATCACTGCGACAACGATCACAACGATGCCGATGGCCCGTCGTTGTTGGCGCTGTTTTGCCTTTTGGCGACGCGCTTCCTGACGTGAGGCACGAGAGCCGGACTGTTTAGACTGAGATGTTTTTTTGGTCATAGTGAGATGTTTGTATTTTGGATTTGATGTTTGTGGTTGGGTGGACCACTATTGTACACAAGCATTGTGCAGTTACCAATAATCGCTAACGAGGCTACACCTCAAACTGCGGAGATGCAGCCAGGACCAAAGTGCCATTATTGCCTAGGATTACGCTACCCGTTATGATCTTGCGGCCGTTCCCAGACTGCGTTGAGAAAATCAGGCCCTGCTGGGGCAGGTCGCAGGTCGCAGGTCGCAGGTGCGAGTTC
>JAAENG010000619.1 GCA_024224665.1 Chloroflexota bacterium | reverse complement strand
TTTTTACGACGATTTTCAGCATGTCGCTCAGAAAACACCTGGGTTTCAGGCTAATTATGGGCCTCAACTAAAGGGTTTCTATGAGCTGATTGCTTTCAAACAGAGTTATTTTCGCTGACCCAGTTTAAGTGTAGTCCTACCCACTGAGGCCCCATTCAAATCTTCTCATCATTCATAGTTCGAGGAGGAATTTCAATGAAACGAAGATATTTACTTCTGGGCATTCCCATACTGGCGCTGGCATTTGTCTTTGCGATGGTATTGTTTCTAAGCCCACAATCAGTTCAGGCAGCCGGGTTTGAACCAATCTGCCTGGAAACGGCTCTGCAAGAAGATGAGCTGCTGCCTTACACAATGTTTTTACCCTACCAGTCCGCACCTTGTGACGTCCCGAGGGCTGAGACCCCCTTCTATGCCGACTGGGCCTTCTCGCCGCATAATAACGAAGAGGACGAAGCCTTCCGCCACTGGGATGACGACGAACCACCTGAGATCAGCACGAGATGTGCCAAGTGTCACAGCACAAGCGGCTATCAGGATTTCCTGGGCGCTGATGGTTCGGAAGAAGGCGTCGTCAACGAACCTGTTCCTGTTGGCGAAACCGTCGAATGTGTGGCCTGCCACAACGATGTCACCGAGTCTAAGACCAGTGTGACATTCCCTTCCGGTGACATCATCGAGGGCCTCGGCCCTGAATCACGCTGCATGGAATGCCATCAGGGCCGCCAGTCTGGCCTCAGCGTCGATGCTGTGATCGAAGAGGGCGCGCTGCCTGATGACGACACACCCGGCGATGCTCTCAGCTTCCCGAACATCCACTATTTCGCCGCCGCCGCTACCAGGCTCGGGTCGGAGGTCAATGGCGGGTATGAGTATGATGATGAAGACTATGATGAGGAATTCCTGCACGTAGAAGACTATGATGAGTGCAACGAATGCCATAGCGTCCACACCCTGGAACTCAAAATCGACGAGTGCGCTGCCTGTCATGTCGAAGAAGACCCTGAAGACATGCGCATGCCTGGCTCAATGGTCGATTACGATGGCGATGGCGACATCACCGAGGGCATCTACCATGAGGTCGAAGCCCTGGAAGGGATGCTCTATGCCGCCATCCAGGCTTATGCCGCCGAATACAGCGTGCCCATCATGTATGACGAGACCAGCCATCCCTACTGGTTCTATGTGGTCGATGGGGAGAAAGGCGAACGCTATGACGCTTTCACCAATCGCCTGCTCAAGGCCTGTTACAACTACCAGGTGGCACACAAGGATCCTGGCCAGTTTGCGCACAACGCCAAGTACATCATCCAGTTGCTGCACGACTCCATCGCCGACCTGAACACCAAAATCTCCAACCCGGTGGATCTGTCGATGGCTCACCGCAACGATGTGAAGCACTTCGATGGCACAGAAGGTGGCCACAACAGCAGGAGTTGCAATCGCTGCCACAACCCCGCTGGTCTGCCTCTGATCGTCGAGAATCCGAATACTGTTGTCATGGATGATGGCAACACGCTCCATCTGGGCATCGAACAGCCTGGATCCGCCAACTCCCTGGAATGCAGCTCCTGCCACGAGGCGATGGGGCCTGAATGGACCCTTTACGGCCTGGAAACGGTGCAATTCCCCGGCGGCCCCAGGAGTTCGTTCGGCGCTGGAGACGAGGCGAGCAATCTCTGTCTTGCCTGCCATCAGGGACGCGAGTCGGGCGCAGCCGTAGCCTTCCAAATCGGCGATGCAGCCGATGATGATCAGCTTCCTGACGTATCGGCTGGTGGCGTACGAGTTCACTACTACGTGGCTGGCGCTACCTTGTTCGGCACGGAAGCCAAGGGCATGTATGAATATGAAGGCAAGACTTACAAAGGCGCCCTCACCCACTTGTCAATGGTCGATTCGTGCGCAGAATGCCATAACAATCACAGTCTGGGCGTCAAGGCCGACACTTGTACAGGCTGCCATGGTGCGACGGCTTTCGAGGATATCAACATGAGCAGCACCGACTGGGATGGAAATGGTACTGTCGAGGGTGTCAAGCACGAGATCGACGGTTTAGCCGAGTTGCTGTACACGGATCTCAAGGCGTATGCCGAGACCACGGTCGGTGCGTGCATTGTCGCTAACGGCAGTCGCTACGCTATCGACACGAATTGCAACGGCGAGCTTGACGGGGATGAAGGCGATCGGAGTAACCGGTACAACATGTTTACGCCGAAGCTACTGCGAGCAACGTACAACTATGCCTACCTGACATACGAAAGGAATGACCCCGGCGCTTTCACCCACAACCCCAAGTACGTGCTCCAAGTCCTTTATGATGGTCTGGAGAACTTAGGCCACGACATGACCGGCCTGATCCGACCCTAAGTAATCGCTCCTGCCACATCTGAACCCAACCAACACTCACAAGCCAGGCGCCTCACCAGCGCCTGGCTTTTTCGTCTGATGGATATTTGACGCTGCTACCAGTTCCGATACAGCATTGATCGAGGTCATTATCAATCATTGTTATGATTCACTGCGTAATTTCCCCCATTACATTGGACTGAATTAATCTTCTCTTAACCTGATCTAGATCATATCGGGTTTACATTAATTCTGTTATCATTTACTTAATGATACCGTTCAACTCTGGTATTACAGTGCAATAAGGTGTATATGATGCACCTGATGCATAAATCACTGAGGCTCTCACTGAGGTCTCAATCAAACTTCTCATCATTCATAATTCGAGGAGGAATTTCAATGAACCGAAGATATTTACTTCTGGGCATTCCTATACTGGCACTGGCATTTGTCTTTGCGCTGGTATTGGTAGTCAGCCCACAACCAGTTCAGGCAGCCGGTTTTGAATCCATCTGCCTGGAAACGGCTCTGCAAGAAGATGATCCGTTGCCGTACACAGTATTTTTACCCTATCAGTACACACCTTGCGGCGCCCCGGTGGTAGAGATTCCTTTCTACACCGACTGGGCCTTCTCGCCGCATAATGACGAAGAGGCCGAAGCCTTCCGCCACTGGGATGATGAAGAGAACCCGCCTGGCGAGATTTCCACGAGTTGTGCCAAATGTCACAGCACACCCGGTTATGAGGACTTCTTGGGAGCAGACGGTTCTGAAGCAGGTGTTGTCAACGAACCAGCCCTTGTTGGTTCGACCATCGAGTGTGTGGCCTGCCATAACGACGTCACCCTGACTAAGACCAGCGTCACATTCCCTTCCGGTGTCACCATCGAGCATCTTGGCGATGAGTCACGCTGCATGGAGTGCCATCAGGGCCGTTCCTCGAAGTTTACGGTTGATGGCAAAATCGAGGACGCGGGTATGACCGAAGATGTTGATACGGTTAGTGAGGACCTGAGCTTTTCGAACATCCACTACTATGCCGCGGCCGCGACGCAATATGGCGGCCTGGTCCTTGGCGGTTATCAATACGATGGCATGGCCTACGATGTCAACTTCCGACACGTCGAACCCTACGATCAGTGCTATGAATGCCATGACATGCACACCCTCGAGTTAAAACTAGATGAGTGTGCAACCTGCCACGAAGGTGTAACCACCACAGAAGACCTGAAGGACATCCGCATGGCTGGATCATTGGCCGACTATGATGGCGACGGCGACATGGCGGAAGGTGTCTGGTACGAGATCAAAGGCCTGGAAGAGAAACTGTATACGGCAATTCAGGAGTACGGTGTCGAAGTCAGCGGTACGCCCATTGTCTACGATGCACATAGTTATCCCTACTGGTTCGATGATCAAGGTGGAAGATACGCTTCCTGGACGGCCCGCTTGACAAAGGCTGTCTACAATTATCAGGTCTCTATGAAAGATCCTGGCGAACACGGTCACAATGGCAAATACATCATCCAGTTGTTGCACGACTCCATCGACGACTTGAATGAGGCCATTACCAACAAGGTCGATATGTCCACAGCCATGCGCATCGATCCCGGCCACTTCGCCGGTTCGGAAGAAGCCTGGCGGCACTGGGATGAAGATGACTACGAGGTTCGCGGTAGCTGTAGTAAATGTCACTCGGCTGAGGGTATACCATTCCTGCTCGAGGAAGAGGTCAGCATTACCCAAGAAGCTTCCAACGGTATGGAGTGCCACACCTGCCACAACGTCTTAGAATTCCCCGCCCGCTACGAATTTGAAGACGGCGCCACTTTCCCCAATGGCGCAGAGGTCAGCCTGGAGAAAGATGGTAACTTCGACAGCAACCTCTGTATCCAGTGCCACCAGGGCCGCTCTTATGGCGGACAGCTTGACGATGACAGTGAAGGCATAGGCGATGACGAGGTTGCGAGCGGCGTCAGATTCCGCAACATCCACTACTTCGCTGCCGGTGCTACCCTGTTCGGTAACGTGACGAATGGCATCTACGAGTATGAAGGCGAGACCTACGCGGGTCAGAACCTGCACCCCTTTGACAGCAGCCAGTACGGCACCTGCACAGATTGCCACAACTCGCATATGCTCGAGGTCGAGTATCAGGCCTGCAATGCCTGCCACGCTCCCATTAACAGTCCTGCCGATCTGGTGGATATCCGCTGGGCCACAACGCCTGACTACGATGGTGATAGCGATGCTACCGAAGGCGTCTACTACGAACTGATGGGTATGGCGGACGCGGTCTACGCTGGCACACAAGCCTATGCGGCCGCTCACCCAGACACCGATGCGATCTGCTACGATTCGCACTCTTACCCCTATTGGTTTAAGGACACCAATGAAAATGGGGTGTGCGATGATGGCGAAGCAAGTTACAGCAATCAGTACAGCACCTGGACGCCACGTCTGGCACGTGCTGCCTACAACTACCAGTACGCGCTGAAGGATCCAGGTGGCTTCGCCCACAACAACAAGTACATCATCCAGGCCCTTTACGATAACCTGGCTGATATGGAATCCTCTGATTACGCGGACGGTTTAACCGACGGCAAGATTCGCCCCGAGTAGAACCGCTCTACTCCCCACCCTGTCTACACCATTCAACCGGGCGTCTATTGGGCGCCCGGTTGTCTTTTTTACGCATAGGCTAATAGAGCGCTAAGCGAAAGATTGACATTTCTGATCAGATACTGGAAGTGTCGGGCTGAAAATTCAAAGACCCCTCAGGGTCTTTAGTCTCTACTTAACATAATCTGTATTCCCACAAGGGTCTGGTTACAGCGCCTGCGGGCGCTTCGTGATTTCAGCCAGACAATTCATTGTCTGTGTGATATGTATATTTCCTCGCTAACAGAGCACTTTGGTTGAGTCAAGCTGTCAATTTGCAATCTAACATACAAAAGGAGGTATAATTCTCTCACAAACTGAAAACTCTGGAAAACTTTTTTGAGCTATTTTTTACCCCCGTTTACACAGGTGCGAACGAGCAAAACCCCCCTGTATACGGGGGTGCGAACAGCCGTTTTAGACTTTTCCAGAGTTTTCAGCACAAAAAACTCACAAACCTGATATATATCATAGCCATGGACTCACGCAGGCTTTATAATGCCTATACATCTCTTCATTGGACTTCTCGCAGAGCACTATGTCCCATTTGATGCACCGGCGCCGATTTCCCACTCTTTTTATCATATTGATTCTGTTTGTCGTCGTTTCTCTATTCCTGCTCAATAGCTGCCGCCGCTCTGCATCACCCGATCCCACCCCCACACCTACGCTCACACCGACACCGTTTGTCGAGCCCACACCCCCACCCAGTGCCGCGGACGTAGGTTTAGGGCCGGCTTCAGTAGACAGCCTGGATTTTATACATCAGCCCTTTGGAGATGGCGCCTGTGGGGCCTGTCACGATCTGAATGGACCGGACCCCAAACAGCTGTGGGGTGAAGAAGAGGCCGTCTGTCGTGACTGCCATTGGCAGGAGATCCCCGACAAGGATTTCCCGATTGCGCACCAGCATGAACCCTTCGCAGAGGGCGACTGCAGCAGTTGCCACGTGCCCCATGCCGGCGGTTATCCCAATTTGCTGGTCGCTTCGGTCTCTGAGACCTGTAATTCCTGTCACGACGACCATGGTGTGGCCGTCGAACAACCCCATCCCGATCTGGCAGCGGGCGAGTGTAATCTCTGCCACCTCTCGCATGGCTCGGAACATCCGCTGATGTTGCGTCAGGCCGAAGCGGAACTCTGTGCAACCTGCCATGAAGAGAAGCTGGATCCCACCCAAAGTTTTGCCTCACACACGGAGGATACCGACCTCGAGTGCAGCAGTTGCCATGACCCGCACGATCCCGTTGCCGAAGCAGCCAAGGTCGAACGAACCACCTGCCTGACCTGCCACGACGATCTACCTGATCCCAACTCCTTTGCTTTTCCCCACCAGCCTTTCGTCGAGGGCCGATGCGCAGATTGTCATACTTCGTTCCACGAGAATCCCGACAGGCCGATGCTTGCCGCCACCCAGGCGCAGTCCTGCAATAGCTGTCACGAGGATCATGGCGAAACCATCCACCAACCCCATCCCGAAGTAGCGGTAGGCGAATGTTTGCTCTGTCATGACGGCCACGGCAGCGACCATCCTCAACAACTGGTGCAAAGTGAAGAGAAGATCTGTCAGAATTGTCACGAGGACCAGTTTGACGAGAAGAAGACCTTTGGCGGACACAAGGCAACTGATTTGCCCGCCTGTACCACCTGCCATTCACCTCACCAACCCAAAGTCAGCGGCGAGCTAGTGGCGCAGGCCTGTGATGAATGCCATGACGATGTGCTGGTATCCCGCGCAGTTAGCACCCATGAACCGGTCATGGTGGGCGAGTGCAGCGAATGCCATAGCGAGTTTCATGGTCAAACCGTTACGAGCCTGGCAGCAGTAGAAAACTGTACATCATGCCATAACCTCAGCAGCGGCCGTATCCAACATGAGCCGGTTTCGGAAGGAGAATGCTCTTCCTGCCATGTGGCTCACAGCAGCAGACATCCGGCACTGTTGACCACATCGGCCGGTCAACTCTGTGGTGAATGCCATGCTGAACAAGCTAGCACATTCCGTACGAGCAAACACGCATCAGAATTGAGCGACCAATGCGCCGCCTGCCACGAACCACACAACGGCAATATCGATAGCTTGTTGATCAATAACACCAATGCTCTGTGCGAATCCTGCCACAGCGATCTGCCGCATGGGTTCCATCCGGTCAGTGGTGATGAATTGTCATGTGTCAGTTGCCACAGCCCCCACGGCAGCGCCCACAAAGCTGATCTATACAACACCGGTGATGCTCTTTGCCTGAGTTGTCACACATTCCAGCTCCCAACCCCAAGACGCAAGTGAAAGTCAAGCCATGTTACACGTTTCAGGAAGACAAATTGACATGAAAAGGCCGGCGCTTACGCTCACAACACTGCTCTTGATGATACTCTTAATGGCTACGGCAAATGGCGTAGTCAAAACAGCCGCGGCACAGGAAGGGCCTGATTTCAACCCACACGGCAATTACAGTACCAGTACATTTAATTGCACGGCCTGCCATCAACCGCACACGGAGCAGCCCGATCCAAAACAAGCCTGTTTCGATTGCCACGAAACGGTGGAAACACATCAAGAAGCGGAATGTGCGGCCTGCCATGAACCACATGGCCTGACCACCAATGCCGCACTCATACAGGAAACTATTGCTGAGAATCCTGTAGAATTTGACGAAACGGATTTCGGGGAAGTGCCCACGGGGATATGCTATACCTGCCATACAACCACCGAGTTCCATAGCGCCGCCTCAAGCGAGAAGCATTATGAAGGTCGGGATTGTACAGAATGCCATCCCCATGACGCCGGCTTTACGCTCGCTCCTGTCAGTTGCACAGTCTGCCATGGTATGCCCCCCGAAACGGGCGCGCATGAACGCCACTTTGAAGAAGACATCGACATAGCTTGTACGGACTGTCATCAACCTGTCGATGAATTCGACGACCGGGGACATCACAATGGCCGAGTTGACTTCTCTGATTGGAAAGGACTGGCCGATACCGATGTGTGCAGTACCTGCCATGGCAGTGAAGATGGCGTGCAGGAAGCCAAAACGGTGTGGGAGGATGGTGGGGCGATCAGCGATTGTCTGGGCTGTCATAACTGGTCAGAGCCAGGCTCTTTACATGGTACAGTGGCCCCGGCAAAGGGCCGCTACTGGGATAGCAACGGGCATGGGCAATTCACTGTAAAAGCTGTGGATTGCCTGGACTGCCATGATCCTGCAGCTCCTCACTTCGGATCGGCTGCGGATTCGCGGCTGTTGGCATCTCCGCAAGCACTCTGTATGGAATGCCATGGCGATGCGGATCATGCAAAGGTAGAGGAGGGTGCGCCTGGCGATCTGGAACCTCATGGCGCCAACGGTGAGTGCAATCTCTGCCACGATCCCCACGGCACCCGGTACCCGGCCATGTTGCAGCAGTCGCAGCCAAGACTCTGCGGTACCTGCCACGAAGACCAGGTGGATCCCACGGTCAGTTTCCCCAAACATGCCAGGGGTGCAGATCTGCAATGCAGTGCCTGCCACGATCCACATCTGCCTACCGATGAGCCGGCGCAGGTTGAGGGCGAGACCTGCCAAACCTGTCACGACGATCTCCCAGAACCCGATGCCTATACCCATCCCCACCAGCCTTATGTCGATGGCCGCTGTGCTGATTGTCATCCCAGCTTCCACGATAACCCCGATGAACCCATCGCCCTTGCCACTCAGGCCAAATCCTGTAACAATTGCCACAAGGATCACGGCGAGCGCGTTCAGCAA
Source organism: Chloroflexota bacterium (assembly GCA_024224665.1). GTDB lineage: Bacteria > Chloroflexota > Anaerolineae > J102 > J102 > PIVW01. The sequence continues at coordinate 10,454 of JAAENG010000619.1, read as the reverse complement.
CCACACCCTGAGGTTGCGGCGGATAAATGTTTGCTCTGCCATAAAGGCCATGGCAGTAATCAGCCAATGCAGTTGGTGCAGACTGAACAAGATCTTTGCAAGGCCTGTCATGCCAATCAATTCGACGAAGATCATAGTTTTGGCGAACATCTAGCAGATGAATTGCCTTCCTGCACAACCTGTCATTCGCCGCACGAACCCAAATCCAGTGGCGAACAGGTGCTCTTGGCCTGTACCGAGTGTCACGACACGGTGTTGGCGGAGCCGGCAACCAGTACGCATCAACCTGTTTTGGTCGGTGAATGCAGCGAATGCCATAGCGAGTTCCATGGCCAAAATCCAGAAACACTGGCAGAGGCAGAAAGCTGTACTTCGTGCCATACGCTGGAAGATGGCCGGATCACGCACGAGCCGGTTTCGGAAGGTGAGTGTACGACCTGTCATCTGCCACACAGCAGTAGCCATCCGGCGCTTCTCAGTGCTGCCAACAGGCAACTGTGCGGCGAATGCCATGCTGCTCAGGCCAGGACGTTCCGCGCCAGCACGCATGCCACCCAACTCAGCGATCAGTGTTCAACCTGCCACCAACCGCACAGCGGAGATTTCGATAATCTGCTTGTCAGCCGCACGAATAGGCTCTGCAATACCTGCCACAGTAAACTCCCGCATGGATTCCATCCGGTCAGTGGCGAGGGGCTGTCTTGTATTAGCTGCCACGCTCCGCATGGCAGTGCGCACGAGGCCGATTTACGCGCGGTCGGCGATGCCCTTTGTTTGAGTTGTCACGATTTTAGTTTACCCACAGCACAGAACTAACCTGTTGGACACATACACACACTTGATTCAGGTAACACGACCGCTATGAAACGGCTTGTCTTCCTTCTGGTTGCACCGCTGCTGATACTTTTCTTTTTAGCTTCAGGTAATGGCGCGCCTCAACATTCTGTGGCCCGACAAGGCGCGACCTTCAATCCTCATGGCAATTACAGCAGCACTACCGACAGTTGTACCGCCTGTCACCAACCATTGGCAGCAGTATCCGATCCCGAACAGTCCTGTCGTGAGTGCCACCCAGTTGCTCAAACACATAAGAACGAGGATTGTACGACCTGCCACGAACCGCATGGATTGACCAATAATGCTGCACTGATCCAAGAGAATATTTATGAAGCACCTGTCTGGTTCGACGGCAGCGATTATGAGACGGTGCCAACTGGCGTGTGTTACACCTGCCACGATACAACACGTTTTCATGGATCCTCGGCCACCAATTCACACTACGAAAATCAGGATTGCACCAAGTGCCATCCCCATACCAGTGGATTTTCATTCAACCCGGTCAGTTGTACGGTATGCCATGGCAAGCCACCGGGATCAGGTGCGCACGATCGCCACTACGATGATGATATCGATGTTTCCTGTACTGACTGCCATCAAAAAGTCAGCCGCTACCAGCAGGCAAAGCACCGAAATGGCCAAGTGACCTTCGCCGATTGGGAGAGATTGAGCAAAACTGAAGTCTGCAATGATTGTCATGGTGACGCTAGCGGTGTAGCTGAAGCCAAGGCAACCTGGAAAGAAGATGGGCCCATCACCGACTGCACGGGCTGCCACAATACGCCCGAGCCAGGTTACCTGCATGGAAAAGCAGCCCCGGCAGTAGACAAATATTGGGAGGTAAACGGCCATGGCGTGGGCGCAGATCAAGATCGAGATCTCGATTGCCAGGGCTGCCATAATCCCAACGCCCCCCATTTCGAAGATAGCTATAATCCCCGGTTATGGTCTTCACCGCAAGAGCTCTGTGTCCGTTGCCATAACGATCCTTCACGTGTGGGCGCCGATGTCAGCACACATGGCAACGAAGGGCACGATCTCTCATCGCAAGCTAAGTTTGCCGAATCCTGTAACACCTGTCATGACCCGCACGGCAGTGGCAATCTCTTCGCGGCGCAACCTGTGGTCAGGAACAACGCCGTCTTCTTCCTCTCCCGCAGCGGCGATAACAGTTTCGACGAGCCTGACGACGATAATCGGGACGATCTTTGCGCCACCTGCCACACATCGACCGCTCACAATCGCAACCCCAGCAACTGGCGAGAACGGCCTCACTATGAAGGGGCCGATTGCGCTCAGTGCCACAAACATGAAACAGATGGCGATCCCAAGACCGCCGATGCCTTCATGCCCCAGGGCGGCTGTCTGGATTGTCATGGTCAGCGCCAAGACAACGGCGATAACGTCCCGCCCGGCGGGCGCCCACCGGTCGATCAAGACTTCCATAAGAACACCCACCACTTGCAGGGTGAAGCCAGGGATGATCAATGCGTGGTATGCCACGACCAGAGCACCCACGGAGATGGTTACATCGACCTGCGCAGCGCCGATGGTGGTGCGAACACCCGCTTCATTCTTGCCAACCAGGCCGATCTAACGAACTTCTGTCAGGATTGCCATGATGATGATGGCAGTACCAAGGCTATGGTCCCGGGCGGTAGTTCTAGCGATCCCTTCCGTGATAATTCCAACCTGTTTGCGCTGGCGAAAACCAGCACGCACAGCAACGAGGATTATCACAACGCCATCGAAGGCCCCTTCAAAGAAACGTGTAACAAATGTCATGCCGGCCATGGCTCGGATAATCTCTCGATCATCCAAGCGCAAATCAATGGCAATAGCATTGTCTTCCTCTCTAAGACGGGCAAGGATAGCTTCGACGACCCCAATAAAGATGACAAGAACGACCTCTGCGCCACCTGCCATATCGGGCGTACGAGCCTCCACCCCGGTGGGGATCATCGCCCGGCCGGTCTCCCTGATCTCCGAGGCAGCGATTGTACAACCTGCCACTTACATGACGCCGACCAGAAGCTGAACACGACCGATGCTTTCATGCCCTCATGTAATGGTTGCCACGGTACACCCCCACCCCCCGCTGCTGATAACGTCTATCCCCTGGATGAAAACCTGACACCGCATCAGAAACACGCCGGATTAGAGTCAGGCCAATACGCCATGGAGTGCGGCACTTGCCACGAATGGCGGGCGCCTGGTTACAGCGGCCACGTCACTGAACCGCGCAGTTATCAGGATGTATTTTTCAGTAATCTCAATCCGGGTGGCAGTTATAATCGCTCGACGCGCACTTGTGCCGGTGTGGGTTGCCACAGCAACGGCGATCCCAGTACCGATGATCTGGTCATGCACACACCCAATTGGAATGAGAACAGCAGTCTGAGTTGTTCGGGCTGCCACGGCGACCAGTACAATCTCTCGACCGCTGCTCATGACAAACACTTGCTGCCTATCTATCGCGATCGTGGTGGCGACGCCATCGGTTGTTTCGAATGCCATGCCGACACAGCTCGCAATAACAACAATGATGCCATCGCCAATACCGCCTATCACGTCGACTTCCAAAAACAGGTGGCGATGGATCTCAGCGATCTGTGGGGTATCAAAGGCGATGGCAGTTTCAATAGTGGCGATCTGAGTTGTGCCAATAGCCTCTGCCACTCGGATGGTGCGGCCAGCCGCGAGCAACCTGGTTCGCCCAGTTACACGATGTCACGCTGGTCAGATCCACTGAGTGGTATGTGCAACACCTGCCACTCGATCTCACCGGCCGATCTGACAACAGGCGCCCATGCCAAGCATTTCGATTCTTCGAATCAAGGGCCGGGCATCACCGATTGCGCTACCTGCCACTCGAGCTACGGCACATCGACCCATGTGAACGGCAAAGTCGAGTTCAAGGATGGTAAAACCCTTTCGCAGACTGCGGTGTGTAATGATTGCCACAGCCCCGGGGGCGCGGTCAATGGCGTGGCCGAGGCTCGTAGCAAGTGGCTGAGTGATCAACCGCTGAGTTGTGAGGGCTGTCATGATGCACAACCCAGTATCGTCAAAGGCGTCGCCTCACCCGATATCGCCGGCGATGGCAGCAATTATGGCTTCAATGTCGACGGACATGGCAGCCGTGGCTTCTCCTGCAGTGCCTGCCATCAGAAGACACCTGAGTCCATCCACTTCGACGGAATCGCAAACACTTACGACGCCGAGCAAGACAATTACAATCGCACTCGCTGGTTGACCTTTAACGGCCTCAACATCCCCATCAACGAAAGTGAATTCTACAACAGTGGCAATTACGCCCAGTGTTACATGTGCCACCAGGAAGCTGATCAAGTGGGATTGGCCGAGGGCTACAGCAATGCGCTCTTCACCCATAGCAATCCGCCGCCGGCCGGCTATCCCTTGAGCGTACCCGAAGTCGAAACCCGTTTCCGAAATGAACGCTTCGAGGGCTTCAACTTCGGCAATGTTCCTGCCAACGTGCATTGGGATCACTTGGATATGAACCAGATAAATTGGGACAGTGACGCCGACGGTTCCTCTGATTCCAAGCCTTCTTGCGCGACCTGCCATGATCCTCATGGCGTCAAATCCTATGCGAATGGTGTCAACCATCCGGCAATGACCTATGCCGATATGGCCATCGTACACGGCCAGGATGAAAACGGCGCCTATGGTGAAGTCACCTCTAGCGACTACTCCGCTCGCTGTACCACTTGCCATCCCTCTGTTGGGGTTCGCTATTACCGGCCTTAGAGATACAGGATCATTGGCCGGGTACCAGCATTCGGCCAGTCACGCTTCATCAGCTCTCACTTTTTTCACTGACCTCTTCCATCACGTGCTCACTCGAACCCTTCCTCCACCACTCATTATCGCCATGGCCCTGTCTCTGGCAGTGATCATGGCGTTTGTCTTGCCTGTGCAGGCTGCACCATCTGAGCAGGAATCTGATCCCAACAAGCTGTGCATGGCCTGCCATAGCATTCCCGGCCGGGTGGCAAAACTCGCCAATGGCGAGATGCTGCCTTTATACATCGATCATGATGTGTACACTGCCTCGGTTCATGGGCAAGAAAAAATATTGTGCACGTCATGCCATACCACTATCAGTGGGTACCCGCATCCGCAATTGGCGGCCAACGACTACCGTGATTTTCAGATCGACCGCTATGTTGCCTGCCGAAATTGCCATACCGAGCAATATGAGGCGACTCTCGATTCGATGCATGCTGCCGCTCTGGCAGGGGGGAATCGTGATGCAGCTTTGTGTACCGACTGTCATGGTGCGCACGACATCAGTGATCCCGCAGAACCGCGTCAGAAGACATCGGTCACGTGTAGCCTGTGCCATGCATCCCATTACGTAGATTACAAAGAGAGCGTGCATGGTGAAGCACTCATGGCGGATGGCAATCCTGATGTGCCGACCTGTGTCGACTGCCACGGTGTACATGCCATTCACGATCCACTGACTGCCGAGTTCAGGCTAAAATCACCCGAAATCTGTGGGGAATGCCATCGCGACACCCTGATGATGGACAAGTACGATATCTCGACCGAGGTATTCGAGACGTATGTCGCAGATTTTCACGGCACCACTGTGACACTCTTTGACCGCCAATCTCCGGATCAGGCCACCAATAAAGCGGTCTGCTTCGATTGCCATGGCGTCCACAACATCAAGGCTGTGACCGATCCGGAAGCTACTGTGGTCAAAGAGAATCTGTTGGTCACTTGCCAGCGTTGCCATCCTGGCGCTGATACCAATTTCCCGACTTCATGGACCAGCCATCATATTCCGGATCGAGAAAGCAATCCCCTTGTTTACTACATCAATCTCTTTTACGCGATAATTATTCCAGGGGTAGTTGGTTTTATGGTCCTCTTTGTTTCATTGGATGCGTTTCGCCGTATAACACTTCGTTTTCGTTCACGAAGAAACGGGGGTGAGAAACATGGGTGAGGCTCCCTTAACCGCTCAGAGTACTTACAAACGGTTTAGCCGTTCACAGCGCTGGGAGCATGTCTTACTTCTGGTCTCATTTTCGGTGCTGGTCATAACTGGTATACCCCAGAAGTATGTACCCGCGGCCTGGGCCGAGTTCATGATCTATATCATGGGGGGGGTCGAGGTCGTGCGCGTTGTGCACAGAATTTCGGCTATTATCATGGTGCTTGTTAGTGCTTTCCATTTTATTGGGTTGCTCTACCGCATGTATGTGCGCCGTAGCCCCCTGTCCATGTTGCCGGTGTGGAGAGATTTCGTCGATTTTTTGGATGCTCTGCGTTGGAATCTTGGTCTGGCAAAGCGCCCACCCCGCTACCCGCACTTCAGTTTTGAAGAGAAAGTGGAGTACTGGGCGGTCGTCTGGGGTACGGTCGTCATGGTTTTTACCGGATTTATGTTGTGGAATCCCATTTCGACAACCCGGTTTTTGCCGGGTGAGTTCATACCTGCTGCGAAGGCCGCACATGGCGGTGAAGCAGTGCTTGCTGCGCTGGCGATCCTTGTCTGGCATTTCTACAACGTTCATCTCAAGACTTTCAACAAGAGTATTTTTACCGGTAAGATGACTCGCGAGGAGATGGAGCACGAACATGCTGCAGAACTGGCTCAAATCGATGCTGGCGACGTCCGCCCCGATCCATCGCGTGAGGTCATTCGCAAACGTGAGCGCATCTTTATCCCGCTGGCGGCCTTGAGCAGTATTGTGGTCATCATCATCCTTGTCATTTTTGTGACCTACGAAGAGACAGCCATTGCCACCATTCCACCTTTACCCGAAGAAGTGGTCGTGTTTGTGCGTGCGACCCCCACACCTCAGCTTTCAACCGAGGAACAGCAAGCACATTGGCTGGACCAGACCGAGGCTTCACCGATTCCACATGCAATCGGGAATGGGCGCGATGACTGTCTGGCCTGCCATGCTGCAAGCGCTATTGCACCCCACACAGACATACATGTCGAGATCGGGCTGGGCAACGATACATGCTTGACATGCCACTTGCTCCTGGAAACTGAAGCAGGCGACCTCCCGACGGTCGAAGTCATTGCCTTACCTAGCTTCACACGTGATATACTGCCTGCCCTCATACAAAACTGTATAGAGTGTCATGATGTCAAAGACGGCTTGGATCTGAGCAATTTCTCTGCTCTGATGTCAGGTGGCGAGGGCGGCCCTGTGATTGTACCGGGCATTCCTGAACAGAGCCGTATCATGCTTGTACAATCCATGCCTTTAGAGGCGCACCCCACCCGTCTTTCTCCCGAAGAACTCGAATTGGTTAGCGCCTGGATTCTCTCAGGTGCACCCAATAACTAACGACCCCGTATCAATTCACCTTGCAAGTAGTGGCCCCTTTGAGGACGACAAAATGGGACGCGGATCAACGCTGATTATCACGGATCTTCAGAAAATCAGCGTTGATCTGTTCGATCTGCGTTCGAATAAAAGGACCCTAACAATCAAGTGACATCAGGCTGAATAGTCACCAACTTTCTAAACCGAGTAATGAATCAAATAACTTTTGATTATCCCTAACCCGCTGAGGACCTTCACTTTATGATCCGCAAAGCCTTTCGTTTGGCTCGAGAACACTGGAAATATACGCTTGGCGCAATTGTTGTTCTGGCGATCATTGGTAGCGTGGTGTTTGTTACCGGCGTAACGGTCTGGGAATACACCAACAGCACCGAGTTCTGTGGCACCACCTGCCATACCATGCCGCCTGAATTCGTCGCCTATCAATCATCTCCCCATGCCCGCGTTCCCTGTGTCGATTGCCATCTTGGCAAGGATTCTGTCTTAGAGGCCATCCCCCAAAAGGCGCTGGAAACCAAACATGTGTTTTATGCGCTGACACAAGACTTCGAACTGCCCATCTACGTCAAGAACCTGCGTCCTGCTCGCGATACGTGCGAGAAGTGCCATAATCCGGACAAATTCTCAAACGACACAGTCAAAGAGATCAAGCATTACGCCAACGATGAACAGAATACTGAAACCCGGACCTTTTTGACACTCAAAACAGGGGGCGGCTCTCATCGCGAGGGTCTGGGCAAGGGCATCCACTGGCATATCGAAAATGATGTGTCGTACATTGCCACCGACGAGCTGAAACAGGAGATCCCTTATGTTCGCCAGGTCGACAGTGATGGCAATGTTACAGAGTACTTTGACTTGGAAGCAGACCTGCCTGAAGATCTTGTCGAGCAGAATCAGGAAGAGCTGTCGCGCATGGATTGCATCGATTGCCATAACCGTGTATCCCATCTGTTCGAGCATCCCGAAAAGCGGATAGATGATACGATGGCAAAGGGATTGTTGGATCAGAGTATTCCCTTTATTCGTGCCTGGGCAGCCAGCATTTTGACCCAGCCCTATGAGACGCAAGAAGAAGCCTACGAAAAAGCGGAGTCATTGCATGAATGGTACCAGAGTATATTTCCCGAGTATCACGCCGACAACAAGCCCTTGATTCAAGAGGCTGTCGATGAGATCAAACGACAGGTAACCGAAACTTATTTCCCCGAAATGGAGATCGGCTGGCTCACCCATCCTGATAACACCGGCCACTCCGAGTTTCCCGGCTGTTTTCGCTGTCATGATGGCAAACATGTGAGCGCCGAAGGTGAGACCATTCGCCTGGAGTGTAACATCTGCCACACCATCCCACGTCTGGCAGGCCCAGGGTTACCATCGCCCATAATCGCCCTCGAATCTGGAAACGAGCCCGAATCCCATCAAGACAGCAACTGGCTGGCGCGCCATCGCCAGGAGTTTGATGAAACCTGCGCCGGCTGCCACAGCACCTACAACCGTGGTGGCGCCGACAACAGTTCCTTCTGCGCAAATAGTGCTTGCCATGCCACGGAATGGAAGTTTGCCGGTCTTGATGCCCCCGGCTTGCGCGATATTCTGCCACCGCCCAGCGAAGAGTTCTTGCGCGAGGAGGTAGTTGGCGAGGGGCAAGCGGAGGATGAAAGTAGTTTTGTACCCCGCATTCCGCACCCCCTCACTGAAGAACGTATCGGCCAATGTCTCTCTTGCCATGGGCCTGATGGCCTCAAGCCCTACACGCCCTTCCACGAAGAAGAAAACTTCCCACTGGAAGCGTGTACCGAATGTCACCAGATGGCTCCATTCTTAAATGAGCTTTCGCAGGCCGAACAAGAAAGCTAATAAACACTTCGTTGGTTGATAAGGATTCTGGACAGAATAACTTGCCGATTTGCTTCTTGAAATGTAACTACCAAGCCAACCTTCATTTAATCAAAGATTGCACAGATTCACGCAGATGCAAGCCTAAGAATCTGTGCAATCAGCGCAATCTTTGATGGATTTGGGCGTTGATAAGCTATTTTCTTACAGTGACTTAGTGGTTACCTTGAAACGAAGGTAGAGTTCCGCAAGTTATTGAATTCTCAGTCCAAAGTGCCGACAAGTTGAATAAGACAGCGCCCACTTATGGGTGCTGTTTTCATATCACGGCATAAAGATCGCAGGGTTCGTTCACAGAAAGTTTTATGGCAAGCTGAAGAAAGTCGAATGGGAAAAGATTTAGGTATGCCTAATGAGTTTAGGGCAGTGATGTGCTACTTAAGGGATAGGTTCGGGGAATTCCCACAATAATACCACAAATAAACATGATCTATGTCATATTCTTTTGGTCTATTCTATGATATCATTGGGGTATACTTAATAATTATTTAGGTAAGCCTTTAGAAACACTTCCTGAGATTATGACTACCCCTAGCAACGATTCATCGATGACCGAGGCCACTGAGATGTACTTGCTTCGAATTGCACTGCTTTCGGAGCGGGATGATCCGGTGCCCATCTCTACGTTGGCCGAGGAACTGGATATATCACCGGTGTCGGCAAACCAGATGTGTCGAAAACTGGAAGAAAAGGGTTTGGTAGAGTATCAGCCCTATAAAGGTGTCAATTTGACCCTACAAGGTGAGGTCATAGCCTTACGTGTTTTGCGAAAACGGCGTCTGTGGGAGGTATTTTTCGTAGATAAGCTTGGCGTAGTTCCTGACAGAGCCGAAGCAGTTGCTTGCCGATTTGAACACGTCACACCTGATGCCCTTTCAGAAAAACTAGCAGAATTTTTGGGCAATCCGACTTTCAGTCCGCAGCGCCAGCCCATCCCGCCACGCTTGGGGGGCAGCGGCAAACGACAGATGCGCACACTCTCGGCGCTGGCCACCGGCAAAAGGGGCCAGATTGCCAACATCGTGGCTGATGAGATGATGCGCGAATTTCTGCGTTCACAGGATGTCTCATTAGGCGCCGAACTCAAGGTGCTAGCTATCGCCACCAATGGTGCGATGATGATTGAGGTCAATGGCAAGCATCTATCCCTTTCACCCGAGATTGCCGAAGCGATAGATGTCAGCGAAGTACAAGACCCTGCCTATTCAAATTATACTCCCATCGATGAATTCATAATGAAAGTTAAGAAAATAACTCAGTAATGTAGCCTATGCGTTTGCGAGGCCCGCACCGGGATGAATTCCCGGTGCTACGTAACAGCGCCCCTTGAAAGGGGCTGATTTGACACCCTAAGTGTCACAAAACGAGCCGATA
>JAAENG010000618.1 GCA_024224665.1 Chloroflexota bacterium | reverse complement strand
CTCTGCCTGATTGTAATTGCCCGCAGCACCAATCAATACGATATTTTCAGCGACCGCTGCTTCGACCGCATCATTGATGATAGCTGATGAGCAGGCAGGCCACTTTTGAGTGCCGCAAGCCCCACTCAAAGAGAGGTTGATGACACTTGCACCATGCGTTCGCGCCCAATCGATGCCAACTGCGACATCTGAATAGGTGCCCGAACCATTCTCGTCCAGCGCTTTGATGGGCATGATCTGTGTGTTATAGGCGATACCCGCAACACCGATATGATTGTTCGTGCATTGCGCTATGGTACCGGCAACATGCGTTCCATGTCCGAAGTCGTCCGCCGCGGTCCCCGGCCCGGCCTGGCCAGTCAGCACATTGTACTCATCTACAGATTTAGCACAGGCCAGATCTGTGCCCATGGAGACGCCCGAATCTATCACGGCTACCGTTACTCCACCGCCACTGCCGATCTCCCACGCTTGTGATACCTCGACCTGCGCGAAATTCCACTGCAAATCATAGAGTGGATCGTTTGGTATCAGATTCGGCTGGGTTCGCGTACCGGCGAATGGCGCCTGCGCCAGCGGCCCCAGGCTGAGGCGAGCATCCTGCTCCACGAGTTGGATATATTCTGTCGCCAGCATGCGCTGCATAGAGGAATGGATGGTCTCCTCGGTGCCGACAGGAACACGGTACCAGTTGCTAAAAAGATGCATAAAGTTAGCAGGAATGCGCTGCGCCCCAGGCTTTATCTTCACCAAAAGGTAGTCCAATTGGCGTCGCTCTGCATGAGTTGTTTCCTCACGCAAGTCAGTTGCAGCGGTGATGCTGCCAGTCGTTCTGGCGCTCCCGGCCTGCCCCGAGATCTGCAGCCAGCCGATGAATAACACCGTTGCCAGTAAGGTGATGAAGGCCTGTTTCATGGGTTGATCATAGTCCTGGGATCAAAGTCTGCAGGAAGCGCTTTGGCGCTACGACGGTCGATCGCCTACTACGAACCGTCCTGCACAAAGAAGTCTAACGGCTGACCGCCAACCCCGGCAAATGTATCGACGTGCAGGAACAATTCCCCAACAGGTTCCTTCTCTCCGACAGCCTCAAATGTGAGATCTGCCAGATGAAGGTCACCTTGCACGCCTTTCATCGAGAGCAGGTTGAGGCGAACGAATTCGAGTGGAGCGCTGCTGGATGTCTCGACAGGGTTACAGAATTCGCTATCGAACACGTTTAGAGGATCGGGTTCACAAGTGATCAGGCGCAACTCAGAGGGGTCGTAATGCACTTCCAAGGCGATTGCGCCGAGTACCTGTTTTTGGCCGATGCTATCGATTTGAACGGTGATATGTTTACCTGAGATGCCACGAATCGGCAGGGCGCTTAGGGTGGAGGGCATAGGATCATTGTTACCCCAAGAGCGACTTCTGGCCTCGCTCCCCCGTTGCTCCGGACAAAATGCGTTGGCGATGCCGGAATAACACTGCATGATGTAGAGAGCGTCCACAGTATCACACTGGTTGTCTTGACTGACATCACAGTTGGCTTCGTTAAGTGTGTTTTCCGGAGTAGGGCAATTTTGAGCGGTGTTGCGCATACCTGCATCCAGCTGCATGATGAACAATGCATCGATGATATCAACCGCATAATCACAATTCACATCTCCTAACTCAGATTCAGGAGCGATGACGGCTCCGTCGATTGGCGCCACGGCGATTGGCCTGCCTTCAGGATCTGCAAATTCGTGGATCAGCAATGATAAAGGGCTGGGTACAGATAGGGTCGTCTTTGCAGAAAAAGTGATTTCCGCCAATGGTAGAGAACCGCTGCGTCCTGACACACTGATAAGACTGATACGAACAACGTCTGGAGCAACACCATCGTTTTCAAAGCTAGGATGGCAGATACCGGTATCGAAGCGACCTAGCGGATCAAAGGCGCAGGCAGTGGCGCGCAAGATGTCAGGATCGTAGGAAATATCGAGTGTAGCAGCACCGACGCCAGTTCCGGGGATATCCAGCATGTCGACCTGAATCTGCACAGTGCCATCCTCTGCTATACGGCCTGTTCCCACGCGCACTACCGGAGTGTGCGGGGTCGTGGGAGAAGCTGTCATGGTGGGTGTGGCAGTGTTGCTTGCTGTGGGTGTCAGCGTCGGGGTCTGCGTAGACGTATAGGATGGAGTTGGGGTTGGGGTGGCTGTCGGCGTGTGTGTCTGGGTTGGGATGAGCGTTGCTGTGTCAGTAGCTGTTGGCGTTAGTGTCGGGGTTTCCGTAGGCGTATGAGATGAGGTAGCGGTGGTCGTGGGCGTGTGTGTCTGAGTTGGAATGAGCGTTGGCGTGTCAGTGGCAGTGGGCGTTGGCGTCGGGGTTTCCGTAGGTGTATGAGATGGGGTTGGGGTGGCCGTTTGTGTCAGTGTATCAGTCGCTGTAGGCGTATGCGTTGGCGAGATAGTAATTGTTGCCGTTGGTGTAGCTGTTGTTGTGGGGGTTGCCCCCTGGCACGATCTGACACTGACATCATCTACATACATCCAAGTGCGGCCAGCCGTGTTGCTATCATTGTATACTTCGAAGTAAAGGACGACACTGCGGCCACGGTACGACGTTAGATCGACAGAAGCCGGTGTCCAACTACCACCATCCTCCAGCACGCGATATAGCTGCTTGATGGTCGCATAATCGGAAGGTCTTAGCAGCAATACCCTTTGCCAATCGTTTGCGGCGCTGGTCGAATGGGGCTGGTACCAGAAGTCCAATGTCACAGTGTCATCCCCGGCAGGAATGGCAATTGTTTGATAAACCGTGGACCAGGTTCCACCCGCTGGCGCTAACTCCCCCATCAGATTTCTGTCGCGGACTTCAGGTTTCAGGCTACTCAATTGGGCAGGTAGCTGTCCCAGACGAACCGAGCGGTTGCCATCATGGGCCTCGTTGCTTGTATAGCGCCCGGTGGCGCCAGTGCTGGGCAAAGACCAGGCATCGCCTGTCTCGAAACCACCATTCTCGATCAGTTCCGTGCATGTTTGCGGTGGGCCGGGCGTTGGCGTGATGGTTGGAGTTGGTGTGAGGGTCGCGGTTGGGGATGGGCTTAGGGTTGGCGTTGGCGTGTCGGTGGGGAGGACTCCATCGGGTATGGGCTGGGCTAGTTGCATCGCCGCCGCCATGGCCATGCGAGCCGTACCGAGGATGTAATCGAAATCCATCAGAGTCACCTTATCTGTGGTTGCGTGGTAGGAGGGATTTCGGTCTCTACCATGGCTGTCTTCAGCAGAATCATTGAAGAAGTTTTCGATGACCAACAAGGAGGCATAGCCCTTGTTCCAGAAGCTGCGGTGATCGCTAAATACGGCAGCAGATGTGGTTTTCCGCTCCAGCACCATGCCTAAATCGTAGAGCGTATTGGCCGCCTCGAGGTGGTCGCCCAAACGCTTGTTGTGATTCTCGACCCCAGTGTGAATCTCGACCACTCTATCGCCATTTCCGTCATAACCAATCATATCCAGATTGATGGCCGCGACGACATCGGCCTCTTGCTGGGCGAGCGTATTCACATAAGGTTTCGACCCCCAATAGCCTAATTCCTCACCGGTAAACCATACCAGCCGCACAGTATAATAGAAAGGCTCCTCTTGCAGACGTGCGGCAATGGCCAGCAGGGCTGAGCTGCCACTGCCATTGTCGTCGGCGCCCGGTGCATTCGTGGGAGCGCCATTGATAGGATAAGAGATACTGTCTAGATGCCCGACAAGCAGCACCAATTGATCCGGCTCTACCTTGCCGGGGATGTCGACCACGACATTGCGCCAGGTATCGCCGTAGGGCGTTGTATATTCGTGGTAGCTGGGTTCATAGCCCATTCCCTCAAGTTGCTCATAGACAAAACGCTCTGATCGTCTGCCTAAAGTGGACCAGGAATAGCGTGAGGTGAGTCTTCGGGTGACGCCGGCAATGTCTACTGTTTCTTCACCGCTCAGTTTATTGTTCCAACTTTCGATCTCTGAAGCTGTGAGATCGGGAAGTACCGAGGCGATATGAAGATCGGCCGAGGTCGGCGGGGAAGGCAGAGCGATCGCGCGCGGGGTCAGGCGGATCGCTTCGTCCAGAACAATGAGCTTGACCCCTTGCCGTGAAAGGGATTTTGCCCGATCTTTGCCAGCCTTTAAGAGGGTATAACCCCCCTCCTGCCACAAAACCGTACCATAATCTGCCAGGTCTGGCAGCGGATGTTGCAAACCATGCTCGTCAGTATGCTCGATCAGGTAGAGATCGCCGTCACTCGATGTCCCCGACGACAGCATACGCGCATCGCTGCCAGTTACCCTCAACCAGGGCAGCGTTGTGGTAGACGTCTGGGCAATGACCCACTGTTGCCCCTGCAATGATACTTTCGCCAAGGGAGAGACCGGCAGTATAGAAAATCGCACCCGGTCAAAGGTATTGTGGTAGGGTACCAGGATAACTTCGTCCTGATCGGTAGCCTGCGCCTTTACCGGCAGAACCAGTAACGTGAAGAGCAGCAAGATCAAGAGTGCACGTTGGGGGAATCGGCGCATCGTAGAAAACCTCCCGTCTCAGAATGAAAGGCAGTAGAAAACAAAAGGGGGTGGTCATGTGACCACCCCCAGAGATTTGCTAACCTATGTGCTTGACCGCCGTTGTCATTTACCGATGACCGTTAGCGGCAGGTAGAGAGTGGGGCCAGAGAGGTCGATGAGACCATCTCGGGTGATGTAGTCTAACGGCTGACCGGCAACACTGGCAAACATAGCCACTTGTAGGGATAGATCGCTCTGTGTCCCTTGTTCGCCGATTGCTTCGAATGTGAGGTCCGCAACGTGTAAATCACCCTGCGCACCTTCAGTGGAGAGCACACTGAAATATACGACATCAGGGGGGCTGCCATCATGCTCGTAGTCCGGATTGCAGATATCGGCATTAAACTGGTGCTCGGGATCGACTGTGCAGCTGGTCAGGCGCAGCACGGTGGGATCGTAGTGTACTTCTACGGCAACGGCACCCAGTTTCTGCGCTTGCCCGATTATGTCGACGGGAATAGTGATGGTTTCACCCGGGAGCGTGCGCTCGACGGATGCCTGAATGGTGGCCGGTTCGATGAGAACTGAATCCACACTGTAACTACCGGCGGACTGGCTCGATATCAGAGGCGGACAGAAGGCATTTGGGATGCCAGAGTCGCATTGCATGATCAGAAGCGCGTCGAGACTGTCGCATTCGTCATCCGAATTGACATCACATTTTGGATAGTTGAGTTCACCTAGAGCGATGGGACAGGTTCTCGCCGGTGTTCTCATACCGGCGTCATATTGCAGGGTGAACAGCGCATCGATTAAATCAACCATGTAGTCACAACTGACATCGCCAAGAGGTGGATCTGAGATCGTCACCAAACCGTCAATCAGGAGGACTCTGAGTGGATTACCTCCAGGATCGACCAGCTGCCGGTTTTTGAGAATCAGGGAACTGGTGGCGGCTGTCGAAGTCTTGGCTGCGAATTTAATATCGGCCAGGCGCGCGGTTCCGGACAACCCGGTAGCGCTGACGAGTGTAATGCGCACCACATCTGGATTAACCCCGTCGTTGTCGTAGGTGGGGTTACAGATGCCCGCTACGCCTACTGGTACGAAGTTACAAGCCGTAGCTTCGACAACACTGGGATCATATTCGATGTCAAGCGTCGCTGCACCGATGCCCGGGCTGGCAATATCCAGTATATCGACCGGTATGTCCAGTGGGCCTAAGGATGCATTGGCACTACCCACCTTGATGGCTGGCGTCGGTGTGTTGGTAGGTGTCGGTGTGTTGGTAGATGTCGGTGTGTTGGTAGGTGTCGGTGTAGAAGTAGGCGTGTCCGTTGGTGTGGGCGTATCCGTAGGTGTTGGTGTATCAGTCGGGGTCGGTGTATTGGTAGGGGTATCGGTGGGGGTATCGGTGGGTGTATCGGTTGGGGTCGGTGTATCGGTAGGCGTGTCCGTTGGTGTGGGCGTATCCGTAGGTGTTGGTGTATCAGTCGGGGTCGGTGTATTGGTAGGGGTATCGGTTGGTGTGGGCGTATCCGTAGGTGTTGGTGTAT
>JAAENG010000617.1 GCA_024224665.1 Chloroflexota bacterium | reverse complement strand
TTTTTACGACGATTTTCAGCATGTCGCTCAGAAAACACCTGGGTTTCAGGCTAATTATGGGCCTCAACTAAAGGGTTTCTATGAGTTGATTGCTTTCAAACAGAGTTATTTTCGCTGACCCAGTTCAAGTGTAGTCCTACCTCCTTGAGCAACTTCAGAAAATATCACCAGTTTGGGATACTTATTTTTCTGGAGCTGCCTAACACTCTAGCAATTCGGTACAAAAAAAATGGCAAATCAATTCGACTATGATGTCATCATCTTGGGGGGCGGACCCGGCGGTTATGTGGCTGCCATTCGCGCCGCCCAACTAGGTCTGAAAACAGCGGTTATCGAAAAAGAAAACCTGGGGGGTGTTTGTCTTAATTGGGGCTGTATCCCTAGCAAGGCTCTGATCCGCAATGCCGAGATCATCGGTATCCTGGGGCGAGGTAGGGAATTTGGATTCAATTTTGAAAACCTCACCGTGGACTATGGTGTGGCCGTAAAGCGCAGCCGCCAGGTCTCTAACAGGCTGGTCAAAGGCGTCGGCTTTCTCATGAAGAAGAACAAGATCGATGTCATCGATGGCTTTGGCGTCCTCAACGATGCCCACTCTATCCAGGTGGAGGATAAGGCTTACAGCACGGCCAACATCATCCTCGCTACCGGAAGTAGTCCGGTTGTGCTACCTGGTATGACGGTGGACGGCGAGCGTTTGCTCACCTATCGCCAGGCCATCGTTCAAGACAAACTGCCCGGATCACTTCTTGTTGTCGGGGCCGGGGCAATCGGTATGGAATTTGCCTACGTTTACAATGCCTATGGTGTCGATGTCACGGTGGTAGAGATGCTGCCCCATGTCTTGCCCAACGAGGACGAAGATGTGGCCGATGTGGTTGCCAAGTCCTTCAAAAAACAAGGTATCCGCACTCTGGCGAATACGCGAACCGAGGCCGTCGAAGTGGCCGAGACTGGAGTCAATGTAACCCTCAAAAACCTTGCCAGCGGAGAAGAAGAACTGGTGCTGGTGGATCAAGTTCTTGTCGCCGTGGGTGTGCGACCCAATAGTGATGGTATCGGGTTGGAAAAAGCAGGTGTTGCCAGCGACCGTGGGTGGGTGCTGATTAACAGTGTTATGCAAACTAATATCTCCAATATCTACGCCATCGGCGATCTCACAGGCAAGCTGGCGTTGGCGCATGTTGCCAGTGCGCAAGGCATGGTCGCTGCCGAGACCATTGCCGGCGATGAAACCCAGCCGATCGATGACTATATGAATATGCCACGTTGTACTTACTGCAATCCACAAGTGGCCAGCCTGGGTTGGACCGAAGCGCAGGCACGCGAACAGGGGTATGACCTCGATATCGGCCAGTTCCCCTTCCAGGTCAACGGCAAAGCGTTGGGTTTGGGCGAACGCGAGGGATTCATTAAGATCATCTCAGATGTCAAATATGGCGAGATACTGGGCGTACATATGGTAGGGCCAGAGGTGACGGAACTGTTGCCCGAACTCAGTCTGGCTCGAATGATGGAACTAACCCCGGCCGAAATCGCTCGAAATATCCATGCCCATCCCACGCTGTCTGAAGTGATTATGGAAGCCGCCCACGCTACGTTGGGGCATGCGATTCACACCTAGCCACGATATTAGAGATCGGAGAAGGGTGATTGAAGCCGTTCCGCACAAATGCAATCTCTGATCTCCAGTCTACAACACCATCCCATGAACATCATTCCCGTTATTCACTACGGTCTGGGCCCCATCGGTCAATCCATTGGCAGAGCTGTGGCCGGACAAGACCGCTTGATCTCTGTCGGCGCCGTCGATGTCAATCCCGCCATTGCCGGTCGGCAATTGGCGGAACTCTGTGATAGCAACTTGCCCCCCTTGACCGTGGTCAACAGCTTGACGAAGCTATCCTGTGAGGCCGGTGCTGTCGTACTGCAAGCAACGGTGTCCACGTTGGCAGAGGCGCGACCTCAACTGCTGGAGGCCATTGCCCGAGGCTATCACGTGGTATCTACCTGTGAGGAATTGGTCTGGCCTTGGCGTGATTACCCGGCCTTTGCCAAAGAATTAGAAACATCGGCGCGCAGAAGTGGTGTCGCTGTCCTGGCAACTGGCGTCAATCCGGGCTTTATCATGGACATCTTGCCGTTGTTGCTCAGCCAAGCGACATGCGAAATCGAGGCAATTCACATTTCACGCATTGTCGATCTGAACGACCGCCGCCGGCAATTACAACGTAAGATGGGTGTAGGCCTGCATCCCGATCGGGTACAGGCACTGCTGGATGAAGAACGTCTTGGCCATGTCGGTCTTGCCACCAGCTTACACATGCTGGCTGCAGGCCTTGGCTGGCAAGTGGATGTCATCGATCTCGACAATCGTCCCATCGTTGCCCAAGACTCAATCGAAACAGGCCTGGGTAAGGCGCCCGCAGGCGCTGTGATTGGCGTGCGCCAGCAAGCCCTGGGTATGGTTGCTGGTATGCCCCGCATTATCCTCGATCTGGTTATGGAAGCGGACACCGAGGGCGGGACACGCGACGAGATCTTGATTGATGGAGAACAATGTATGCGCTTGCGTTTGGACGGACTGCAAGGCGATCTAGCGACAGCTGCCCTGGCCGCCAATTACTCATTAAGCGTGCGGGATTTGAAACCAGGTTTGCACACTGTGCTCTCCGCTCCCTTAGGAACGAGGGGTTTTTAATAACCGAAACTTGTATATACCTGTAGGTGTTAAGTTTCCGATTTTATTCAATCCTAAGTCCTTATTACCATAGCGAACTCATTTTCAATCACCCCTATTTCCACCTATGCCCTCTACACCCATCGAATTTGATCCTTCACCACCACGACACAAATGGCATGAATCGCAATTGACCCGAGGGCGTCGCCCTGACTGGTTGCGCGTGCAATCTGCCGATAGCCCCAACTATCGCCGCCTGAACGTCCTCATGCGTAACCAGAGCCTGAATACTGTTTGCGAAGAGGCCGGTTGCCCCAATATCGGCGAATGTTGGGGGCGAGGGACTGCCACTTTTCTGTTACTCGGTGAGACTTGCACCCGCTCTTGTGGTTTTTGCAAGATAAAAACCGGACGCCCCGGCAAGGTCGATATCCTCGAGCCGCTGCGCCTGGCTCATAGTGTAAAGACCATGGCCTTGCGCCATGCTGTGCTGACCTCGGTCAACCGCGATGAATTGCCCGACGGTGGCGCCTTCATCTTCGCCGCTACCTTGCGCAAAATCCGAGAATTCGTGCCGGAGTGTACCATCGAGGTGCTGATCCCAGATTTCATGGGCGATGCCGATGCCTTGCACACGGTGATGGCCGAACGTCCGGAGATACTCAATCATAACACTGAGACTGTCCCGAGGTTGTATCACCGGGTTCGTCCGCAGGCGAAGTATGAACGTTCGTTAAAAGTGCTAAAACGGGCCAAAGCCATGGATCCGGGCACGTTGACAAAATCAGGGCTGATGGTGGGGTTAGGGGAGCGATGGCAAGAGATTATCTCTGTCATGGAAGGGTTACGCTCGGTCGACACCGATATCCTCACCATCGGCCAATATCTACAACCTACACGCTTCCATCTGCCCATCGAACGCTATTACACGCCCGAAGAATTCAAAGAAATCGGGCGATTAGGAGAGCAAATGGGCTTCAAATGGGTCGAATCGGGCCCCTTGGTGCGATCCTCATATCATGCTGAGAGTCAGGCCCGGCTCACCCGTCGCGGCGCCGATCTGGAGAGCGTTACAATTTGACAGTGTGTATTTCTTCGTATAGCATTCAGGAAGTTAAATGTGATATCATCTCCTTGTCCGCGTCGTTGCGGCCCAACAACGACGTAGTGAGAGGGCGGACCGAACTGCATCTACTTGGTGCGGTTTCAGTTCGCCCTCTTTTGATTTGTGGGGTAGATTTCCCCATTTACGCTGCCAAGAACGGATTTCTCATAGTCACTTCAAGAAGAAGTGCTTTGCAAATACGGGGCAAGTTGTCTAATATGGCCCCTAACCACCCACCATGTACGATTACCGCGCAAAAGCGCTTGAACTAGCAGATCAATTGACAGCCTGGCGACGTGATTTTCACCAACACCCTGAGTTGGGGTTTGAGGAGACACGGACGGCGGGCATTGTCGCCGAGTACCTGCATTCATTGGGCGTCGAGACAACGGCCGGTGTAGGAGGTACAGGTGTTGTAGGTCTCATCGAAGGATCTAGTGAGGGACCAACGGTGTTGCTTCGTTTCGATATGGATGCGTTGCCTATCGAAGAAGCGACCGGGCTTCCTTACTCTAGCCAGACGCCCGGTGTCATGCATGCCTGCGGGCACGATGGCCACACTGCCATCGGTTTGGGGGTCGCCACCCTTTTGGCCGAGTCCACCACACAATGGCCGGGCCAGGTTAAGCTGCTCTTTCAGCCGGCCGAAGAAGGGATGGGCGGCGCCTTAGCGACTATTCGTGATGGTGTTCTAGAGCATCCGCAACCCGACAGTTCTTTTGGCCTCCACCTGTGGAACCAATTCAGCAGTGGCCGCATTATTGTTCAAACCGGCCCCCTTATGGCGGCCGCCGACCGCTTCGTTATAGAGATAGTCGGTAGCGGTGGTCATGGCGCTCAGCCTCACACGACGATCGACGCCATCATGGTGGGCGCGCAAGCTGTAAACGCACTGCAGAGCATTGTCAGTCGTAATATCCCGCCGCAAGAAACGGTCGTGCTTACGGTAGGCAGTTTTCATGCTGGTGATGCCTTCAATGTCATTGCCGACCGTGTCAAGATGTCAGGGACTCTGCGTACCTTCGATCCAATTGTACGAGAGAAGCTGATTCAACGTATGGACGAGATCCTGGCCGGTATTACGGCAGCACATGGTGCGAGCTATAACTTCACCATCGATGCCAACCATGTGCCGGCCGTGATCAACGACCCTGTTTCCACACGGGCTGCTGCCAGCGCGGCCTCAGCCTTGTTCGGTGAAGCGCAGGTGGATCATTGTAAACCACTCATGGTCGCTGAAGATATGTCCGAGATCATCAATCGATCGGGGGGATGTTACATGTTGTTGGGTGCGAAGCCTCCTGAAGGTCGCTGGGGGCCTCATCATAGCCCTACCTTTAATATCGATGAAGCCATGCTCCCCGAAGCTGTTGCGCTAATGGTGGCGACGGCGGTAACTTATTTGAATCAGGAGAAGCTATCGTAAGGCGAGATCGATGTCGCTTGCCTGGATGTACAACATAAATGTTGCGTTGTTTGTCGCACATTTTGTCGAGGCAGATGCTGTATAGGAATCTATTATGAGAATCGCGATCTTAGGCGCAGGTGCACTTGGCTCTTTCTATGGTGGTTATCTCGCCAGGGCCGGCATGGATGTCACTTTAATTGGCCGGCCGCCACATATCAAAGCTGTACAAGAGAATGGTCTGCATATAACAGGACATGATGCGTTTATCGCACGTCCCTCGACCACCCTCGATGCTAGAACCCTAAAGGATGTTGATCTGTTACTAATCTGTGTACGCACCACAGACTTGGAACGGGCCTTGCAAGATGTTTCACATTTGCAACCGGAAATCGTGACGTCATTTCAAAATGGTCTTCATATCGAAGAGAAGATCGAATACGTTTTCGGGCCCGGTCCGGTTGTGGGCGCTAGTAGTGTGGTAGGCGCTCGTACGGTAAAACCGGGCCATGTCCATTGCGACTTTTTTGGACACACGTGGTTTGGTGAACGTGACCACCATATCACCCCCCGAGTACGAGGTATCGTAAAAATATGGAGAAAAGCAGGTTTACTCGTCACACTCACTGAGGATATACAGGCGGTAGAATGGTCAAAGCTTGCCTACTTGCTGCCGGTATCGACAATCAGCGGCCTGACCCGTCTGCCCTACCATCAGATATTACAGAGCCCTGATCTCGCATACCTCTTTATTCAGATCGTACGGGAAGTGAATAACGTTGCCCGTACCTATGGCATCGAATTGCAGGACTACCCGGCCCTCAATCTTCGTACACTCATTGATCGCCCTTTTCAAGAGGGCGTACGCTTTTTGGCGGCGAGGGGTATTGCCTTGGAGCGAGATGGCCGGACTGACATCAATGCCAACATGCTCACCGACATCTTGCGCCGGCGTCCCACCGAGATCGAGGCCTTTGCCGCTGATCTCATGCGGCATGCTCAAGATGCGGGGCTGGCCTTACCAGCTATCTCGCTCGTCTATCGGGCCATACGGGGTATCGATGCCCTGACAGGCGGAACCAAGAGCGATTTGCAGTCGTCAGCATAGAGTCAATGTCATTTGGTTAAAGGACTTAAGTAACTAGCAATTGTTCTCAGACTGCGATGAGAAAATCAGGCCCCGCTGTGGCAGGTAGCAAGTAGCAGGTCGCAGGTGCGAGTTCGGTTGCGGACAAAGGCTTGAACTTGCCACTTGCAACGCGCCGCCTGCCACACACATCGACAAAAAGTTGTCGATCATTTTTCGTAAGCGCCTAACACTACAACGAGACTTCGACCGCGCAACTGTAATGCTGAGCCCGCCGAAGCATCTCGCGTCACTTGGAAAG
>JAAENG010000616.1 GCA_024224665.1 Chloroflexota bacterium | reverse complement strand
GCTGTTACGTAGCACCGGGAATTCATCCCGGTGCGGGCTTTCATTAGCGCTTTTGTGCACTGTTACAGCGCTAAAGCGCTTACTACGAACGGTTGTTATGGGCGCGGCATCAACCTGTAGGCTTGATCCAACAGGTTGATGGTGTGATAGATGGGAAGGGCGTGGCCGTTTTTGCCAAGGTGCGTTTGCATCTGCGTCAGGCAGCCGATATTGCCAGTAACAACCACTTCCGCCTCGGTGTCAGCAATCTGCTGCGCTTTACGTTGGCCCAGTTGCTCGGCGATATCAGGCTGTTCGAGATTGTAGGTGCCGGCCGAACCGCAGCACAGACCCCCATCATTCAATTCCACCACCGACACGCCGGGAATGCTTGACAGAAGATTGCGCGGGGCAGCGTGTACAGCTTGAGCGTGAAGCAAATGGCAAGCGTCGTGATAGGCAATCTTCACAGGTTTTTCAAAACCGAGGGGAGGTACAAAACCTAGCTCATCTAAAAAGACTGTAATGTCTTTGACCTTAGCCGAAAACGCCAGTGCCTGTTGCTCGTCAGGTTCGTTTTCGAAAAGATAACTATACTCGCGCATCCCTGAGCCACATCCGGCTGCGTTGGTGATGATCGCGTCCACATCATCTGGAAATACGCTAAAGTTGTTTCGGGCCATCTGCAGGGCGTCCTCATTGTCACCGATATGCATGAGGATAGAACCACAACAGCCCTGCCCATTAGGAATCACCGTTTCTACACCATTTTCGGCCAGAACACGCAGTGTCGCCCAATTGATATCTGGCGAGAGCACACGCTGCACACACCCGGCCAGTAGAGCCACACGCGCTCGGCGTTCACCTATGGCTGGGTAAAAAGTCGGCAGGGGCTCCGAAGTCGGCAGAGAATCGGGCAACAGGTCGAGCATAGCACTGAGGGTGGGGGGCAGGGCTCGTTGTATGGGGCGGCAAGCACGACCCGTTTGCACAGCCCGGCGGAAGCGATTGGGGTATGGCAATGTCTCGACAATGAGTTTGCGCGACACGGTATCCATAAACGAATTCTGGCGCTCGTTGGCGCTGAGCGCACGATAGCCCATAAGCAGCTCACCATATTGCACGCCGGAGGGACAGGCAGTGACACAACCCACACAGCCCAAACAGCGATCGATATAAGGCTGGGCATCGATGACATCTATCCGCCCCTCCAAGACAGCTTTCATGAGATAGATCCGCCCACGTGGTGAATCCATTTCTTCACCCAAGATCTGATAGGTCGGACAAGCAGAGAGACAGAGACCGCAATGGACACATGCCCCAATAGCATTTACCATCGATTTTGCATGGGCGCCGTGCTGTGAAGTGTCGATGTTATGCTGCATCTAAGCCTCCAGGAATTTACCTTCAGGATCAAGCGCCTGTTTGACACGCTTTGCCAGCGCCATACCATGACGTACGCCCAGGTAGGGCCGCCCCGGTGGCCCGATGATCCGCAGTCCCACCAGACCTAGTTCTGTCAAAAAAGATTGCAGCGAGTCGATTTCATTTGTAGCCAGCCAGGCGACATTCACTCCCACTGTGTACCGGCGCGGCGCCTGGCTGAAATGTTCATCCAGGGAAGGCGCCATTTTGGGAAGAATCGGTATTTTTATCACCTGCCAATCATCCTCAACCCAGCCGAATTCACTGACATAGCGCCAGTAAGCTGTATCCAAAGTGCTGTCGAGCACTTCAAAGGAAGCGATATCTTGATCGTCCAAAAATAGCTGGATACGCAGCACTCGCTCAGGCAGAACTTCTGCCAATCCACCTAACTTGATAGCGACTTGATAGTCATCAGCCTTGGGAATGATGTCCAGGGATTCGATCTCGAAGGGGGCGACCGCCAGTCGATGCGTCGCCGCGAGCGCGGTATCAAGATCGGGATAATTGACCAACAGCGTGGCAGAAGTTCGAGGACGGGGAAACACTTTGAAACTCATCGACACAAGAACACCGTACCGCCCCAGGCTGCCCACCATGAATTTCGGCAGATCGAAACCCGCAGCGTTTTTGACAACCTTACCCCCGCTCTTGACAAGCCGGCCCTGACCGTCGACGAACTGCACGCCCAGGATGAAGTCCCGAACGCCCCCATAGCGATATCGACCGGAGCCCGCGGTATTGGCAGCGACGGTTCCCCCTAGGGTCGCACCTTGTCCGGCCAGCAGAGGATCGAAAGGAAGATATTGGCTGTGTTTAGCGAGCACCTCTTGCACCTCGGCCACCGGCGTTCCGGCATAAGCGGTGAAAGTATATTCGTCCGGCACGTATTCGATGATACCTGTGATCTTGCTCATATCCAGAGCGTTGGCGCCGTTGGCAACAGAGGAAAGTGCCGATTTACTGCCGCCGCCAGTGGGAACAAGATCACTCTCAGCCGACACTATTTCCTGGATATCTTGTACGCTCGGTGGTTGAATTCGTCTCATATCTGTAACCCTATCAGGTGGTGTTGATTATCAAGGCAAGGATCGTAGATCGTACATCAGTGAACCTGTCGAGAATCGGGAAACATCTTGCCACGATTGGCGATCTCTTTGGGATCGATCTGCCGGTGAATGGCGTGCATGGTCTCGAGGTCGATCTCCGAGAACATCGCCGGCATGTAAGCGCGCTTCTCCATTCCCACGCCATGTTCGCCGGTAATGGTTCCACCTAGGTCCACGCAAAGTTGCACGATTTTCCCTGCCAGTTCTTCGGCCATTTCCAGCTCGCCGGCATGATTGCCATTGTAGAGGATCAGCGGGTGGAGATTGCCATCGCCTGCGTGAAAGACGTTTGCAACTCTGAGGCCATATTCTGCGCTCAGGCGACCGATCTCAGCGAGTGCTCGACCCAAATCATCACGTGGAACAACGCCATCCTGCACCAGATAATCGGGGCTCAAACGCCCTACGGCAGAAAAGGCGCCCTTTCTCCCCTTCCATATCTTCATGCGCTCCTGGGCATTTGCGGCCACGCGCACTTCGACGGCGCCGGATGCTTCGATCAACGGCCGCAGCGCCACAAAATCTCTTTCCACCTGTTCGGCTTCGCCATCCAACTCGATGATAAGCACGGCCGCAGCCCCCTGGGGATAGCCTGCCTGTACCGAGGCTTCGGCAGCCTGAACCGCCAACTCATCCATGATCTCGATGGCGCCGGGCAGTAAACCGGACGCCACAACTTGCGCCACGGCATCACCGGCTGATTGCAGATCCTCATAGGCTGCCAACACGGTGCGGAATCTTTCCGGCTTGGGCAGCAGGCGCACTGTCGCTTGTAGAGCGATGCCGAACAACCCCTCGCTACCTACGAAAAGCCCGACCAGATCCGGTCCAACCCCATCGACGCCGGCATCTCCGCATTCGACCACCTCGCCATCGGGCAACACCACTTTCAATCCCAAAATGTGGTTGCTGGTCATGCCATATTTCAAGCAGTGGGCGCCACCGGAATTAAAGGCGATATTGCCACCAATCGTACAGACCGACTGGCTAGAGGGATCGGGGGCGTAGTAGAGCCCGAAGGGATCTGCCGCTTGTGAGATCTGTAAATTGATAACGCCCGCTTCGACAACAGCATAGCGTTGCACAGGATCCAATTCGATGATGCGATCCAGGCGATTGAGGGCGATGACGATACCATTCTCGACCGGCAGCGATCCCCCCGAAAGGCTGGTGCCGCTCCCCCTGGCAACAAAGGGCGCCTCCGCCTCATAGCACAGTCTTACAGTCTCGACGACTTCTTCCTGTACCTCTGGTAGGACGACTGCCAATGGTTGGGAGCGGAAAGCTGTGAGAGCGTCCGATTCATAGGCGAGTGTTTGCGCCGGTTGGGTCAACATGCGGCCTGTGGGGTAGATTTCCGATAACCTGGTTAAAAAGGCTTGTGGCGTCATCTGCGCCCCCTAGAGAGTGTAGGAATGCGATTTCAATAATACCCGAAACATCTTGTGCTCCGGTCAGCTTGAGTTTCTGGTATTATTTGAGCCTCATTCCTATAACAAATGCTATGTACAACTCCTGTCATGATTCGATACTCATCAACAAACCACGAATAAGCAGCGTTGCTTACAGCTACATTCTTCCAGATATCATAGCAGTTCGGCAAATTTGACGTTGCCAAACTGCGAGCCAAGCTGGCATTGCGGTCTAGGGCCATAACTGCAACCTCCATACCTTGCCATTTAAGTTCGCACCATAGGATAATAGAACTAAGTAAGGCACAAGACCAAGTTCTCTGTTTCTGTACTAGCCCTTGCCTTACTTGAACTAAGTAAGGCACAAGACCAAGTTCTCTGTTTCGTGCTAGCCCGGCCTTACTTGAACTAAGTAAGGCACAAGACCAAGTTCTCTGTTTCTGTGCTAGCCCGGCCTTACTTGAACTAAGTAAGGCACAAGACCAAGTTCTCTGTTTCTGTGCTAGCCCTTGCCTTACTTAGCACTCACACAATGCCTTTCCCCCCGGTGATAGTGATGAATGACACTGCATCTTATGCAGATCTCGGCGATGTACGAGATCAGTTTGAACCCTTCCAACATACCATTACCTACATCGACGCCCATGCCGGCCACTTGGGAAGTCTGATCGATAAGACAGAGGAAATCGTAGATACGGTGGATTGGGCTTTAGTTTATGGTCCGAACTATGTTGACCAAGGGCTGCTGCAGGCAGTGGCATCAGGTGTGCTCAAAGGAATTGGCGCGATCCTAGAAGTGGGAATGAATGGCGAAGAAATCGACTGGGACCGGACCTTTCTTGCGCAAGAGAGCCTTTGTGAATGGCGTCAAAACTTCTGGCGCCTGTCAAACCAATGGCTTTTGGGGTGGACAGGGGTGAGAGCGGAGGATAGCTCTGTTCTCGGCCTGTTTGTGGATGAGTTCAAGATAAGTTTTAGGCTGGTAATGTTTGTCTTGAAACTTACATGGTTGCTCTTTTTTGGCTCGTTCCGTTTGGATTGCACACCCCTGGATGATGAGCACGTCGAAGAGGAAGAAGGTCTTGTACTTGTGCCTGCTCCTGTGCTGATACCAGAGGATGTAGAGGATGAGGAAATGGAGGTCATCCCCATGCCGGCATCGCATATTGATGAAGATCTTGAAGAAGAGGAGAGCGACGATCCTGAGATATTGGCGCCTTCGGAATGCGAGGGTCTGTATGATGAACTGGCAACGCTTGTGGGATTGCATCCAGGCGTGCTATGCCCCGATGAGATGGTTAGTGCCGCCAAAGCACGCCTGGAAGTGGAGCCATGGGATGCCGATGTTCGTTGGGATTTGGCCAAGTGTTATGCCGAAGGGGACGCCTATCCCTTGGCCATCAAGGAATATGAAGATATCCTGCACCAGCGCCCAGAATACCACGAAGCACGAAAACAGTTGATCTACTGTTTGGCGTCACTGAGACAGTGGGATGGAGCCGAGCAGGAAACCCGATACCTGCTCATGATCCAGCGTATTGCAGAGGAGGCGCAGGAGATCTTTGACCTGGTCGAAGAGATTCGACTGGATTGCGACGAGGAGCAGGAAAATGACGGCGATGAAGTATAGGCGCTTGGGGAAGACAGATCTCCGGGTCTCGGTCATTGGTGTTGGAACTTGGCAATTTGGGGGAGAATGGGGCAGAGATTTCAATCAATCAGAGGCAGATCAGATTATCGGCCGAGCCGGCGAACTGGGGATGAACCTGATCGATACGGCTGAGTGTTACGGCGACCATGTTTCCGAAAGGCTTGTAGGCAACGCCATCCGCCATGAGCGAGAGAAGTGGGTGGTCGCCACAAAATTCGGCCACAAATTCAGCGGCCATCTCGAACGAGAGCAGTTGTGGACGGTGGCGGATGTGCGATCACAACTGGAAGATTCACTCAGCGCTTTGCAGACCGATGTCATCGACCTGTATCAGTTTCACTCGGGTAGCGATGTTGTATTCGACAATGACGAGCTGTGGTCGATGCTAAACAAGCAGGTTGAGGCAGGAAAAATCCGTCATCTGGGTATCTCGATTAGTTCAGGTATTGATCCGGCGATGCAGATAAAACGTGCATCAGAAGTCGGGGCCGGCGCCTTGCAGGTGGTCTATAACAGGTTGTCTCGCAGTC
Organism: Chloroflexota bacterium; assembly: GCA_024224665.1. Lineage (GTDB taxonomy): Bacteria > Chloroflexota > Anaerolineae > J102 > J102 > PIVW01. Next base: position 2,742 of record JAAENG010000616.1, on the reverse strand, counting down.
CTGAAGAGCACATCTTCCCCGAAAGTATTGCTCAGGATTTGGGTGTCCTGGCCCGCATCCCACTAGCCAGTGGTTTCTTGAGCGGCAAATACAAATCTGGCGACACCTTTGATACTGAAAATGATGTACGGGCGAGCTTTTCTCCTGAGAGAGTACAAGAGTCGCTACGAGAGGTGGAGGCGATTCGTGCAAATGAACTTCCTGCAGGCGTGCCAATGGCACAATGGGCGCTGGCCTGGGGCTTGCAGCATCCTGCGGTTACCTGTGTGATTCCCGGCTGCAAAAATGTGGCGCAAGTGGAGGTGAATGCAGGGGCAGCCATGCTTGATCTGGTGAGAGAGGATCACTTGCAAGCGTATCATCAATAATCCACATCGCTAACATGGTGATCTCGCAGAACTCATATCTCCGTGAGATACCGCCATGCAGCCAGGTATTAAGTTTCCCATAAGTCTGCGACATGGGTATGATGGTTCGCACGCCTAGTACCGGCTACATCATCAGGTGTGCGGCTTCGGTATTTGGTACTACTCTATCCTGAGACCGTTTTTTTATGAAGCCAGAACGTCGCAACCTCTTCATCCTCTTTTTTACGCTCATCGTAATCATGCTTGGGCTTGGAATTATTATTCCGATCCTGCCTTTTTATATCGATCGGTTCGGCGCCGGTGGCAAAGAGATGGGTTTTCTGATGTCCTCCTTTGCCATCACACAGTTTCTTTTTGCGCCCTTTTGGGGACAACTTTCCGAACGTGTTGGACGTAAGCCGATACTTATGATCGGCATACTCGGCAATGGCATCGCCATGTTGATGTTTGGCCTGTCTACGGAGCTGTGGATGCTCTACGCCAGCAGAGCGCTCGCGGGTGTGCTTTCTGCCGCCACTTTGCCGACAGCGATGGCGTATGTAGGTGACACCACATCTGCCGAAGACCGAGGGGGTGGCATGGGCTTGATGGGCGCAGCCATGGGTATCGGCATGGTCTTGGGGCCGGGTTTAGGTGGTTGGTTGGGCGCCGATTCGCTGTCGCTGCCCTTTTTTCTCGCCGCCGGTCTCTCTTTTCTGGCGCTGCTATTCGTCCTTGGATTTCTGCCCGAGTCCCTATCTCCGGAAGTCCGCTTAGAAAACGCCGGCAAAGGCAAGCGCCCTTCTCAGTTCCGGCTGCTGCGCGACGCTATTTTCAGCCCCATCGGCATCTTACTCGGCCTCGCCTTCCTGCTCAGCTTTGGACTAACCAACTTCGAGGCCGTCTTTGGCTTGTGGGCGCTCGATCGTTTTGGTTTCGGCACGCGCGAGGTCGGTATCATCCTCACGGTAATCGGCCTAAGTGCAGCGGTCGTTCAGGGCGGTCTGACCGGGCCCGCGACCAAACGTTGGGGCGAACCCCTGGTGATCAAAGCATCCTTCCTGGGCGCCGCTGCAGGTTTTGTGCTCTTACTGCTGACCAATTCCCTAATCACGGTCATTCTGGCCTCAAGCGTTTTCGTCATATTCAAAAGCGCTGTTGCGCCCGGCCATTGCCTCACTTATCTCGAAACGTTCGACTACCGGCCAAGGTGTGGCTATGGGTTTGGATAATTCTGCCATGAGCCTGGGCCGTATTGCCGGACCGCTGTGGGCCGGCGCTCTCTATGACTCGAACATCGATTTCCCTTACATGAGCGGTAGCATTGTGATGCTGCTAGGATTTGCACTCTCTGTGCTGGGCATGAAGGATGTGCAAACGGATCAATCTTCCGAACAGATGATGGAGACAGCTCCCTGACATATCAGATCATGGCGAGTGATAACACGGAGCGATTTTCATCCAGAGTCGATAATTACATACGCTATCGTCCCTCTTATCCGCCTCAAGTACTGGAGTTGTTACAGTCTGAATGTGGGCTAAACGAGCGATCTGTCGTTGCCGATATTGGCTCAGGTACAGGTATTCTTACCGAGTTGCTCTTGAAGAATGGAAATCGTGTGTTTGGGATAGAACCCAACACCGGTATGCGTGCGGCGGCGGAGAGATTGCTTGCGGCCTATCCGCAATTCACGAGTGTGGCCGCCACTGCTGAGGCCACCACCCTGCGCGAGTGTTCAGCTGATTTGATATGCGCCGGGCAGTCCTTCCACTGGTTTGACCTCGCTCCCGCCCGAGTGGAATGGAAACGGATTCTGACGTCGGGTGGCTATGCTGTATTGGTGTGGAACGAACGCAGTGAAGCGTCTACCCCCTTTATGGTGGGGTATACGCAATTGCTGAGTGCTTATGGCACTGATTATGGGACAACCCAGCACAAACTGATAACGGTCGACACAATCCGCTCTTTTTATGGAGGGCAGGTTCAGGTAGAGAACTTTGAAAACCGGCAGATGTTTGATTTCGAGAGCCTTCGAGGGCGGCTCCTATCATCGTCCTATTCGCCTGAACCGGGTCATGCTAATTACGAAGCGCTGATGGCCGAGCTCCGGCACTTGTTCGAGAAACACAAAGAGGGTGGGGTGGTGCAGTTTGATTACGATACGAATGTATTTTATGGGCCTATGGCTTAAACGCGTTCTGCGACATCGCGGCCAGGAGTGAATTCCTCAGGCCAACACCGGTCGAGAATAATGACCTCATGGCCTGCGCTAGACTTTTGGCCCCTGCGCGGCGATACTGCGCAACGCTGCCTTAATCTCTTCTGGAAAACCCGCAATATCTGCAAATGTCTGCTGTGAATCTGGCAACGGTTCTTGCCATAACCAATCCACTT
>JAAENG010000615.1 GCA_024224665.1 Chloroflexota bacterium | reverse complement strand
TAGTTGTGACATCCAAGCCATAGGTAGGGGCATGTGCATACTTTAACATCCTCTGTGAATTCTCATGCCACGGGCCGATTTGATCAAAAGTGACGCCAAGGATCATCCGACTTTTCTGTCTGACAATCTCAGCGAGGACGGTCGGATTATCAGGTGTCCCGTCCTCATCGTTATCAATCCATTGGGCTAGAACATTCGCCACTAGTTTCAGATCTCGGTCTGTAACTCCCTCCAATGCAAAAACCTTGATTCCAAATACGGTTATTGTTTTGTCTATTAAGGCCGATTTTTCGTTCTCTGTTGGTAGATCGATCTCCATTAATGGGATGGGAACAGGTGCCTTTTCGACTTGATTAGGCTGCCTGGTCGGAGGTGATTGACCGATTACGGAGTCAACGGTATCCGGAGAATCACACCCCACCAGCGCCACGGCTGCGATTGTTGTGATCAGGAGGTGTTTCATTTTCCTTCAGCTTTCAATTCTCCACCCGTCCTGTCGCCGCGCCACGGATTGTCGGCGACCTGGCTAACGCGTGTTCGCCCCGACGGCCGGCGCGGGTATCTTGTACTGTGCAACGCCATACGACTCGAGTTTGATCATGCATTTGCCGTCCTCAGGTTGGATGGGGGCTGAGTTCTCATCAAACAGCGGCGTCAATTTGCCGACCGGGTCAATCCCCTTCAACTGCAGCGTGATCTCCTGGGCCTTACCGGACTCGGATGCCAGGAACACATAGTAGTTGTTCTGGTAGCGTTTGACCATGCACAGGACCTCGTTGGCCCCGGTTACCGTCGCTACCCTCCCTGTCGAGGGGCTGTTAAGTGCCGCGGCGATGGACTGGATGTTTTTGTTGACCTTTGCCGCCATCGAAAGCATTGCCGGATCGTCCAGCAACGCCTTGGGATTGACCGGCTTTGGCTGGAATTGGTGGCAGAAATACAGCACGCCCTTGCTGCCGGCGGTAATCGACATCCAGATAAGTTGGCGCATCTGCCTGGGCGTGATCTTCGTCCTCGAGTCGGGATTGCTTATCTGGGTGCATTCAACAAAGGTCCAGAGGGGCTTCTTGTCCCGGGTCCACTTGCGCAGATTCTTCACGCCGAGCGAAACGTACTCCTGCTTGCCGGCCACAGCTTTGTGACTGTGACCGATGGGGTAAATGTCGTAGGACACGATGTCGGCGCCCCGGACGTAATCAACGTAGTCTTCCTGCTTGCCTTTGCGCACGCCCCGACCATTCCAGTCCGCCCAGGCAACGCCTTGGCCCAGGTTCAGCATTATCGGGCGCGTCGCATCGATCGCGCGAATCTTCCTGTAGTCAGCGATCATCATCGACGGTGAGAACGGAGGGCCGTAGGTGCCCTTCTTCGCAGACACGCTCTGGCGCTGGGAAGAGGTCAGTTTGTCGCCCCAGGCGTCGACCGGAAGTTCCTCGCGCCCCGCCCACGTGCCCGAGATCGGCGCCGTGGGATGTTTGTAGAGCTTGGCGTTATCCGGTTCGTCGCCGTGCATCCAACCGACAATGATGGAATCGCCATTCTTGATGTCGGCCAGGGCGACCTCATTCATGTGGCAGATCAGGGGCATGCCTGCTGCCCTGAGGGTGATCAGCTGCTTGGCCGTCGGACCCTTCCACTGATGAACATACAGATTGATCCCCGCCTGCTTGTACCGCCTGGCGTACTTGGCGTCCTGCAGCCAAACGGCGATGGGAAAGAAATCCGCCCCTTGGGCAATCCCCGGGACTTTGCTGTGGCTTGGCCCGGCTCTGTAGGCCGCATAGGAATCCACGCGTTCGGCCGGAAGAACCGCACTGGCCGCTGCAGAGATGGCCGTCAGCAACATGATCGTTATAGCAAGTTTCATAGTCTGCTCCTTTTGCCGTTTTGAATGATTCGCAAGGGTCTTGGATCAGATTGCAGAAGGGTGCAATCTATTTGCCTGTGAGGTCAGGC
>JAAENG010000614.1 GCA_024224665.1 Chloroflexota bacterium | reverse complement strand
AGGTCAGAGGTCAGAGGTCAGAGGTCAGAGGTCAGAGGTCAGGAATATTGTCGATGACATAGTGTCAATACGCAACACGCAACACGCAACACGCAACACGCAACAAACAAAACACATATCCCACAGTAAGGCCAAAAACCATGAAACAATCGATTCTAAGCGAACTTGTAAAAATGTCCAGAAGTCTGGGCGAACCAGGCAATGATTACGTAATTTTGGGCGAAGGGAATACTTCGGCACAAATAGATGATAATTCCTTTTGGGTCAAGGCCAGCGGCACGCAGTTGCGTACGGTGGATGAATCCAGCTTTGTTGAAGTCAGTTTTGCCAGTACTCAGGCGATGCTGGATGGACCCGATCTCGACGATGCCGAGATCAAACAGGCTCTGGTCGATGCCAAAGTCGATCCCAGCTATCCAGCTCATCCTTCTGTAGAGACAGCGGTTCATGCTGCCTGCTTATCGTTACAGGGCGTCAGCTTCGTGGGTCACACGCATCCCTCGGCCATTAATATGCTCACCTGTTCTGTGGGCTTCGAAGCGGCCTTTGGCGGGCGTCTCTTCCCAGACGAGATCGTGGTCTGTGGCCCGGCCCCTGTGCTGATCCCTTACGTCGATCCGGGCCTGCCTTTGGCGCGGGCGATCAGAGAGGGCATCGATACCTACATCGACGAGTATGGTGAATTGCCTAAAGTGCTGCACTTGCAAAACCATGGCTTATTCGCACTTGCTCCCAGCGCCCAGCAAGTTGAGAACATCACCGCTATGATGGTGAAAGCAGCTCGCATTCTGCTCGGCAGCTACGCGCTGGGCGGCCCAAATTTCATGACGCAAGAGGCGGTCGAGCGCATCCACACCCGGCCGGATGAGCACTATCGGCAGAGAATTATCGGAAGTAAGTAGCAAGGAATGGTTGCCAGTGGCAGGCCACTGGCAGCAAGGTTGAGTGATATGAGTGAATTAGAAGTACGATTGAATGATTTTGATGCTGAGATACGATTTCAGACGTTACAAGAGTTAGCAGTGCTTGCGGCAAAAGGTGAACTCAAGCTGCCACCTGAGCGAGATGTCGCCAACCTGCACTGCCATACGTTTTTCTCGTACAATGCCTATGGCTATTCGCCTTCCGGACTGGTCTGGCTGGGCAAAGAGCAAGGCTACAAGCTGATGGGCACCGTCGATTTCGATGTACTAGACGCCGTCGACGAATTCCTGGACGCTTGTGACCTTATGGGCTTACGGGGCAGCGCCGGTATCGAAACCCGAGCCTACATACCAGAATTTGAAACGCGCGTCATCAATTCCCCAGGTGAACCCGGCGTGATTTATCACATGGGCATCGGCTTCACTTCCAGCGCCGTGCCTGACTCGGTGGCCGAGTTGGCTAATGCCATGCGTGAGCGGGCGCGCCGCCGTAATCTCGGTATGTTGGATCGGGTCAACGCCTATCTCGATCCGGTGGTGTTGGACTACGAGCAGGATGTGCTGCCCCTAACACCAAAGGGCAACGCCACCGAGCGACACATGGTTGTGGCCTATGTCGAAGCCGCTCGCCGCACGTTGGCTGATCCGGCGGCGTTCTGGGCGGATAAGCTGGCTATGGATCGGGAGGATGTCGTAGCACTGATGGCCGACTCACCCGCTTTCCAAAACAGCATTCGTAGCAGATTGATGAAGCGGGGTGGCGTGGGCTACGTGCAACCCAGCCCGGAATCCTTCCCCACCATTGAGGAATTTCACACCTTCATACAGGCATGTGGGGCGCTGCCCTGCGCAGCCTGGTTGGATGGTACGACAGCGGGCGAGAAGGCTATGGAGGATTTGCTGGCACTGCTCATCGGCAAGGGAGTTGTTACCCTGAACATCGTACCCGACCGCAACTGGAATATCGCCGATCCCGATGTGAAGGCGCTCAAATTGGCGGAGCTATACAAGGTCGTCGAGTTGGCCCAGAAGCTGGATCTGCCCATAAACGTCGGCACCGAGATGAACAGTTTTGGCAACAAGCTGGTGGATGACTTCGAGGCGCCCGAGTTGGCGCCGATTCGCCAGGCCTTTCTCGAGGGCGCATATTTCATTTATGGCCATACCCAGTTGCAGCGCTCGCAAAAACTCGGATATCAAAGTGAGTGGGCCAAGTCCCATTTACCCACACGCGCCGAACGCAACACCTTTTACACTTTGGCCGGCAAACTCACACCACCTGGCGCTCTTGGCCTCTCAGTACTCGAAACCCTCTCACCGGCAATGACACCAGATCAGATCATTGCCACCCTCCACACAACTTAGGAGACTTGTAACATGACCGATAAACTCGCTACATTCAGGCAGGCAGAGGCGCCGCTCCCCGATAAGAATATCGAATGGCATCTCTATGGCGCCGGCCTCGAAAACCTGGGAGATGATTCCCAACCCAGCGAAGCCCCCATGCCGACCTACGGCCCTGACGACTTGTTGATCCGCCATGACGCCACCGGCCTCTGTTTTTCCGATATCAAGGTGATCACCATGGGCGAAGAACATCCTCGTATTTACCGTAATATGAAGGAAAACCCGGTGGTGCTGGGCCATGAAATCGCCATGACGGTGGTCGGCGTCGGCGAAAACCTGCGAGATCAGTACCAGGTCGGAGATCGCTTCACCATTCAGGCCGATGTCTCTGTCGGTGGCGTGGGCTATGCCTATGGTTACGAGATCCAAGGGGGTCTCTCGACCTATGCGACCATCGACCAGCGCATTCTCAATGGCGATGATGGTAATTACTTGCTGGCTGTCAAACCCACTACCGGCTATGCTGAAAGCGCGTTGACCGAGCCCTGGGCTTGTGTGACCGCTGCCTACGAATTGCGCTATCGCACCATAATCCAGCCCGGCGGTACGGCCTGGATCATCGGAACCCTTGCCGATAACAGCCGGGACTACACGCTCAACGCCGGTTTTGAAATCGCTTCCCATCCCCGGCGCTTGCTGCTCACCGATGTGCCCGATTACCTGGGCGATGCCCTGCAGGCCGAAGCAATAAATCTGGGCGTTGAGGTGATCGAGGTGCCTGATGTCAGTCAACCGCCCGTGGATAAGATCGACGATATTATATTGCTGGGCGCCGATGTCAACCTTATCGAAACCGTCAGTCCTAATCTGGCCGATTTCGGTGTCGTGGCCCTTGTCCTGAATGAGCCGTTGTCTGACAAAGTGAATGTGGATATCGGCCGAGTTCATTACAATCGTTGGGTGTATGTGGGCAGCAGCAGTCCCGAGATCTCACATGCTTACACTGATACGCCGGTGCGCTCGTCGCTCAAGCCGGGGGGTCGAGCCTGGTTTGTGGGTGCGGCCGGCCCGATGGGCCGCATGCACGTGCAACGCGCCATCCAGAAAGCCCAAGGGCCCAGCATCATCCTCTGCACCGATGTCAGCGAATCCCGTCTCAGTGACCTGGAGCTCTCCTTCGGCGCAGAAGCACGGGAGAAGGGCCTCGAATTTATCTGCCTGAACCCCATGGAGAAAGAGAGCTACGAGGCGAGCATGGCCCCCTTCGAAGAGGGCGGTTTCGACGACATCATTGTCCTGGCGCCCGTTCCCTTTGTCATCGCCGATTCCGGCAACTGGCTGGCAGACGAGGGCGTGATGAATGTCTTTGCCGGTGTCGCCCGGGGCACGACAACAACCCTTGATCTCAGCGACGCCTATTTGCGCGATGTGCGTGTGATCGGGCACTCTGCTTCCACTATCGACGACCTGCGCCTTATGCTCGATCAAGCGGAATCGGGCGAGCTATCTCCCAACCGTTCTGTAGCCGCGATCGGCTCATTGTCAGCAGCCAAAAATGGTTTACAAGCAGTGAAGGACACGGTATTTCCCGGCAAGGTGGTCATTTATCCTCTGATTCAAGACTTTCCTCTCACATCCTTACCCGACCTGAAGGATTCCCTCCCGACCGTTTATGCCAAGCTCAAAGATGGCAGAGAATGGACGGTCGAGGCTGAGACGGAGTTTTTGCAGTTGATGCTGCCTTGAGGGTGATGATTGATGATTGATAATTGATGATTGTCGTTCGCAGCAGGCGAGATTATTTACATTCTTCAAGCTCTGTTCTGCATTTTTACAAACCAGCAATAGCTAATCAGGAGTTATACATGAGCAAGCAGTTACAAGACAAAATCGCCCTCGTCACCGGTGGGGCGCAGGGATTAGGTGCGGCGTTGTGCCAGCGTCTGGCCGAGGAAGGTTGCGATGTGGTGATCGCCGACTTGAATATCGAGGGCGCCCAGCAGACGGCCGCTGCCATCGCCGAGCAAACAGGGCAACGTACTCTTGCCATTCAAGTAGATATTAGCGATGAAGCAGATGTCGAGTCGCTGGTGCAACAGACCGTAGATGCGTTCGGACGGCTGGATATCGTTGTTTCCAATGCCGGTATCCTCATCGCCGAGGCCATTTGGGAGTTTCCTGCCGAAAAATGGCGGGCGGTGATGAATGTCAATCTCTTTGGCTACATGCTTGTAGCTAAACACGCCGCCAGGGCTATGATCCCGCAAGGCAGTGGCGTGATCATCCAGATCAACTCTAAGTCGGGCAAGAAGGGTAGCTTCAAGAACTCAGCTTACGCGGCTACCAAGTTCGGCGGCGTTGGCCTCACCCAGAGCATCGCCCTGGATCTAGCCGAACATGGCATCCGTGTCAATGCCATCTGCCCCGGCAACCTCCTCGATTCGCCCTTGTGGGTGGACTCACTCTACAGCCAGTACGCCAAGAAATGGGGCATTACCGAAGAGGCAGTTCGCCAAAAATACACCGACCAGGTGCCCATGAAGCGTGGCTGCACCTACGAGGATGTGGCCAATGTTCTGGTCTTCCTGGCCTCGGATCAATCTAGTTACATGACCGGACAGGCGATCAATGTGACCGGGGGCCAGGAGATGAGATAGGAGGGTGTGTTGCGTGTTGCGTGTTGCGTATTGGTTGCTCGGCATAGTCGTCCTCATAGAAATGAAATTATGGCTCCTCAAAAAACAGTCTTTTATGCAGTAGAGGTCACTGAGATCGTAGAGTAAAACATTGGGTTTCACGAAGAAAAGCGCGTCCAAACCCCACCATTTTCGCTGTTATCTCGAGTCTTCATTGCTTGTTTAGACCTTTTTTTCAGGGGAGTCACCGATAGTTACATTTATTGACAGTCAACGAATCTTCCGGACAACACGCAATACGCAATACGCAATACGCACCACGTACCAAAATCCAAATCACTAAAACACTAATCCTCTCTCAAACCAGGAGCCAATCAACATGAGTAACCATAAAGCTGCCTATGATATCCTGACGGCCAGTCTTGAAGCGCGAGGTTTTGATGTCGAAGCGATCAAGGATGCTTTGAAAAAACAACATATCGAAACACCCAGCTGGGGTTATGCCAACAGCGGGACGAGGTTCAAAGCTTATGCCTGGCCGGGCGCTGCTTCCACGACTCAAGAGAAGCTGGACGATGCGGCGATGGTGCACAAGATCACCGGCATCGCCCCCTCTGTTGCCGTCCACATCCCATGGGACAAGCCTGCAGATGAGGATTACGATGGCATGTGCCAGTATGCCGAAGACCAGGGTATCGTCATCGGCGCGGTCAATCCCAATGTCTTTCAGGATGATGAATACCGGCTGGGCTCGTTAGGCAACCCTAACCGTGGCATCCAGGAACAGGCGCTGGATCACATCCTGGAATGCTGTGAGATCATGCCGAGGGTCAAGAGCGATGCCCTCAGTCTTTGGTTTGCCGACGGCACCAACTTCGCGGGGCAGGATAGTTTACGAGCACGTAAACGCCGCTTCGAGGATGGATTGAGGCTTGTCTACGAACATCTGCCCGCGCACAGCCGCATGTTGGTGGAATACAAGTTCTTCGAGCCGGCCTTCTATAGCACCGATATCCCCGATTGGGGCACAGCTTATGCCTGGTGCTTAAAGCTGGGGCCGCAAGCACAAGTTCTGGTGGACTTAGGCCATCACGCTCAGGGTGTCAATATCGAGCAGATCGTCGCCTTCCTGCTAGACGAAGGGCGATTGGGCGGTTTTCATTTCAATAACCGTAAATATGCCGATGATGATCTCATCGTGGGTAGTGTCAACCCGTATGAACTATTCTTAATCTATAATGAGCTGACCGGTGCTGCCCTTGGTGATGATGAACCGGCCTCTTCCACTGCCAACAATATCGCTTATATGATTGACCAGTGCCACAATGTCGAAGGCAAACTTGCCCCCATGATCCTTTCGGTGTTGAACTGCCAGGAAGCGTACGCCAAATCGCTGCTGGTTTCACGCCAGCAACTGGACGAGACCCAAGCAGCAGGTGATGTACTGGGCGCCCATCTTATCCTTAACCAGGCTTATCGCACCGACGTCGAACCCTTGTTGGCTCAGGTTCGAGAGGAAATGGGTGTACCTACCGATCCGATTACAACCTACCTGAGCAGCGGCTATGAAGATAAGATCAGGTCCGAACGAGGGCTTGTCGACGCAAGTGGCGGGTTCCAATAGGCGCTTGGTATTGAGGAAATGCAAGAGACGCTCGGCACGCCGGAAGCACAGGCTGCCGTCGCCGACGCCGACACTTTCACGGCCGTACGTACGCATATCTACACTCGAGAGCATATCCTGAGATAAGCCCGCCCCAAGTCCGCCCCAAGACCCAGTCTGGTTCACAAGGAGTAACAAACAATGACCCCACCAAAACTCTGCGTCGTCGGCGCCGCCAATCTCGATTTGATCAGCTACGTCCCCCGTTTGCCGAGTATGGGCGAGACCTTGCATGGGACTCGGTTCCATATGGGCTATGGTGGTAAAGGCGCCAATCAGGCGGTGATGGCGTCCAAGCTCGGCGGCGAGGTTGCCATGGTAACCAAGCTCGGCCAGGATATCTTCGGCGAAAACACCCTTAAGAACTTCCAGACCTGGGGGGTGGACACACAGCATGTGCTCTTTACTAACCAGGCTTTTTCCGGAGTCGCTCCTATCGCCGTCGACCAGGAAGGGCACAACTCGATCATCATCGTCACCGGCGCCAACGATTTACTGACAGAAGCGGAAATCGAAGCCGCCCGGCTCGACATTGCCGCCTCGCAAATCCTGGTCTGCCAGCTCGAGATCCCGCTAGAAATCACGCTGACAGCCCTGCGCGTCGCCCGCGAAGAAGGCGTGACCACGATCTTCAATCCTGCACCCGCCCGCCCCACACTTCCCGCGGAACTCTACCAACTCAGCGACATCTTCTGCCCCAACGAAACCGAGACGGAATTACTTACCGGCATGCCCGTGGGTACTCAGGCAGAAGCCACAGCCGCCGCTCGTGTACTGCTGGAGCGAGGAGCCGGTCGGGTCATTCTCACTTTGGGCGAACGAGGCAGTTTGCTCGTCACCGATCAGGAGACATTGCATGTGCCTGCGACAGCGGTCAAAGCGTTGGATACGACCGGCGCAGGAGACGCTTTTGTCGGTGCGCTGGCCTACTTCTTGGCCGCAGGCAAATCCACCGAGATAGCCATGCACCGCGCCAATCAGATCGCTGCTATCAGTGTACAGGCGGTGGGCACGCAAACGAGTTTCCCGAATGCGCAAGATCTACCTGAATCACTTTTAGCCTAGTAGTCAGTCAAGCGTGTCTTGATGGATGTCATTCTGAGTGAAACGAAGAATCTCGCCTTTACAACCGGAGATTCTTCACTCCGTTCAGAATGACACATTCATCACTCTAGGCTTGACTGAGTACTAGTGCTACTCATCTGAAAAGGCTGGCGCAACAGGAAGTTATGTTGTTTTTGAAAACTCGTGTTGCGTGTTGCGCGGTACAGCTGCCGCGCAGGTACGAATTCAAGCCTTATTCGTGCAAATTCGTGGCATTCGTGGCAGAATCCCTTCTGCATTCTAGGTTAGCATTTGCGGTCCAAACCAAATCAATCTGTCGTTTGGTTAAGATTTTTTCTCTTAAGATGCTGAGAACTCTGGAAAAGTCTAAAACGGATGTTCGCACCCCTATATACAGGGGGGTTTTGCTCGTTCGCACCTGTGTAAACGGGGGTTAAAAAGAGCTCGAAAAAGTTTTCCAGAGTTCTCAGTAAGATGAGTATGAAAACATGACACAAACAGCCAATTATCTCGCCATCGATCTCGGCGCTTCCGGGGGTCGGGTGATGCTCGGTCGCTGGGATGGCGCTCGCTTCGAACTGGAAGAAATGCATCGTTTCCTCAATGGCCCGGTAGAGATCATGGGACGTTTGCATTGGAATCACCTGCAACTTTGGACCGACATCAAGACCGGTATCGCCAATTATACGGCCCGGTACGAAGCGCCATTGCATGGGATCGCCGTGGATACCTGGGGCGTTGACTTCGGGCTTTTGGACAGTTCCGGTGCATTGCTGGGCAATCCCTATCACTATCGGGACTCGAACACGAAAGACATGGATGTAGCATTTGAAATTGTACCCAGGGCAGAGATCTATGGGACTACCGGCATCCAGTTCATGCAGTTCAACACCCTTTTCCAATTACTGAAACGTCGCCTCGCCTCGGACCCACAATTGTTGGCGTCAGACACCCTGTTGATGACACCCGATCTATTCCACTATTGGCTGACCGGCGAAAAAAGGGTCGAATACTGCATCGCCTCGACCAGCCAGATGCTGGACGCGCGTACTCGAACCTGGGATATTGATTTAATAAAAGCGCTGGGCATACGCACTGATATCCTACCAGCGATCGTGAACCCGGGCACTGTGGTAGGAGACCTCCTACCGGGCGTGATGGCAGAAGTGGGGCTGAGCCAGACCGTGCCGGTGGTCGCCACCGGCTCTCACGACACCGCCAATGCAGTGGCAGCCGTGCCTGATCTGGATGAGAATAGCCTCTACATCAGCAGCGGCACCTGGAGTCTGATGGGAGTGGAAGTACCCGAGCCCATTATCAATGAACAGTCGCTGGCGTTGGATTTCACCAACGAAGGGGGCGTCGAAGGCACTATTCGCCTGCTGAAGAATGTGGCGGGCCTGTGGTTGCTACAAGAGAGCCGGAGACAGTGGCAGCGTGAGGGCCAGGAGTATGGTTGGGATGAGTTGGTAGCCCTGGCCGAGCAAGCCGCACCCCTGCGCAGCATCATCAACCCGGACGAGCCCGAATTCGCCAGCCCCGGCGACACCCCAGCAATGATCCGGGGGTATTGCCAGCGCACGGGTCAGCCAGTGCCCGAAAGCGTCGGCGCCATCAGTCGCTGCATCCTCGAAAGCCTGGCCCTGAGATACCGTTGGGTGTTACAAGCTCTGGAGACACTGGTCGATCACCCTCTCGGCACAATCCGCATCGTGGGCGGCGGCACGCAGAATCGCCTGCTCAATCAGTTTACCGCCGATGCTTGCAATCGCAAAGTGGTCACCGGCCCCATCGAGGCCACGGCCCTGGGCAATCTGATGATGCAGGCTATTGCTACCGGGCAGTTGGCCGATGTGGCGGCCGGGCGACAGGCCGTTGCCGCCTCGTTCGAGCGTAGCATCTATGAACCTAAATCCAACGACGCTTGGGATAGGGCGTATGGGCGGTTTATTTCAGACTTAGTTTGAGTCGCCTACGTTACATTTAGAAAGAGGATTATTTGTCAGCACAGATGTATCAGCGTCTATTCCCAAATATAAGTCGCAAAACCCTACAACGCGACATCAAAGCCTTGATCGACATGGAAATTTCTGTTGCAAAAGGAGCGACGAATCCGTTGGTCTATCGGCTCAATGTGACTGACTGAACTTGCGACAGACTTGCGACACAACTTGCGGCATGACAGAATCATCACACAGGTGCAGCCTCCCCTGGGCAATGTGATGATGCAGGCTATCTCTATCGGGAAACTGGCCGATGTGGTGGCAGGACGATTTGCCAATTTAGCCGTAATTGGACCACCTCTTCACTTCTACAATATCTCGAATGGTGGCTATGTAGTACGCTCGAAGTGTGAATCACTTTCACTTCATTTTGTTTGAAGGGTCCGTTATGCATTTGGGCACAGAACCATTAGATATAGGGAATGTCAAGCGTCATGAAGTTGTCAGAACACGAAAACCGGGTTATTTTGTAGTTCTACGAAGCACCAAAAATTATTTACTGTATCAAGAACATCATGATAACAGGCACTGAACTAGAGTATATCGTATATAGCTATTGGGCCAAACGGTTCGGTTGCGCACAAGAGAATTTTACCAACTCAGGAACACTGGTCATCTATGACGAGGGGTTAGCCGTTGCCGGAACCATACTCATCTATCACATAGACAAAATGAGTGTGGTGCGGGTTGATCCCACTTTGGCTGAGCAAATGGGTTTGCTGGGGGGATATGACAGAGAAGCCGGCTCACTTACCGTGAGCGAAATCCGCTCATTGGCGGGAGACAGATTCGCGTTCGAGGAACAGAGTCCGTTTTGGGATTGTTACCTGGACCCGACCGATTTTATGCCTTTCTCAACCGGTGGAGATTACACCGCGCGCCGAGTCATGCCGAACATGAGAATTCGACGCTACTTGCATTCTATGATGCGTACACTAAAGAGGATTTGGATGACATGGAACGTTGAAGACGCAGGTTTTTTACGTCAATCAGTCCACAAAAATCTGTGTCATCCGTGAGCAGTGTTTAAATTTCTATTTCTCCATTTTGCTACCAGACACTTTCCTATTGTGTCACCCTGAGCGGGTCAGACACGTAACTCACACCAGTTCAGAACAACAGCGAAGGGTCTCACTTACGTGAAACGCTAGATTCCTTCGAGTTCCTCAGGACAAGCCTTCGCTAGAATTGCCTCATGATGAGCGAATTGATGAAGGCTGGTCGCCCTATTTATCCCTCAATGATGCTCAGAAATTGGATGACGTTCGAGAATCGCTTCGCCGTGGCGAACTTGAGGTTGCTGCCCGCCCTGCCCGAATTTACAAACTTAGGAACGAGGGGTCTTTGATAACCGAAACTTGTACATACCTGTAGGTGTTAAGTACCCGGTTTTATTCAATCCTAAGTCCTTATCCCTGTTGCTGCTTGATGATCGGTAGGGTCAAGCGCGCTTGCCAATCATGCGCGGGTCCAAGATATCGCGCAGGGCATCGCCTCGTACCATGTAAATACCCCATCTGACGCCTAGTGAAATGATACGCACACATACTTCATTATGAAACTCGCACTTGCCATGCGTTTCACTTGGTAGTATGCTTACATTTATAAGCCTTAAAATAGCAGTGCCTGTCAATGGGTAGCACCGCACTTGAACTTGGAGTTCACTTTTTACGACGATTTTCAGCATGTTGCTCAGAAAACACCTGGGTTTCGGGCTGATTATAAGCCTCAACTAAGGGGTTTCGATAAACCGATTGCCTTCAAACAGAGTTATTTTCGCTGACCAAGTTCAAGTGTAGTCCTACCTGTCAATGGAGCCGGGCAGACTACTTTGAATTTCGGGTCATTTGCGGGCGGCTCCTTCATTCCAAAGGAGGGAAGAATCGACACTAATTGACATCGGCATATTGAGCCAGGTAGCATACAGCAAAGATTTAGACAAAATAACCAATCAGCGGTAGTCCCCCTCTTGAATGTTGCTGGCTTGGAATAAGCAAAACCTGCCACGAATTTCTCGAATTTTGACCAATTCTGTTATCTTTTTCGTGTCAATTCGTGTCATTCGTGGCGAAAAAGTCCAGCAGCACTTAACGAGGGCACTATCCAATCAGCTGTCTCATTCCAAAGGAGGAATGAAAAAATGAGGCCAATTAACCATACCTTACGGTTAACCATTGCCCTAAGTGTTGTATTCGTAGTCATGATTGTAGCCGGTGGAATCGCCGCTATTAGTGCGGCTGACGTCCCCTCTACAATAGAATCTATTCCCGGATATGAAAAAGGTGGACCTGATTATGGACCGCAGAGCCTGCCTGAGGGTGATGCTACACGCTTCCGTGGCTATATCCGCATGGGCAGCCTCGACGATCCTGGTAAAGGTATCGCCGGTGTTACCGTACATTGTTACGGCCGCAATGAGGGTGAATCACGTCCGGGCCATCTTATTCAAACCCGTGTTAGCGACGGCTCGGGTTTCTTCAACCTGTACATCCTGCCGGACCCCCGGTGGATCTATGATTATTATCTACTGGTGGTCGATACCCCGTCGGGGCTCGTTCCCACAGGCGCCTGGAGCGAATCCGGCGTTGTCCTCGATGGCACGCACATCGAATGGCACGATCCGGGTGGTCCGCATGATTTCATTCACCTGAATAATATCTATTTCGACGAACCGCCCACCAGCGCTGAGCTGACTATCCTGCACACCAATGACTTCCACGGCAATCTCGAGACTGACTACAAGGGCCGCGGCGGCTCAGCCTTCATGGCCACTGTGATCAGCGAAGTCCGGGATGAAGTTGGCGCCAACAATGTGATCCTGGCGGACGCGGGGGACGTATACCTGGGTGCT
>JAAENG010000613.1 GCA_024224665.1 Chloroflexota bacterium | reverse complement strand
TGGTCAGATACACTTTACTCAAATGGCCCACCTCTTTTTCGGGGCCGACATCCCCGAATGACGGGGTTTCACCTGCGAAAATGTCTGATACTGGGGAAGTTCGTTCCCCAGTCGAAGTGCAACATGTGCTTGCCTAATACACATAGTCAGGATAATCCAGCATCTCTTTGCACCAGTTCAGTACCTGGTTTTCTACATAGTTACCACCATGATCGCCACCGCTCATATTTGGGTTCAGAATAGCTGCCATCATATCGGCCATGGCGCCAAAGGGTGTGCCACCGCCCATCACCCAACCCCAAAACCGGGGGTGGGTATTGCCCATAGGATAGGGCAGAACATGGTCGATAAAATCTTCGTAAGCCCGCTCTGCACCTTGCGGTACCTCTGGTAAGGTCTGCTGAAACCAGTCTTTGGTGTCATCTGGAACGGGTTGCCACACCGGCCGATCACGTAGCGTTTCTTGGTAGTGGAGCATGTCATCAATCATACGATGGCCAAGCGCGCGCAGCGCCTGCCAATTCTGTGGGTCTAATGTCTCACGATCTAATTTGGAATCATCTGCTATCGACAAGGTAATTTCTCCAGAAATTGCGAGTGTGTGCATTTACGAGGGGTGACACAATAGATCGGCGTTTCACCCGCGTTCATCCTTCGACCCTGCTCAGGACAGGTCTGCGTTCTATCCAGCCGCCCCTAACGCAAGAAGTATTCCAGATCCTCTGCCATAAACTCAGGCGATGTGTCGAAAGGCCAGATCAAGCGAATACGACCTTTGTCATCCAGCATTGTCACCGACGCCGTGTGATCCATAAGATAATCGCTGGCCCCTTCTACTTCGTTCCGAGCATAAAAGATACCGAGTGGCGTGGCGGCATTGGCGATCTCTTCCTCTGTGCCGGTAAGTCCGAGGAAGGTTGGGTAGAAAGCGGGGGCATAGTGGGATAATCGTTCTGGCGTGTCTCGCTCGGGATCTACAGACACAAATAGTACTTGCACTTGCTCTGCCTTGTCCTCACCGATCAAGCGCATGGCCTGGCCCAGGTCTGCCAGGGTAAGTGGGCAGACATCAGGACAAAAGGTGTAGCCAAAGTAAAGGATGACATGCTTGCCCCGATAATCGCTCAAGCTCACGCGTTCACCTGTATGAGCAGTTAGTGTGAAATCGTCTGCTGGCTCAGTGGCTTGCAACACCATGCCATGAAAAATCTGTGGGCTCAGACGCGGCATAAGCACAACGACGCCTACCACAACCAGGATTACCACGGCAACCAACACAACAACGATTCTCAGATTGAAGTTCATTTTTATGATGCGTAACAGAGGAATAGGTGGGCTGCTTCATAACCCAAACGGGCGACGCCCTGACTGTTTTCGAGTTCTTCGGCCAATACGCTGAGATGGCGGATAAGGGTGTCTGCATCGGGGGTGACCGTACGGCTGTTATAGACAGCTCGAACAATGCCCCAACCATCCACTAGAACCATGGTGGGGCTGAAATCCCAGGTACCATCCTCGTTCTGTTGGTAGTATGCTTCAAATCCCCCACCGATAATGGACTTGAGCCGGGCGGGATCACCGCTGACGAATCGCCATTGCTCGGTATCGGCGCCTAATGTCTGAGCGTAAGTTCTCAGTTGCTCCGGTGTATCCTTTTCCGGGTCGAATGACATTGTCACAAACGAAACCGGGGCGCCTCCGCTTACATCTTCCCCCAATCGCTGTTGTAATTCACTGAGGATGAGATCGTTTTGGGGGCAATCAGGAGCCAGGCAATCTGTGTGCGTGAAGTTATAAAGCACATAGTGCCCGCGCAGGTCTTCATTGGTCAAGCGTTGGCCATCTTGATCCGTAAGCGCATAACCCGGCGCTAAGCGAATGCGCGGCAACACTTGAATCGGCTGAAACGTGACAAAGGCAACGAGGCCAAGAACAAGCAGGATCAGTGCGCCAAGGAGAACCTGATGCCAGCGCTTGAGCTTGATCGTGGGTAAGAGGGGGGGGGCCTGTGTTTGACCGGTGGTCATAGTGGGATTTCCAGTGAGCACCCCTATGATACCAAGGGGTATCTAGAGGTTACAAACGGGCGCTGTGAAAAAACTCGCGTATGAATGACTTTTCCAAGGCAAGTGTTTCTTCTAATGACCCGGTCAGTGGCGCAGTTACTTTGAATAACACTGTGCCTGCACTGCCATCACGTACATAGTCAGGATAGAGGTAGAAGTACAGGACCACATGTTCCCACTGTTCTTTTTGAGCTTGCAGCCGCAGGGCGTAGACCTCGCCCTCGTTGAGTTCAACCGCTTCCGAGGTAACTTCGGTGCGCCAACCATCGGCGTCGTAACAGATCTGCGGAGAATGGAAGGATTTGGCCTGGCGGCTGCCAATCACACTTAACCACACGTACTTGCCATCTGCACGGCGGTAGCGCCGGTAAACGTATTCCTCAGGCTCCAGCAAAATCTGCACCTCGATATTGGTTTGGGGGATATCAGCACCCTGCCAGTCGCTAAACGCAAGGGGAAGTTCGTGCAGTTGCGGTCCCAGGCTGAAATCATACTTCGCTTGCACTGCCCGTTCACGGCTGGTGCGCCGCCAGCGGTCGATATCTGAGACAAAGGTATAGCCGGTGTTGGCCAGGGCACGGCTTTGCCAGATATCACGGCCGTAGATAAGGACGACGGCAACAAGTGCCAGAGCCAGCAATACCAGAACTACAAAAGGTCTGCGCGAATTTGTCGGCAACCCAGTAGTCTCGCCAGGAGCATCAGACATAAGAAAGCGAATAGAAAGAAGAGGATACCTGAGTAATCATGGTAGTAGGTAAAGCCAGCTTGCACACCCCAGCGATCCGCCACCCAAAGCAGCGTGCTCACCCGGAAGATATTGCCCAGAATGGCGATGGGAATGGCCATGAGGAAGAGGATCGACTTACTGTACCAGGGGCCATGTACAATGTAAGCGAAGACAGCGACCAGCGTAAACAAGGCCACGATCGAGCGCAGCCCAGAACACTGGGCCCCCACCACCAGGTTGGCATTGGGCAGTGTCACCGAGGCGCCACTCACGGTGAGATCCATCCCCACCGCCTGCATGAGTGTGGTGGAAATCTGGCCGGTGATGAGCGACAAGGGCAGGCTGCTCCCCTCGATAAAGGGTAGGGGCACCATGAAAATGAGAAACGCCAGAGGAAATGCCAGCCGTTTCAGTGCAAGCCCACCCCAGAGATACCAGATAATCCCGGCAAAAAGGGCGATCATCCCCAGCGCTGCCACAAAATAAGCCCGCTGAAACAGGGCGATGAGATAGAGGACTAATGCCGCGGCTAGCAATAAAACGCCCAGGTTGCTGGGGCGCCGTTCGAGGCGCGGCAGCAGACGCCAGGCGAAGTAAGCGGAGACCAGTGGCACCAAAACGCCATGCGAGTAATAGTCATTGCTCCACCATTCGTTTGCCAACCAGCGCAGGGTGGGTAGCAACACCAGAGCGCTTAGCACGACGATGAGGAGGTAGAGAAGGGTATCTGTGCGACGGAAGAGGGAGGGCATGCGATCAAACCTGAAGAAAGACATTAACTGTGGAAAAGTCTAGCACAGGAGACTGCTGCGGTACAGATCATAGAACTTTTGTCATTGCCAGAGGTTCATCTCGTTCAGCATTGGCCTCAACGATAGCCCCCTCGGATCCTAGCACGACCACATGGCCAGAGGAATTGAGACGGGTCAACACATCGGCAAACGCCTGGAAATCTGCGGCTGTGCTGCCTAGGACTTCGTCACGCAATTGCTGCCGTAACGCATCAGTCTCACCGATCAGATACCGCTGCATCGAGACATTGCCCTTGGCATCGGGCAACATGTAGGCATCGATCGTACCGATCACGCCGATGATGGATTTGATGAGTTCATCTTCGTTCAGGTCCGTTGTTCGCAAGAAGTTCGCAGCACCATCGTAATTGTCGAGCGTATCGAGCAGGTTAGGATCGCGGTAGGAAAGATAGTTGAACACACCTGAACGCTGGTCGAAGACACAGAAGGCGCCGTAGGCCCCCCCTTGCATACGGATACGTTCCCAGAGCCAGGTCGTGCGTACGAAATTGGCAATGACGTGGATGGAACCATGCAACTCGTAACCCAGATCGTAGAGATTCGCCCCCTTGCCCACATAATTTACTTGGGCAGGAATGGTGAGTCCCTCATTGCAAATGATCTCCCTCTGAGACCAATCAGCTGTCGTTAGCGGCGGCGCCGGTAGCTTGTCAACCAGGATCTGTATCTGAGAGTTCACCCCGGGCCAATGGCCGGCATCCAGCGTGACATTCCACAACATCTCTGCTCGATTGACGAGCAGAGATCGTACGGCCAGCAAGCGTTCGAGCACGTTCGACCAGTTGCTTTCCATCTCATCTAGCAATTCGCGTAGGAAGAACAGATAACTAATCCCCCCCATTTGCTCTGACACCCAGCCGGCCTCATTAAAGTGAGATCGCAATCGCCCGTTGATCACCGCATGCCCAGCCGGCAGCAAACTCGCTTCCTGCGAAGCCTTTTCTTCTAATACGATCTGGCGGAAGCGTTCCTTGTCGTCAAACTCGGTGGTCAGCAACACATCATGCAGAATGCTCAACAGGTCCTCTGTCTGATCGACCATCGCCTTACCACGCAACATCAGCCAGGTAACCGGTTTGCCAGAACGATCACTGGCTGTGAGCGTGCTCGAGCTGATCCCTCCGGTTTTGCTGCCAATGCGCTGCGACAAGCTCACGAAATCCTCACCCTCGGTACCCATATCCAGCAGCGCACGCGCAAAGAGCGAGACATAGGGGAGCAGTTCTGCGGGTACGACCCGCAAGTTCATGCCCACATCCAAATAGGTAATACCATTAGTAAAGATATCATGAAAGAGGGTTTGACTACCGTTGTACTCAGAAACATCTATCGGGATCTGCTTGTTCTCACGATCGAGGTCTTCGAGTGTGAGCCTGGGGATGGCTGCCAGCGCTTCCGGGGCATCAGGCGTTTGTTGAATCCGCAGCAATTCCTGGGCCTCAGTCATGATCGTTTGCAGATCGTCCTGGCTCATCCCCGCCTTGATCTGCGCCAGTCGGGCAGCTTCATCCGCTTCCCATTGTGCCTGTAACTCGGTGTCTGGGGTAAGGATGAGGGTGGTGCGATGGCAGTTGTGGAGGAAATAGTGTTGGATTAAACCCTCGAAATAGCGTTCGCCCTTGTCGAGGTGCGATTTGATGGTATCGAGTGGGGTTTCGAAAGCGAGCAGCGCCAGCGGATCGGCGTCGTAAATCCAACTGCCCAGCGCCCGCAGCCCCACAGCCAGACCGCGCGGAAAACCGCCAGTGTTGTTCTCACGCAGGGTAAACTCGATGGTGTTCATCGATGCTTGTACGGTGCGCTCATCGATGCCATCATCAGCCAGGCGCTGGAGTGTATCGAAGATCAAGGTCTCTACCGTGTCGATATCCTCGATCTCGATGCCTTTCAGACCGGTCGAAAAATACATCTGGCGTATGTCGCTATCCAAACCGACGCCGACGACATCTTCGCCCAGGCCCGAGTCGACCAAGGCTTTGCGCAAGGGCGAGGCGGGCGTGCCTACAAGGATATATCCAAGAATACTGAGTCCGAAATTGATCTCCGGTTCGGTCGATTCTGCTAGTGCCCAGTTGACCGTTATATAGGGCTTGGCGTCCTCGCCGGCGATAAAAGGTTTTTCGATGCGTCGAGGTTGTTCGAAAGGTGAGTACAGAGGAATGGTCGAGTCAATGTCCAGGGGGTCGAAATCACTTAGCCAGCGGTTCAACAGGCGCAAACGTTCCTCGACGGGATCGTCCCCGTAAAAGAGGATGCGGGCATTGC
The DNA here is from genome assembly GCA_024224665.1 of Chloroflexota bacterium. Taxonomy (GTDB): domain Bacteria; phylum Chloroflexota; class Anaerolineae; order J102; family J102; genus PIVW01. Next base: position 958 of record JAAENG010000613.1, on the reverse strand, counting down.
TGGGGTGATAATACCTGTCGTGAAAGTCTTTGAATTGCTCGTGTGTCAGGTCAGGGATATGTCGGGGATCGCCACCGGCATCGAGACCGTAGACATGGCCCGGAAATAAGGACCATTGCGAATTTCTGGACAACACATCTTCTGCTGAAGCATAATTCCCCTTCATCTCATTAAAGACAACGCCCTTATAGCTAAGAGGTTCTTCGATATCATCCAGTTCATAATGCCAACCTTCCTGGTGGAAGGTGTGTTCGGATAGCAGGGGGTAAAAAACTGCGTCAAGATAGACATCGATGAGATTATAAAAATCTTGTAGATTCTGGCTGGCCAGAGGATAGGTCGTCCAGTCGGAAGAGGTAAAGGCGTTGACAAAGGTCTTGAGTGAGCCTTTGATCAACTCGATAAAGGGTTCCTTGACCGGATATTTACGAGATCCTGCCAGGGCAGCGTGCTCCAGAATATGGGAGACGCCTGTCGAATCGGCCGGGGGCGTGCGGAAGGTGATATTGAAGCACTTGTTCTCGTCGTCATTTTCCAACGACAGGAGTTCAGCCCCTGTTTTAACGTGGCGAAAGAAACGAGCGTGCGTGTTCAGTTCGGAAATATCTTGTTCTTGAATCAGTTCAAAGCCGTGCTGGATTGCCATGCGAATCTCCAAAAAAGTGTTCTATAGTTTAATCCTGGCATTATACCACTCTCTAGTGCTCTTGCAGGAGGGTTCCATCCATACAGTCTAATTGTGGACCGAGTGCAACGCACTCAGCACTACAAAAGGCAAGGTTGGTGGGCCAATATTAGCCGCATCGGCTAGACCTGAGCGCATTGCACTCTCTTCCCGATCAAATTTGGAACTGCTGGGTTCCATCCAAAGAGTTTGCGCATCTGTTGCAGCCATGCTATGTTGAAATGCTACCGCTACAACGCGTTATTACGCGACCACGCGACCACGCGACCACGC
>JAAENG010000612.1 GCA_024224665.1 Chloroflexota bacterium | reverse complement strand
TGTCCCAACTCATTTAGGACGCACCCAAATCTAACAGAGCCATCCGAAAACTTGAATGTATTGGAGATGCACCTGGTTGGATAACCGCCATGACATTCGGCTTCGATACTGAGTCGCTCGCAGCAACAGATTTATGTGGCCAGGTTTATCTATGGGTAGTCGAGACCCGATTGCTAAAAGTATGGCTGGTCTACCGGTCTACAGGTTTCCCGGTCTACTGGTCTACTGGTTTCCCGGTCTACAGGTTTCCCGGTCTACAGGTTTCCCGGTCTACCGGCTTCCCGGTCTACCGGCTTCCCGGTCTACCGGCTTCCCGGTTTCCCGATCTACACGTGACCCGGGCCCGGAATTGCCTCTCCCCAACAGAGCGGCTATACTCTACCCTTGTGTTAGCGATCGGATGATTCGCAATTCAACACAGCAACCAACCTCACATTGATGTTGATTGCAAGTTTTCTTCGGGCTGAGAGTGCGACTTGGCTCTGTGGAGTCAAGGAGTACTTCCATGAATTTCAAACAATTTTCACTCGATTCGCGCCTTCTGCGCGCAGTCGATGCGGTGGGATACACGACACCCACCCCGATCCAACAACAAGCTATACCGGTAGTCCTCGAGGGGCGAGATGTTATGGGCCTGGCGCAGACGGGCACCGGCAAAACCGCCGCCTTCATGCTGCCCATACTGCAACGGCTCACACGTGGACCTTTGCGGCGACCGCGCGCCCTCATTGTTGCGCCCACCCGTGAACTGGCCGAACAGATCCACGAAGCGGCAGTTGATTTTGGCAGGTTTACAAAAGTTCGGAGTGTTACGGTGTATGGTGGAGTTGGCAAACGCCCCCAGGTTACCGCCCTGCAACGTGGCGTTGAAATCGTTGTAGCTTGCCCCGGCCGGCTGCTCGATCTCATCGGCGATGGCAGTATCGATCTCTCTCACATCGAAGTGTTGGTGTTGGATGAAGCTGACCGCATGTGTGATATGGGATTTCTGCCGGACATCCGCCGCATCCTCAAACACGTACCACAACGTCGCCAAACCCTTTTCTTCTCTGCCACCATGCCACCTGACATCAGGGCACTGTCTGACAGTATTCTGCATAATCCGGTGACGGTGCAGGTAGACATCATCGCTCCCGCCAAAACAGTATCACACGCGCTGTATCCGGTCAGTCAGAAGGCCAAGACAAAATTCTTGTTAGCGATGCTGGATCAAACGCCAACAGGACGTGTATTGGTGTTTACGCGCACCAAACGTCGTGCTCGATTCCTGGCGCGCGATCTGGAGAAAAAGGGTTACCGCGTGACCGCGCTGCAAGGTAACATGGCGCAAACCAGACGACAGAAAGCGATCAATGGCTTTCGTGACGGCAAGTACGACATCCTTGTGGCAACCGATATCGCCGCGCGTGGCATCGATGTGTCTGAGATATCACATGTGATTAATTTCGACATGCCAGACACCGTCGACGCCTATACCCACCGTATCGGCCGTACCGGGCGTGCCCACCAAACCGGCGAAGCTTACACCTTTGCCCTACCTACGGATGAGGCGCTAGTGCGCGATATCGAAAAAGTGCTGGGCGCGCGTATCGAACGGCGGCGGCTAGATGGCTTTGATTATGGTGAATTTAGACCTGTACTCCAACCCTCACGACACCCGAGGCAGCCAGGCGCCAAGAACTCGAAACAGTCTCCCTCACAACAGAATAGCAGACAGCGAAATCGCAGTGGCGGCAAACCGAACTCAAACAGAGGGTCATCACAACGCAAGCGCTACCGGCAAGGCGACGGCGGTTCCGGTAAATCAAGCGGTACAAGCGGTTCTCGACGCCAAAATCGTTCGCCTCAGGGTCGGCAAGGGTAGAGAACTAACGCGCAAATGCTAATGCCGGATTGACACATGTCAGTTGATGAATGTCAGCATTGTCAAATCCGGCTTCTTGCAATCTGGGCAAGAATGTCTGGTTGATATAGGTAAAGGGTTTGGGTACACCACCCCCTGGCTGGGATGGATCGTACCAGCCCCGATCATGGCTGAGTAGTACCTGATGGCCAATTCCGGCGTCGAATGCATCCCGGATGCGATCGATGTAGTAAGCGTCACCATGCGGGGGATTGCCGATAGCATCGTATTCTATCCAGGCCCCACGCCGGGCTATTTCAAGATGAAGGTCGAGATCAGGTTCGGCCTGGGTATGGATCCAGATAAAGCGTTCGGGCGTGTAACCCATGGCTGAGATCACGTCGAGCTGCCGGTGAACGACGCTGCCACGGATGGTGTGGCTGCCGATGGCGGCGCCTGTAGCCATACCCGCCTGTGCTGCGGCCCGCAGGATCTTCTCTTCGACCTCGGTTATGCCATCATCGCCGGCACTGAGTTTGATCCAGGCGGCCGGGACACCACTGCCTTCGATCTCGCCGCTCAATTCGCCAAGCATCCAGTCGTGTAGCTCCCGTTGGCTGGCAGCCTGCGCCCAGGCGGGTACCCAGGGTTGGCGATAGATGCCGGTTGGTACGATGAGGGGGAAATCAGTCGCCTCAGAGAACGCCTTCAGGATATCTGCGCGCCTACCTACACCGACCGGTGTGCACTCGACCAGTATCTTCACACCCAACCCTTTGATCTTCTCGATCTCCGGCGCCATCAGAGCGATCACATCTTCAGCTTTGGCCGAACGATAACTCTCCGCTTCGATCGGCCCCAAATCGACGAAGATATGTTCATGGGGCAGGATCATGCCGGCTTCACCAGCATCAATGGCGCCCAGAGTTGTTATTAGTTTTGACATTTCACTGCATTTCTCCTGAATCTCGAAGCCATTGGGCCAAAAACCGCAGCAGGCTCTCAGTGTTCTCCTGGCCAACCTCGGTAGAGGCATGCCCACGAGGGTCAATGCCCAACAGCCCATAGCACGGGTGACCACGGTATGCTCCGATCATAAAATCGATGATCTGATCGGCGCCGCCAACGTCATCTGTGGGTTCGACAGCCAGGCGTTGTAGCGTTACGGTGTCCGAATTTAGATACAGCATATAAGAGGTCTCGAATTTGGCGGCATGGTCCCCGCCTACGCCCGGCGCTTCATTCTCGACAAGGGCCAGCACTTGCATGTTACCACCCGTTTCATGGTATCGGGCAACTGCCGCGTCCAAGTATTCGCTGCGATTGGGATAATGGCCGGAGAGGAGGATCGCTTTTTGATAGCCATCTGTTTCGAAGCCATGTAACAGCTCGGTTACAAGCTGGACCATAGGCTCGGCGCTGACCATAAAGGTAGAAGGCCAGTCGAGATGCCCACCGCCCGAGCCAAAGTAGATGGGTGGATAGACGACGCC
>JAAENG010000611.1 GCA_024224665.1 Chloroflexota bacterium | reverse complement strand
TCACTATACCGGAGACCAACGTGGTGGCACTTGCCGCTATATTGTACTTACGGCGGAGGGCATATATGGTGTATATGGTGGAGCTACATCTCCGGTCAGTAGGGGTCCGACGGGGCGCGTGGCGGTTGGTCGCGTTGAGACGGACTCATGATCGTCAGCATCGGTAACAGTTGGCTCGGTTGCGCGCAGTGTATTATCACCATCACCATCATTATCATCCTCATCATCATCGGCCGTAGGGTGAGTGTGTGTTCTGACTGATGTACCGCCGCAGGGAGAGGGGATGGGAGGTCCTCCCTGCGGTTTGTTGCCGAAGGCTCTTCTGATGTCAGGAGACTCTCGGGGTCCCTTACGCTTCTTGCTCCTTTTGTGCTTGATGACGCCGTGTTTCTTCTCGAGCCGCTCTGCCCGGATTTTCCACATGGCGTTGATCATCGCGTCGAAGGAGGCGTCAGCTTCTGCACATGGGAGGCGACCATCCACCGGGCCTCCCAGAAGAAAGGCACATCTCGCCTGCCGATCATCTGTCTGGCCGCCAAGTGAGCCAAACGTGCGTAGGCAGGAGGTTTCGCACTTGCAAGTGTAGAACACCTCCTTCATGTGGTTTGCCCGAGTGACCATGAGGGG
>JAAENG010000610.1 GCA_024224665.1 Chloroflexota bacterium | reverse complement strand
CGACCCACACTTACACACCTACGAGAACGCCTCGACCTACCATCACCCCCACACATACGCCAAGGTCGACACACACACCTACAAAGACTCCCCGCCCGACGATTACACCCACAGCGACGCGTAGACCTACCACCTCACCCACGCCCACCTTCACGCGCACAACCCGACCGACTATCTCACCCACGGCCACTTTCACGCGTACACCCCGACCGACCATCTCACCCACGTCCACCTTCACGCGCACACCAACAGCCACCAAGACACACACACCCTCGCCTCCCACGGGTGTGATCGGTAGTTGCCCTGGGCATGTGTGGGTTTATGCAGATAAGGATACCTGGGTTGATGAATTTGCCCCAGGCGTAGTTCATGGGCAAGACGATCATCTGAAAATCCAGAATGGAGGTGGCACCAATTTGGTATACCTTCACTTCCCTGTGGGTGACATCGTTCCCTCAGATCAGCAGCTCTATAATGCCACACTCGAACTCTACGCTTTCGAAGCGTCGAGTACAAGCCGTTACGTCGATGTGATCGTGGCCACTTTGGACGAGCCCATCTCCGAATCGACAACTCACTGGGGAAACAAACCGGTTGAGCGGACGATCCTCGGCCAGCGTACGGTGGTGGGCAATGGCCAGTCCTTGGACATGACCGAGGCGGTACAGTGGTGGGAGGATCAGATTGCTCCCAACCATGGTATTGTGATCAAACCGGTCTCTGATGACTTCTTCTACATCTATGGCAGCCGCGAAGACTGGATATCCCCACCGGTCTTAAAGATTTTCTGTGGCGAACCTGTCGAGCCAACGCCCACGCCGACACGTACGCCGACACCCACGCGCACACCTTCGCCCACGCCTGTTTGCCCGGCAGAGATCTACATTTATGCTGATGCAGACACGTGGGTCGATTCACGAAATCCTGATGCAACGCATGGCAGTGATACAAGCCTACACGCTGACCTGACATCGCAAGGGCCAGATAGCGGCCGCTCTGATATTTACGTGCACTTCCCCAAAGATGGCAGGCTGGAAGGCGCCTACGTCTACAATGCGAGGTTACGCCTGCATCGTCCTTCACCGACAGCCGAACCCGCAGCCGACCAAGGACGGGTAGACACCCTGGCTGACCCCTTCTTCGAAGCCAGTACCAACTTCGACAACAAGCCCTCATGGGGCAGTTGGAACAGCGGCTGGGTGGACATGCCCTGGTGGATAACCTATCCCGAATGGGATGTAACAGAAGCGGTGCAAGAGATCTATCACGAAAGTGCGCATAACTACGGTTTTCACGTATGGGTCGATGGGGGCCAAGCTGTGTTCGATAGCCGAGAAGGTCTGGCAAAACCGGAGTTGCTAGTCGAGTGCGGCCTGATTACACCCACTGAAACGCCAACCGTCACGCCGACGCCGGAACCCACACCCACCGCAACGACTATTCCCGACTTTATCGCCGACGAAATCGAAGTAACCCAGGCTATCCAGGATCTAAACAACAGCGTACGATTGGTGGAGGGGAAGCGCACTTTTGTTCGCTTCCATGCTCACTGGCGTGGTAGCAAAGGCACAAGCGACGCCGTGCTGGCTGCAAGCAATGGCAGGGACATCATCACGCTTTCACCACTCAACCCAGGTGGCGTCGTCGCCCTAAAATGGAATGCCACACGGGATGTTCTGAACAATGCCTTCCTCTTCGAGTTACCTGATGGTTTCAAACAGGGCACCATCTTCCTCTCCGCGATGGTCAATGCCAGTGGCATGATGGAGAGCGATTGGGGCAACAATAGCGCCACGGCCACCGTGACATTCGAACCAGTACCGTCCATTCGGGTTGTGATCTACCGAGCCAGCTATCGCATGGATAATTACACGCATACAACCAGCCTGGGACATGCCACCCTATTGAAATCGTATCTCAACAGGATTTATCCCACTAGCGATGTTCAGGTCGAATTCCGTACGATCGACCTGGGGGATGCAGAGTTTGACACCAATGATGATGGCGATATCTATATGTCTTACCCGAACTGCGGCGCCGTCAACTCCAAACTGGCATCAGCTTACTTCGTCGAGCATTTTTGGAGTGGGGGAACCGGCTGGAAGAACGAGCGCTACTATGGCATGGTCACAGATGGGGGTAGATTCATGCGCGGTTGTTCGCCGGTACCGGGAAGAGCAGCGTCAGGGCCGACGGGGGTTCCGGCGGCAGGTGATTGGGATACCGATGGCAGCTATGGCGACTGGTATGGCGCCCATGAGATCGCCCATTCCTTTGGCCGCAGCCATGCCGTTTTCTGCGGCGCTGAAGGCAGCGCCGCCTACCCCTATCCCGATGGCCGCATCAGCGGAGCTTATACCGGCGCTAATGCATTCCACGGTTTCGATATCCAGAAACGCGACATTTACGACGCCCATTGGACAGATATGATGACCTATTGCGCCAATGAATGGGTGAGTGACTTCACATACGAAGGGCTGATGGACAGATTCAAAATGGAAGGGGCGCTTCTACAGGCATCGGCCCACAACGCCGGTGGTGATTATCTCCAAATCGTTGGCCAGGTTGACGCAAACAGCCTCGACGTTACCTTAGATCCGATCTTCGTTGATTTTGTCGCAGGGGACGTTCCGCAGCCTGAAACCGGCCCCTTCGCCATTGTGCTTCGGGACATTTCCCTAAACGAAATCGCCCGCCATTCCTTCACACCTCAGGAGAATTATTACGGCGCGCCAAGCCCAACGGATCCTTCGCCCCAAGCTCCTCCAGCATTGAGCATTTTCGAACTCGTCCCTCTGGCAGATGAGGTAGCGTACATCGAAATCGAGGGTCCGCAAGCACAAGTGTTGAAACAGATCAGCGCCGGCGCCAATCCCCCCACCGTGACGCTCATCTCCCCCAACGGTGGCAAAATCCCAAGCAGTGGCACTGTTCCGGTCTCCTGGACGGCAAGCGATCCTGATGGGGATTCCCTCAGCTTCCGCATCTTGTACAGTCCTGACGATGGTGAGACTTGGTCGTTGCAAGCATCGGGCGTTAGCGATTCCAGCATCGAATTGGACGCCACGAATATCGCCGGTGGCACAACACAGGGCCGATTCAAGGTGTTGGCCACGGATGGCATTCACACCAGTTCAGACATATCTGACGAACTGGTGACCGTACCCAACCGTGCGCCGACCATCGCTATCACCTCGCCGGAAGATGGCGTGTCGGTAGCCATCAGTCAGACTGTCAGCCTTCAAGCCAATGCCTATGATATCGATACGGGCTCGTTGAGCGGCGATCAAGTGCAGTGGTCTTCCGATCAAGATGGATTGCTGGGTACTGGTGACCAGCTCAGCGTCAGCGGCCTGAGCCTGGGCGAGCACACGATTATAGCCACAGCCGAGGATGCTTTGGGGGCAACGTCATCCTCCTCGATACAACTTTGGGTCGTGGAGACGCCTCAAGAGGTACAGGTTCCTGACAGTTTGCTGGTCGGACCCACATCGATCTGGCTGGATGCATCAAACAGATTCTACGAAGATACGCTCTACATCGAGAATTTGAACTACACCCACGCCATTCAGTGGCAGGCACAGGCAAGCGAACGCTGGTTGAGATTCAGTGTCAATGAGGGCAACACACCGCAAGAGATCACAGTTTTCGCCGATCCATCAGTACTGCAACCTGGTTTACACAACGCCACGATTTCAATCACGAGTGCCGATGTGCGCGGCCAACGGCAAGTGGTGGGTGTCAGTGTGTTTGTAACAGATCATCCCACTCTATTTATGCCCGTCATCCTTCGTTAAAGAGCAGGTCGGCGCTGTCTGGCATGTGTTCATGCAAAAGCCCCTCGTCGCATAAACGAGGGGCTTTACTTACCTGGTACCCCCAACGGGGCTCGAACCCGTGTCTTCAGCTTGAAAGGCTGACATCCTAGACCACTAGACGATGGGGGCTTAGTGCACACGCATTCTAACAGAGGGGCGGGAGTGCGTCAAAGTTCGGTACCTAGTTTTGGCGAAATCCAGCTTTGCCTGCCTGCCACCCTATCTACACATTTGCAGATAGGCAATGATATACTTGCCCGCATGAGGAAAACGATCGAGTTTATTCGCTGTTATCTTCAGGCGATGGACGAGGATGAAGTACCCGTCCGGGCGGCAGCTCTGGCGTATTATGCCGTTTTCTCACTCTTCCCTCTGCTCTTGCTGATCTCCAGTGCTGTTGGTTTTTTGCTGGTCGACCCGGAGCGCCAGCAGCAAGTTCTGGACGCGCTTATCGAATTCTTTCCGGCGGGACAGGAAATACTTGTCGGCGTTGTTCAGAATGCGCTGACCGGCGTCGTCGATTTTCGCACGCTCACCGGCGTGATAGCCATCATCGGTCTCATTTGGGCGGCATCAGGCTTTTTCCGGGGGCTGGAGGTCAGTATCCACCATATCTTTGGCACTGGAAGGCGCCGTGCGGTGTGGAAAAGCCGTGGTATCGGCATGATCATGGCCTTGCTGATCCTGCCCCTACTGCTGTTTGCGGTCGCTCTCTCTACACTTAGTTCCAGACTTCTGCATATTCCCAATCTCCCTGATTATGCTGTCGATTTGCTTTCTCTGGGCGCCAATTACGGCATCACTTTACTTATCATTACAGTCGCCTTTTTCCTGCTGTTTCGATTTGTTCCCAGCGGTTGGACCCCTGTTCGGCCCGCCATCATCGGTGCTTTCATCTCGGCTATGGCCTGGTCATTTCTCACCTTGGGCTTCAACTGGTACCTGAACAGTGATTTCGCCTCCTTCAACGTTGTCTACGGCTCGATCGGCACACTCTTCGCACTGATCCTCTATCTGTATCTCATGAACTTCATTATCCTGTTGGGGGCCGAACTGACGGCGCAGTTCGCCAGAACCAAAGAGTGCGATCCGCCGCCGCTGCCGGATATCGTCGAACAGTTCATAGAATCAAAGATCTCGACAAGGAAAAAGACTGAACCCTATTGAGGCAGAAACTCTTGAGATTTCCTGTTGATTACACGTCGGAAGCGTGAAGGTGTGAACCGTAACATCATGTTGCCGGCTTTTCTTCACGTTTTACGTTTCACGTATCAGGATGTGAATCAAGACAGATCGATCACCGTGGCCTCAGTGATGCGCAGGAGTTCCTCGCTCTCAATTCTCAGCATGGTGTGATCGTCGCCGCCACCGCCATAAACGATCGGTTGAGCCAGCACCGAGCGGTCGAGCAGAACCGGGCTGGTCGAGCGATGTCCAAAGGGTGGAACACCTCCCACAGGATAACCGGTGAGAGCGACGACCTGTTCGGCGCGAGCTAGCTTGATCTGACGCTTGCCAACGCCGAAATGGTGCGCCAATGTCCGGGTGGGAACGGGCGCCATGCCATTACTGATCACAGAATAGGGCTGCCCACGCACGTAGAAGATCAGCGTCTTGATGATCTCGTCGGTAGAGACGGCCAACGCCGCAGCAGCAGCGGGTACTGTTGGCGTATCTCCCACATTTTCCAACAACTCGGCCTCGATTTCTTGCGATGCCAGCCATTCGGCAAGATCTGTTGGGGTTAGCATGAATAGGTCCTCAATCCTCAGGTTCCAGTGTGAATGTCAGAGGGAAGCCTTCGAGCCGGGCGGCCATGTGCGCTTTCTTGACCAGGCTTTCTGCCTCCTTTTTGGGCCGAACCATGACCAGGGCGATGCCCGTAAAATGGGCTGTCAGGGTAATATGCTCGGCGATCTCGCGAGAAAGCTTGAATATCGAAACCAGAACTGTGAGCACGAAATCATAAGGTGTGACGTCATCGTTGTGGATGAGAATGCGGTACTTTGGTTCCAGTTCCGTGTCCTTGATCTCGATGACCTCGGGCGTGGTTTCTGTGGCCATGTCGGTTATGACCCCTCTGGAAACGCCTTCATGATGATGTCCGGAATTTTATCGACATCCGGGGCCAGTTTCAAAAAGTACGCGGGCGCGACTGTTGTCAGGCGTTGCAATGCCTTGAGATTAGCGGGGATGGTGGCGCTGTCCCAGCTTTCGATGGATTGCCCGACCAGCCGTTGCAATGCCTGAAATCTCGACATCGGCGCCAGTTCAGATCGTTCGAGTCCGGCAACGATCTGAGGGTACAATAGTATGGCCGGGGTCGCCGACATCTGCCAGGGGTCAGGCCATACCTCTTCGGCAGCGAAGGAGAGTTTGGCGCTGCCGTCGAAGCGTTCAGCCCGGGACAAAATTGGGGTCAGCTCTGAGAACCAGGCCAGGCTGTCTGGATAGGTGCTGATCAAACCGGGATACGCGCATAGCTCTATGCCAGATTCACCTTGCATACGCAGCAGCGGCGAATCATTTGCAAGCAGTTGCGCTCCGCCACAAAGCAGGCTGATACCGGTTGTGGTCTTGCCCGCTGCGATATCGCCGATAAGGACAATGGCGCGCCCATACATTGAGGCGGCAAAGGCGTGGATAGTGTAAAGCCCTCGGCGGCGTAACAGCGGCGCCAAAGCAACGATGATCATGTCCTCGAATACACCGTAGCTTTGCAGACAGGCTTCAGTCATCCTCCCCTCGATGGCGCCGGCTTGTAGATCGACATCGTAGCGCCCCCAACGTCCAAAATAGGCCACCAGCTTGTCGTTCTCACGATAATAAACGAGCGACGGATCTTTCGATACGACTGCATAGCTGGGTGGTGATGGTGATGTAACCACAGCACGCAATGTCACCTGAATGGGAGAGAGATCTGGCGATTGGTCAGAACGTGCGGCGAAGGGTGCCCACTGCCTGACAAGTCGCTGCCTGATACGCTCATCATCACTTGCGAAACTTATGGGAACTCCATGTAACTCAAATAGATATCGAATGCCACCAGAGGTCGTCATCCCTGCTTTCTCCCCCCGAATAGCGCCAGTTCGAACACCTTGAAATAGCAATCGACATCGGCAAATCCGATCTCTCGCAGCCAGTTACATTGTATGTCTACCGCTGCCAGGATGTTCTCCGTCTTGTCAGGTCGTGCGTAATAGCGTTGATTCACCAGCTCGCGGCTCCCAGTCTCACCGGCCCGCTGACGATAAGCATAGAGGTGATCGATGAAATAGTCGTCAAATACAGCCTCCAGAGCCGGCGTCGAAGAGGCGACATGTTCCAGATTCAAGAAGAGCCCGCCCTCGCTCAAAAGCTCGTAGATCTCCTGGTAAAGCGTTTTTTTACGAGAATCGGGCTGGTGGTGGATGGAGAATCCAGAGACAATGACATCAAAGCGAACACCTGCCGGCAGCGCCTCCAACCAGTTGGGTGATGCGTAATCAAGCTTTTTGATCTGTGCTTGCTCGTACTGTTCTAAATTCTTTTTGGCGGAGTCCAGCATCGGTTGTGAGAAATCGACAAATAGTGCTCGGGAAACAGAAAACCGGTCGAGCAAAGCTCTGCCCAAGATGCCGTCACCACAGCCCAAGTCCAAGATAGTATCCGGATCGGGTCGCCATTGCTCTACGATCTTCAGCATGATATCGATTTGGGCGTCTGCCAGGGGGATGGCCCCGCGCACGCCTTCAAGATAGGTTCGGCTCAAAGATTCAGAACGCCATCGGCTATCCTTGGATATCATCGTCCACCTCAAGAAAAGCATCAACTGAAGCCGCCAAATCACTGACAGCAGAGGGATTGGTCCAAACAAGGCTGCGAACCTGCACAGCGCTGGCGCCTTGTTCCAGACAGAGGGCGACATCGTCCAGACTATGGATGCCGCCCGAAGCGATCAAAGGAATCGCCAGGTTCAACGCTGCAACACGGCTCAAAGCGCGCAAGGTAAAGGGGAATGCCGCCGGTCCGGCAATAGGTGCTTCTAAAAGGATGTCCCCTTCTGCGGGATAGACAGCAGGAGGAGGTGTACCTACCACCAGTGCATCCGCTCCGGCCACAGCGCATGGCCCGGCCAGATGGGCAGCGCGAGTGGCCGGTAACTTCACCAGGATCGGGAGAGTCGCGGCGTGGCGTACTGCGGAGATGAAGGCGCTCGCTTCGCCCAAATTGACATCTTCGGGCACCGGTAGCTCCAGCCCGGCAATCCCCACATCGGCTTCTTCCAATTGCGCGGCCATCCAGGCCCGGTCGCCAGGATATCCCCCTGCCAATGAGAGTATGACAGGTACCTGCGAGTGGCGCCAGAGACGCGCCTGGCGGTCGAGAACCCTACGAAAGCCGGGATTATGTCCAGCGGTGGTGAACAGAAAACCGGCGGGCAGTTCGGCGAATCTGGGCTGTGTCGCCCCTTTTCGAGGTCGTACCGACACCGGCGAGGTAACGATGGCGCCAAACTGCTGCGCGTGCAGACCTGGTGGCCAGACATCTCCGTAGGCTACTGCGCCGCTGCCGGCCATCAGAGGTGTCCGAAGAACAAGGCCTTGCTTGTTGTTGGGAGCTAATTGAATCGACATAGGAGATCAGGCGCGCAAAAGATCGAAAAGATCGAAAACCGGTCCTCTCAGGCAAACGCGCCTACGCCCACCGGCGACGTCAGTTGCGCAGGCCAGACAGGCGCCGGTACCGCATAAGAAAGTACCCGGATAGAGGGCCTGTGCAAATCCACGACTGAAAATGACACGATGTTCCTCGATGGCATCACCAAGTAACCGATAGAAGGCGAGAGAACCGGCGGCAAGCACGGCATCGGCCCACGTTAGTAGTTCCGGCAGAAATTCTCGAAGTCGTCTCCCCTTGCGCCCCCGACTGCTTTCTAGCGTTGCAAGCTGATATTCAACTGTCAAGGGTAGATGTGTCGCTGAGATGGCGCTGCGCTGTGAAGTCGTTTCCATGGCCAAGGTCACTGCCAGGCCTTCGGCATCACCGCGAATAACCGCAGGCAAAAGTGTCCATGTCGCATCCCCTTCGCCCACACAGAGAATGCGCCGGGCGCCGTGAGGAAACGTGTAGCCAACGCCGATTGGCCCCAAACAGTCTAGCGTAGAAGCGAGGGGCGTCATCCGCAGGGTGGCATAACCTCGATCACCGCTGGGAGGCAAACGTAATGTAAAGATCTCTTCAGCTAACGAGACAGGATAAAACGTTCGCCTCAGGTAGGGATCCAGCCCCTGACCGGTCTGCACCAAAACAGGCTGGCCGGGCGACAGCTTGCGCGTTAACTCGGGCGCCTGTAAACTTACTAGTTGGGCGGCGCCCTCTTGTCGGCGTTCGACCAGTTTTGCCTGCACCTGTAGCATGAATATGCCCCGGCCGTTAAGGCTTCTGTGCTACCAATCTCAAAGACTCCAGATCGGTAATTACGACGCGCCCTCGTGAGCTAGATACCAGTCCCTGCTTTCTGAAGCGACTCATCACACGAATGGCGGTTTCGACAGTGGTGCCCGTCATCTCGGCAATATCTTGCCGGGTCAGAGGCATATCAATCAAGAGTGCCTCTTCTGGTGTGTCGTAGGGCGCTCCTGCCAGATTGGCAAGTCGAATCAGAGTACGGGCAATGCGTTGTTCTACTCTATCGACAGCCAGGCTACGTACCAACTCTGAGGTCAAACGCAAGCGCCTGCTTAATTCGGATATCACACCCATCGAGACCTTTGGAAATCGCTCCAGAATCGAGAAAAAATCTCGCCGCCCAATACTAACAACTGCCACCTCTTCCAGCGTCAAGGCGGTGGTCGAATAGGGTCGCCCATCAAGCACAGCCATTTCTCCCAAAAGTTGCCCAGGTCCCAACACTTCGAGTACTACATCTCTGCCATGATCGGTATGGCGGACAAGTTTTACTCGGCCTATCCACAGAATAAAGAGCGCATCGGGCTGATCACCCTGGAAGAATAGGTATGCATCCTTCGGATAGCAATGGCCGTGCAAATAAGGTGCAACGGCCTGCCACTCCTCTTCGGTGAGGGCATTGAAGAGTGGCACAGTACGTGCCACCTGTACCATATTCCATTGTAGTTTGTTCAGTCGGGGGCTTACGCGTCCGACCGGGGTCTGTGTCATATCCTGAAGATTGCGTTCCTTTTAGTCGGGCACATGCGTGTGGATAGCTGTACCGAGTGCGTATTCTAGCACAGATGCAGCCGTACTCCAACGGATTAAGGATTCTTTTCGAGATTGTAGGTTAGTGACAGCAGGCGCCACCCTCCATCTCGTCTAGCAAGTATCCACAAATCACCAGCCGGTGAGATCTCTTGTCCGATCTGAGTAGTTGACCGTACTTCGGCTCGATCTCCCTCGATTGTGACCAGCATTTCACCGGGCTCGGCAAATTGGGCGTTGCCCGGGAAAACCCGAACGACGTAGCGATCTAAGACGGCATCGATCCCTTGCCAGACAGCGTCGTCGCTTTCGTCATCGGGTGTATGGTGGGCATCACGCACCATGGCTTCCTCAACCCACAAGGAGGCCAACAACTCGATGTCTTCCTCTACCACCCCTTTACTTTCCGCGCGCAATACCTGCTTGATCGCCTCCTCAGCGCTTACAGCGACGAGGGTAGCCGTTGGCATTGGCTCGGTCGAGTTGGAAGGATCGGCTATTATACCAGTATCTGCACGACACGCCGCAATAAAAAACAGTAGCCCGACCAGCAGAATTCGTCCTAACATGGGTATATCCTCTTGATGCAGAATAGTATTCAAGCGCTAGTGTGTCAACTCCAGGCAGATCGCCATATCTGCCGTTTGAAAACGCCGGATCTGGCGATCCGGCTGGAGCGTAATTGTCAACCTAATATCTTGACACGCACCCTTATGAGAATGTACGGCTTCGTCTTGAGATGATATGATTACCCGGTTGAATGCCATACTATTGCGACAGTCCTATTGAGCTGACATTCCAGAGGAACGAGTTACATGAATCAGCCTTTTCTTCGCTATCTCATTTCCTTTCTCAGTTTGCTTATCATTGCGACAGTGCTGACAGTTCACGCAGGCAATTCGCAGGACGCTTCGGCAGACAGCTCGACGAATTGGCCGGATATCGAATTGGTCGAGATCGGTAACGGCTTCGATAAACCGATCCACATTACAAATGCCAATGACGGTAGCGGCAGGCTCTTTGTCAGCGAACAGGAGGGGCTCATCCGCATCCTGGAAGATGGCGTGATCCTTGATATGCCTTTTCTCGATATACAGGAGCGTGTCAGTTGTTGCGATGAACGGGGGCTACTGGCTGTAGCGTTTCCACCGGGTTCAAGCCCCAAATCCCATTTCTATGTCAATTATACCGACAACAATGGCGACACCATTGTCGCACGCTATCACGTGAGCGATGACCCAGACATTGCAGATCCGACCAGCGAAGAGATCATTCTGCACATCGAACAGCCCAGCCGTATCCATAATGGTGGACAATTAGCATTCGGCCCGCTGGATGATTACTTATATATCGGCGTCGGAGATGGAGGTCCCTTTCATGACCCGGATGGCGTCGGCCAACGCACGGATACACTGTTGGGGAAAATCTTACGTATCGACGTCGAGTCAGACCCTACCCCGGACAGCTATGTCATTCCTGAAGACAATCCTTTTGCGAACAGCGCTGGGCAACGGGGTGAGATCTGGGCGCTGGGGCTGCGCAATCCCTGGCGATTCTCATTCGACCGTCTCACAGGTGATCTGTACATCGGTGACGTTGGTAGCTCAGGCTTTGAAGAGATCGACTTCGAAGCAGCAGGCAGTGAGGGTGGCCTCAATTTCGGCTGGAGTATCATGGAGGGCAGACATTGCCATCAAGCGCAAACCTGCGATACAGATGAGCTAACCATGCCGATCATCGAGTATCATCATGATCCTGGACTTCATGCTGTAATTGGGGGAT
>JAAENG010000609.1 GCA_024224665.1 Chloroflexota bacterium | reverse complement strand
GACGCCCAAACCCTCGGAAGAGCAGATCGTGGGCCTAACCTACGCCACAGCCACCGATGAACAGAAACGCGACAACCGGGCCAGCTGGAACAAGTGGGACGTGATCGCCACGGTCGTGGTCCTGGGTCTGGTCCTCGGCTTCTACCTGTATTTCAGTTTCTGGCTAAATTAGGGGTCAGGGGCTAGGGGTTAGGGGCTGGCTCGAACCAACAACCAACAACTAATAACCAATAACTGAGGTTACAAAATGGCCTATACATTGGGTTTGGATTACGGCACGAATTCAGTTCGTTGCGTGCTGGTCGATACAAAGAACGGCAAGGAGTTGGGGACCTGCGTGTATCCCTATGCAACCGGTGACATGGGCATCATGCTCGACAAGAAGGACCACAATGTGGCTCGTCAGAATCCGGCTGATTACCTCAAGGGCATCGAAGTCACTGTCAAGGGCGCAATCAAGGCGGCCAAGAAGGCTAGAAAGAGCTTTGATCCCAAGAAGATCATCGGTATCGGCGTGGACACCACAGGCTCAACGCCCATTCCCGTGGATGCCAAGGGCACACCCCTGGCCATGAAACCGGGCTTCAAGAAGAACTTGAACGCGCATGTGTGGCTCTGGAAGGATCACACTGGCTATGGGGAAGCCGCAGAGATCACGAAACTGGCGGCAAAGATGCGCCCGGAATACCTGGCCAAATGCGGGGGCACCTACTCCTCGGAGTGGTTCTTCAGCAAGGTCCTGCATTGTTTGCGTGTAGATCCAAAGGTGTATGATGCCGCGCACACCTGGGTAGAACATGCCGATTGGATTCCAGCGGTCCTGACTGGTACAGACCATCCCAGCCAGATCAAACGCTGCCGATGCGCAGCCGGACACAAGGCCATGTTCAGCAATGACTGGGGCGGCTACCCGGACAAGCGGTTCTTGAAGAAACTCGATCCCAAACTGGCAGCCCTGCGTGACACACTCGGTGACACCACCTACACAGTGGCAGACAAGGCCGGCGATCTCACCGATGCCTGGGCCAAGAAACTCGGCCTGACACCGGGCATCCCCGTGGCCATGGGTGCGTTCGACGCCCATCTCGGCGCTGTGGGTTCCGGCATCAAGCCGGGGACATTGGTCAAGATCATCGGCACCAGCACCTGCGACATGGTGGTGGCAAAGAACACGGAAGAGCTCCCCGATGTCCCTGGCATTTGCGGCATTGTGGACGGTTCCATCCTGCCCGGCTATTTCGGACTTGAGGCGGGCCAGTCTGCCGTGGGTGACATCTTCCTGTG
>JAAENG010000608.1 GCA_024224665.1 Chloroflexota bacterium | reverse complement strand
AGCGATGTTCATCAGAACAAATTCGGTGACAAAAAATCACGCAAGTTGACAATAAATTGCCTGGCGAGGACCGAATGCTGGTCAAAAAAGACGAATTCCAGATTTGGTATCACATTTGAGCGAACCCAGAGTATCGTAATTCGATTCCGCCTTTCCCGCAAACGCGGATTGAAGGCAAAGTGCATGGCCGGTTCCGGGACTTCGGCTGTCATCGGCTGTCATCGGCTGCATAGTCGATATTAAACACAGACTGCTACCAGAAACTATGTTACCGCAGAAACTCGGGACACTTCAGGCCGAAGAGAGTAATCGGCGTATGCGGCGCAATACGATGAATGATGCAACAACTGTGACCAATGTCATGAATGGGTGTGACAGTCCCCAGAGCATCCCCCGCAAGAAGACCCTGAGACGATTGATGTTCTCTATTTGTGCCGTAGGCATAACCTGCGGCGCCTCCCAATCCAGTTCGCCGATGCGAGTGAGGTACTCTTGTTCGACACAGCCTTCCAGGCTGAAGATGTAGATATGCTCATGCCAGCGGTAGGCCAACCTCAGATCACGCGCCAGTTCCTGCCAACTCAGTGGATCCGCACCCTCGAAGTCTACCCCACCGCCAGTGATGCCCACAGCCACGGTTCCGGCAGCGGGCGCGTAGCTGCTGAGCACAGCTTCACCATAGGGTCGTGCAAAGCTGGAATATAGCATGAATGCTTCGCGATCGGTCTGGATATCTACGATCCCGAAGAGGCGTTGCAAAATCGTCGACCCTGCTTGCCGTTCGTCTTCGATAAAAGGGAATTGAAAGCTCTCGACCATGAAGCCGTCAGTTCGCATATCGCGCACAAGAGCGCCATAGGCCAGACGGCCATTGAGTGCGCGTTCGGCATCAAAGATCCGCCGTAAGAAAATGGGTAGCAGTTCCTTTGCCTGGCCCCGTATCAAGCGCTGAAGCTCTTCGAAATCGGGCTCGATATCGATGGCGATAGATTGCCAGACCAGGTTCTCCTCTTCGGTCCAGTCTCTGAAATCGGCATAGCGCGCGGCCGCCTGAGGCGCGTTATCGATGTTGAACCAATACCCTTGATCCTTGGGCAATAACAACCAGGCAACGACCGGGATGCCCACCTGGTTGAGACGGCGAACGATGTCGGCGCGCTCGGGACTATGGTCGATCAAGCCCAGGCACACGCCTGCCTCAAGCGCGCTCAGGTGAGCGATAACAGCGCCACCAGTGAAGAGCGCTTGCAGGGCGTCCCCTTCTAATTCACAGATAAAAGTTAGGGTAGGTGGGGTCATAGCATAACTCTCCAGGTTCATCAATCATATCATCTGGCCAAGGACATCAGCCAATGTTGGCCGGCCGATCTCCTGCAATTCGTGGCGGACACGCGGGCTGGGTCGTCTGATATTGAGCACGAAATACCGTTTGGTGCTCTCTCACCCTTCATCCTCAATCCATGTCTTTTTCGTATCTCGTATCGCCGACCTCGGCTTGCAGACAGTGTAGTTCGGCTTTCAACTCGCTGACGATCTCGGCGTAGGCGGAATCGTCATAAACACTGTTCAATTCAAATGGGTCCTGCTCGAGATCAAACAGCTCCCATTCCGGCTCGTACGTCTCGTCAATCGCACCCATCTGTGCCAATGTGTCGGCATAATAATAGATCAACTTATAGCGCTTCGTGCGGATGCCATAATGAGCGTAGACATTGTGATCCGCTTTGTGCATCCAATAACGATAGTACATGGCTGTGCGCCAGTCAGAGGGGGTTTCGCCACGCAAGAGCGGTCGGGGATTATCACCCTGGAAGTTTTCGGGAATCGGTAGTCCGGCGATATCCAGGAAAAGCGGGGCAAAATCGACATTGAGCAACATATCCTCGTTTGCTGACCCGGCCTCAACCTCTTTGGGATAACGGAGAATGAAGGGCATGCGTAACGACTCCTCGTACATGAAGCGCTTGTCATACCAGCCGTGATCGCCCAAAAAGAAACCCTGGTCCGAGGTATAGATAACGAGTGTGTTTTTGGTCAGCCCTTGCTCGTCTAAATAGTCGAGAACCCGCCCCACATTGTCATCGATGCTGGCGATCACTCGTAGATAGTCTTTGATGTAGCGTTGATAGGCCCATCGGCGCAATTCCTGTTCTGACAGGCTCGACGAGATCTCGCATTTGAGGTCTGCTGTGCCCATATGAACGCCCACGCGCATGGTGGCTGCTTCAGCCGCCGAGGCGCGATTGCTGTAGTCGTCAAATAGGGTCTCAGGTTCAGGGATATGTTCGTTCAGGTAAAGATGGGCGTGCTTCTCATCCGGCTCCCAGCTGCGGTGGGGGGCTTTGTGATGGTAAAGCAAGCAAAATGGCCGGTCCTCGTCACGCTGTTCGAGCCAGTCCAAGCTCATGTCGGTGATCAGGTCGGTGACATAGCCCTTGACCGTGCGGCGTGTACCGCCATCCGGCCCTTTGAAGATGAAATCGGGATTGTGATATAGCCCTTGCCCCGGCAGCACCGCCCAATCGTCAAAACCGGTGGGACAGTGTTCTGGCCCGGTGCCGAGATGCCATTTGCCAAACACAGCCGTTTGATAGCCAGACGCCTGCAGCAGCTTGGGGAAGGTTTGCAAGCTGTTGTCCATTGGCGTGTCCAGCGTAGTCACTTCGTTGACATGATTGTAAGTGCCGGTGAGGATGGCGGCGCGGCTGGGTGTGCAGATGGCATTTGTACAGAAGCAGTTGTCAAAACGCATGCCTTCATTGGCAATACGATCTAGATTTGGGGTCTGGTTGATGCGGCTGCCATAGCAGCTCATGGCGTGCGAGGCGTGATCGTCGACCATGATAAAGAGGATGTTGGGACGTGTGTTTTGCATGGAATCGTTATGCGCGGCATCGGAAGCTGAGTCTGTCATTGTCATATCTCCACCTCGAGCAGTGGCCGAGGGCGGGCTGTTTGAGCAATCGTGCAGCTTTGACTGTAGTGACGCTTTGTGGCTTTTCCAACCATCACGCCGCAAACATCTCCGCCAATTTCGTTACCACTTCCTGTTGTGTTTTCTTCTCTATCCATCCCAGTCGCTTGACCAATCTTCTTTTGTCTACTGTTCGTAGTTGATCCAACACAACTTGACCCGTCGTTCCTTCAAACGTACATTCGATCCGGGTTGGGTGAGCCTTTCCTTTTGTCGTCATTGGGGCCACTATTACTGTGGCAATATGACGATTCATTTCATCGGGTGATACAATCAGACAGGGTCGAGTCTTCTTGATTTCACTACCGATGGTCGGATCAAGATTGACCAAATACACCTCACACCGTTTTACACCCATTCCCATCCGACCTCATCCCACTCAGTCAACGACAGCACCTCGGCATCATGCAACTGATCATCACCGAGTTCAGCCATAGCCTTGAATTGCTCGTCCCAACCTTGACGGGGTGTATAAGCCGAGCGAACGACCAGTTGATCGGGGAGGATTTCCATCTCGACTTCTTCACTGAAGCCTAGTTGTTCAATGATAGGTTTGGGAATGCGGATACCCTGAGAATTTCCGATTCTAATGATTCGAGTTTTGACTGTTGTTTTCATAGCATACCTCACTGCGTGATAAGCACATTGTAATTACAATGTTGGTTTAAGTCAAAAGACGTTTCAGTTCATAGTGGCCGGCTGACTTTGTTTTCGCCTTGGGCGAGAATTGGTACGTTCAGCCGCGCTCTGCAATGATGCTATAATCGCAATCCAGCCACAATCGCATCCACATTGGCACGGAACATGCCAATGTAGCTATCGGCGCCGCTGCCGGCCGCACCGATCGCACCCGTGTATAAGGGCAATACTTGCACCTTATCACAACCATTCAACTCGGCGGCCACCGTTTGTGCCAGGCTGTCACTGACAGTGCTCTCGCTGAAAATCGTGCACATGCCATGCTCCTTCATTGCCTCGATCAAACCGGCTAAATCACCGGCAGAGGGTTCGGCCAGTGTACTAACACCGGGAATGACAGTGCCTAACAGGGCAAAATCATACTCCTGTACAAAATAGCCGAGGGCATCATGGTTTGTGACCAGGAAACGATTCTCTGGGGGAATGCCGGCGAGTTGTGAAGCAACGTATGCTTGTAGTGCGTCCAGTTCGGCCAGGTAAGCGGTGGCGTTACTTTCATAGGTTTCGGCGTTGGCAGGGTCTAGATCACTGAAAACATGTTCGGTATTCTCAACCCATTGCTCGACATTGTTGATGCTGAACCAGACGTGGGGATTGACACCACTGTGGTCGTGTCCACGTTCAGTCCCACCTTGTTCATGTTCGTCTTCGCCCATAGCCAAGGGCGTGATGTTGGCGGATATAGCGACGACTGGTACACCTTCACCAACTTCTTCCAATTCCTGCACCAAACCCTCCTCCAAATCCCAGCCGTTGACGAAGATGACATCGGCGCGCGATACAGCTGTCAGATCCCGCGCTGCCGGTTGGTAACTATGCGGGTCCTGTCCGGCGCCCATCAGAGTCGTGAGTTCGATCGCGTCCCCACCTACCTGAGCAACTACATCACCGATGATGCTGGTCGTGGTTACAATCTTGAGCGGGGTTCCATTTACGGCCACTGCATCCAATTCCGGCAGAATTAGCATGTTGGTGTCGGCATCATGCTCTCGATCCGCATCACCCTCGTGCTGTTCAGTGTTTGCTCGTTCTCCAATCGCCTGAGTATCGGTGGAATCCACCTGTGAGGCGGGCACCGGATCGGCGGCAGAGCAGCTCGCCATCAGAAGTAGATATGCAGCAATGACTATGAGTGTAATCGACAACCAGAGGGGTTTGCGATGCATCGGCCAGATTCCTAAACGTATATTTCAGAGTGAGCGGGAGTGGGCGACTGGGGAAGCGACGGCAATCTCGACTGGCGCAGTGGTCGGGGGCAATAACAGAGCACTTACGCCGCTGACGATGGCAACCAGGGCCATACCTTGGAGTACGAGGGCCAGGCCGATCTGATCACCAATCCAGCCGGCAATGGCCGCCCCAATAGCGCCGCTGGCGAAAATAAAACCCAGCGTTAATCCAGACGCGAAGGCTTTTTGTTTAGGCAACATCGCTTGCGCCATGACCACGGTAACGCTGAATCCCGCCC
Organism: Chloroflexota bacterium; assembly: GCA_024224665.1. Taxonomy (GTDB): domain Bacteria; phylum Chloroflexota; class Anaerolineae; order J102; family J102; genus PIVW01. Next base: position 881 of record JAAENG010000608.1, on the reverse strand, counting down.
CCGAGAACAATCCAATGACAAAAATGAGCAAGAAGAAAAGGGCGCCACTTGTGTCAAGATACACCCAAAGGGGGAGGGCGGCCAGGAACATACTACCGGCAACGATCTTTCTACGTCCCACACGGTCGGCCAAACTGCCGCCAATGACATTGCCAATAGCACTGCCGAGCATGAGCATGGATAGGCCAATCCCGAAACTCGCAGGTGTCCAACCGATATCTTGCAGGTATTTGGGTAGAAAGGTATTGGTGGTGGCCTGCACCGTCATGCGAGTGAAAAGCAGAACGCCGAACATAACCATTGCCACCCATCCAAAACGAAGGGCCCTGTGCCGTGTAGCATCCTTCCTATGCTCATGTCCCTCTCGCAGTTGGGGATTCCGCCAGAGCCAGAGCGCGGCCAGCACATTGACAACAGAGAGCAGCATCAGACTGGGCCTTCCCCATGTTTCAATCATGCTGCCAGCCAGCGCCGGGCCAATGGCCAGTCCAACTTGGCCAAACAGAAAGAAGTAAGCCGTGCCCGTGGCCACGAGCCGGAGATCGACTTGGCCTGCATGCATTGTACCCTGCGGATGATACGCGGCTGAACCCAGACCAGTGAGGATGAGGAAGGCGATCGCCCACCAGCCCACACTGGCCGCGGCCAGAGCGTAGAACAGTGCCATCCATAAAATACCGCCCACACCCAGCCAACGTGATCCATACTTGTCGGCGATCCAGCCGAAGAGTGGTTGAGTCCTGAAAACTCTGGAAAACTCGGTTCATAAAGCAAAGTCCAGAACATCGTCCCAGTCGGAAGGTCTCAGTCGCGTTTTTTCACGGAACCATTCAACTTGTTGATGAATAAGTAAGTTCCTGAGACCTTGAAGAAAATAGTGT
>JAAENG010000607.1 GCA_024224665.1 Chloroflexota bacterium | reverse complement strand
GATCGACCAACCGACGAACCAAGCAACCGAGCAACCCACGAAGCGCCCAGCAACCCTACCAACCAAACAACCAACCGACCAACCGACCAACCGACCAACTAACCAACCAACCAACCAACCAACCAACCAACCAACCGACCAACCGACCAACCAACCAACCGACCAACCAACTAACCGACCAACCGACCAACCGACCAAACGACCAAACGACCAACCAACCAACCAACCAACCAAACGACCAAACGACCAATGAAACTAGCAATCAGTGGTAAAGGCGGTGTAGGAAAAACGACCCTTTCGGCTCTGTTGGCCCAGGTTTACGCCGACGCTGGGCGAGATGTCCTGGCGGTGGACGCAGACCCTTCGCCCTGTCTGGCGGGAGCGTTGGGCTATCCTGATGAATTGCGTGCGCAATTGCATCCTATCTCTGAAATGGAGACTTTGATCGAGGAGCGCACCGGGGCTAAACCAGGCACGACGGGTGGTTTTTTCACCATCAATCCCCGTGTCGATGATATCCCCGAGCGCTTTGCTGTGCCCTACCGGGGGGTGCGACTGTTGGAAATGGGCTCCGTCGATCTGGGGGGCTCCGGCTGCATTTGCCCGGAAAGTGCCATGCTCAAGACCCTGTTTACGCACCTGCTGTTCCGCGAGGACGATGTCTTGATCCTCGATATGTACGCCGGCGTCGAGCACCTGGGCCGGGCCACTGTGGACTTCGTCGACGCTATGATCGTGGTGGTCGAGCCCACTCGCAGAAGTCTGGGGACAGCCCGGCAGATCAAAAAACTGGCGGAGGATATCGGTCTCAAGCGCCTGTGGTTGGTCGGCAACAAAGTGCGAGATGAAGGAGAGGCCGCCTTCTTATACGAACAGTCACCCGGCATGCCGGTACTCGGTATGTTGCCGGCTGATCTCGGCGTCCAACAAGCCGATCGCCTTGGTATTCCTGTTTACGACCATGTGCCGGCCTTAAGGCAGACAGCTGAAATTATTGCACAATCGCTGGAGGAACAGATCTCATGACAATTACGATCGCATTGGCCGGAAAGGGCGGTGTCGGCAAGACCACCGTCGCCGGCATGATCATCCGTTATCTTATCGAAACACAATCAGGCGCTGTCCTGGCCATCGACGCCGATCCCAGCAGTAATCTCAACATGGTGTTAGGCCTGGATCTCGACTGGACGGTTGGTGACATCAGAGAGAATATCCTTACTGAAGTCCAGAAATCACTGACGGCGACCGGCGCTGCCATGGGTTCGCTTCCAGGCGGCATTAGTAAGCGTGAGTACCTGGACTATGAGATCCGCTCGGCCCTGTCCGAGGGAGAGCGTTTCGATCTCATCGCCATGGGGCGTTCAGAAGGGCAGGGGTGTTATTGCGCTGTCAATCACAATCTGCGTGAAGTCGTCGATGCCATCAGCAAGAACTATCGCTATGTGGTAATAGACAATGAGGCCGGTTTAGAGCATCTGAGCCGCCGCACGACCCGCGATGTCGAATACCTTGTGGTGGTGAGCGATCCCAGCCAACGGGGATTGGTGGCGGCGAGACGTATTGGTGGATTCCGACATGAATTGAATATAAACATCGAAAACACTTACCTCATCCTAAATCGGCTGCCCGGCGGCATCATGCCCCCTGCATTGCAGAAATTCATCGAGGACGAGATCGACTTCCCCCTCCTTGGCGTGATTCCCCAGGATGATACAGTTATCGAATATGAATTCAGCGGTAAGCCAATCGTCGACTTGCCAACCGAGTCGGATGTTTACAGGGCGGTGTCGGCGATGATGGCACGCATGTTTGAGCAAACCAGTTGATAACAATGAACCTCATCAAATACCTGCTTTTCGGGCTCTGTATCATGGTGATGGCTGCCTGTCAGTCCGGCGATTCGCTAGCGAAGGGGGGGCGGCTCTATGACAAATGGTGGGCAGAAAACGGTGTCGAGGCGCTCGGCGTCGATCAGGCACTGTGGGCTGAACAGTCATCAAATGAGCGCAGTGGCGCTGATACATGGCGATGCAAGGAATGTCACGGCTGGGATTATCTTGGCGCTGACGGCGCCTATGGTTCAGGTTCACATTACACCGGATTTGTCGGCGTGCTGCAAAGCAAAGACAAAACCGAGGATGAATGGGTGGCAATTCTCAAAGGTGAGACCAACCTCGACCATGATTTTTCGGATGTGCTGTCCAACGGGGACATGCACCTGTTAGCGAAATTCATGCAAGAGGGAGCGGTCGATATGCGGCCGTACATAAACGCTGGTAAAAGTACCAATGGTGACACGTCGCGGGGCGAGCGCCTTTATGGCAATGGCTGCACGGCTTGTCATGGTGATAACGGCAACGAAATGTTGACAGATGACCCTGAAGATGAAGCAGTGATCTTAGGCGTATTGGCTAACGATAATCCCTGGAAAATCTACCACAAGGCGTTAAACGGGCAGCCTGGTATCCCCGAAATGATCCATGGCCACAAACTCAGTTGGTCGGATCAGGATGTCGCAGATTTGGTCGCTTATCTGCAAACTCTGCCCATGGAATAAGCAGCTTGATGGCAATCAGATAACTTCGCGTAGTCATTGGCTATGCTCCAACGATGCAAAAAAGGGAGCCATCGAATCGATAGCTCCCTTTGTCATATTGGTTTTTGTTAGGCAGCGTGTGCTAGCGCAATCTGAAGGCCTGGACGACGGCGATGATGCCACCGACCACGGCGAAGATAGCAGCCACGTATACGAGGGCGAAACCTGAGACCATGGGATTGGCCATGATGTAGATACCAAAAACGATGCTGATCACACCAAGAATGCCAACGCCCCATCCCTCGCCCCTAAAGGCTGAGATGATCTCCATAATACCGATCACAACACCCCAGATACCAATGACGATGGCGAATGTTGTCGTGACCATCAGGGCGGCAGCAAAGAATCCCATGCCGACAGTTACGATAAGGCCCGCCAGAATACTGAGGATACCTATAAACAGTTTCCACCCCCAAGCAGCACGATCCTGAAAGATGCCGATGAGGATGATAATGCCTTTGATGAGCCAATAGATACCCAGGAATAGTACTAATGTGCCGACAGTGGCAGCCGTATTGGTGAAGAGCAAAATACCAATAATAATTGCAGCAATACCATCGATTAGCACCAGCCACCAAGGTAGTTCTTGGGTCTGCTGTTGCACGGTGTTTGCAGTCATGCGTTGTAGCCTCCTTAAAAAGAGCTAATAATGAATTGAAAGGTTCTTCCCCGTCCAGCACAAATGTCACCGGACTTACTATTAGTATAGTGGTTTTTTTTCAGAAATGCAAGGTTTCTTGGATACTAATTTTATACCAGTTTGTCATGGCGTTTCCGATGCCAACAATGGTAACTCATCTCGACTACTTTTTTATCGGACAACGTGATTGAGACCATCTCGGTGCTAGTCATCGAAAACCATGCTTAAGCCTGAGATTTCATCTCTAACCACCCCAATCCTGTACTGCAAGCGTTGTGTATGCCCGTTCGCAATACATGCGAGGTCTGCTCTCGATGCCAAGTTTTTATTATTCCACGATTTGGATATAGCGAGGCGCCAATCTTTTCCTGGATAGCGAGGACCGTTATACTACGGTATCCATATTCAATTGGCCACCAGTCCCCCCCTAGGCTTGACCAGAATGGAGGTTACTATGTCAGGTATTTCCAAACGGAGTTTGGCTGTCCTATTTTTAATGCTGGCTTTGCTTATTGCCGGTTGTTCTTCCTCTATCGTTCCGGAATTTGAACGGAAGGAAGCACCACCGGCTGAGCAAACGGAACCTGAAGTTTCAGCACCAGCTCTATTGACTGCTGAATCAGTTGATCTATGGGAACAGATCAGCCAATCAGGTCGCATGATAGTGGGTACATCGGCCGACTACCCACCTTTCGAGTATTACACGCCCAACTTCAAGCTCGACGGCTTCGACATCGCCCTGATGGAAGAGATCGGCGAGATCCTGAGTATCGACATCATCTTTTTGGATATGGCTTTCGATGGCTTGGGAGATGCCCTGACGCTTGGGCAGATCGATAGCGCTATCGCTGCCATCTCAGTGACATTGGATCGCGCAGAAATCGTTGATTTCTCAGGTATCTATTACAAGGGCGAAGGCGCCATCTTAGCCAGCGATGTATCTAGCATCGGCGTCATAGACGATATCGAAGACCTCGTCGGCTACCGCTTGGCCGTCGAAACCGGCAGTGTCTACGAAGACTGGCTACTCGATAACGTTGTCCAGCCCGGATTCGTAGCGGAGGAATATCTCTTTGTCTATGGCAATATCGATCAGGCCATCGGCGACCTGATTTCCGCTGAGATCGACCTGGTCTTTCTGGACGCGGCGCCCGCAGAACGCTATGCTGAACTCGATTTGGGACAATTGCTTCTAGTGGATGAGGCAGGTGAGACACTGCTCACGTTCCAACCTGACCAGCGTCTGCCCCTTGAAGGTACCGAGTGGGTTCTGCGCGGTTACGATGATGATGGCACTGCTGTGACGATTCCTCCCGGCATCGAGATCACACTCGTGCTCGACGAAGGCACTGTTGGCGGCAACGCCGGATGTAACACTTACAACGCTGCATTCGAGACCGATGGTGATCACATTTCTTTCTCGCCGGCGGCGACAACTCGAATGGCGTGTCCAGAACCGGCAATGCAAATCGAACAAGCTTATCTGGCCGCCTTTGAGCAGACGAGCCAGTACCGCATCGATGGCGACACGCTGGTGTTAATGGATGAGGACGGCAATGATCTATTGGTATATGCTGCTCGCCCCGAGATCCAAATCGACAACATCATCTGGACACTCGAAGCCTTGGGCAGTCCAGACGATCTGCAGGAGCCGTTGCCAGGAACGGAGATCACGCTCTCACTAGACGAGGAAGGGGGCGCCAACGGATCGACCGGATGTAACCGATATATGTCACAGATTACCATCGATGGCGACACCGTGACATTTGATATCGTCGGCACCACGCGCATGGCCTGCGAAGATCCGATCAGTGAGCAGGAAAATGAATACCTGGATATGCTGAGTTCCGTATCAACTGCCGAATTCCGTGCTGGCAAGCTTCTGCTGGTGGACGAGAAAGGTAAGCAGGTGCTGATCTTCTCACCCAGCAAGAAAGACCCCTTGGCAGGCACTGAATGGCGATTAGAGACATTTGCTGAAGCTGACAATGGAAATGTCGTCTTGCCAGATACCGAGATAACATTGCTTTTCAACAACGAGGACCAACTTGGCGGTTCAGCCGGCTGCAATTCATACACTGGAAGCTACGAACTCGTTGGCGAAACTTTGACGATTGGCCCGTTGGCAACAACGGTAATGGCATGCCCCAGAGATGAGGTCAATCAGCAAGAACAAGCCTATGTTGTCGCACTCGATGCTACCCGCGGCTTCGACATCCTTGGCGTCGAGATCGTGGGCGGCGGCCTCAGCGAGCAAGAATTTGCTATCGCAGTACCTGAGGGCCAGGCGGCCTTGTTGTCTCAGATCAACACGGCCCTTTCAGCCTTACAGCAGAGTGGACGTATTGCCCAGCTTGCCAAACTCTACCTGGGGATTGATCCCGAAGATGTGGTCCGACCCCCGACGCCTGTTCCCCCTATACCGCAGCCCGGCTGCGTCGACGGCATGAAATGGGTAGCTGATCTCACGTATGATGATCTTGATATGACCGATCCGCCGGTTCTGGCAGCGGGCGAAGCTTTCACCAAGGTATGGCGCCTACGCAACATCGGCACATGCGCCTGGACCAGCGCCTACTATCTCGATTATGTAGGTGGCAATACCAATGCCTCTCGCATGAGTGGTGAGCGCACCTTTGTCGACGGTCCTGTGGCGCCTGAGACTAACTACGATCTCGCCCTGGATCTGATAGCCCCTTCAAAGTCTGGCGTCTACCAAGGCTTCTGGCAGATGTTCAATAGCTCGGGCAAAGGTTTTGGACCCAAGCTCTGGGTGGGTATCGAGGCGCCTCGAGCCCCGACCCCAACACCCGCTCCCACATCCACACCTTCACCCCAAGTTAATTTCTGGGCGGATAGCACGCAGATCAACGAGGGCCAGTGTACGAACCTTCATTGGGAAGTGAAGAACGTAAAGGAAGTCTATCTTTACCCGGAAGGCGCCGATTGGCGTAACTTCGGTGTGGCCGGAGAGGGCAGCCAGACTGTTTGCCCCAGCGATACCACGACTTATATCCTCAGAGTCCTCTTCACCGACGACACGGTGCAAGAATGGCCCGTCACGATCTATGTCGAGCCCTCCGCTAATGCCCCTGTGATCAAGTACTTCACAGCGGACCCTCCCTACGAGATCCCCGTTGGTGATTGTGTCTTGCTTAGCTGGCGTGTTACCGGTGATACAGATGTAGTGACGTTGACACGCAACAATACCACTATCTGGCAAGGCGCCCCATTCAAAGGTAGTTTCGAAGATTGTCCGCCAGGAACAGGGTCGATTTCGTATGGGCTCATTGCTGAAGGCCCGGGTGGCGTAAGTCGGGCTGTACAGAAGATCGACGTGATACCTGTCGGTCCTACGCCGGTACCTCCCGAACCAACGCCCGAACCCACACTGGAGCCTCCTGAGCCCACACTAGAACCTCCAGAACCGACGGCTGAGCCTCCCGAGCCCACACCTGAGCCGACGCCCGAACCTCCAGAACCGACAGCCGAGCCCACACAGGCACCTCCGGGCTCTGATCTGATTGGAAACTGGATCTTGGAGTCGTGGTTCCAAGGGCGAGCGGCGCCAGCCCCACCACTGCCCGGAACCTCGCTAACGGCCGTGTTCACAGCCGATGGGCAGGTATCAGGATCCGGCGGTTGCAATACCTATTCTGGCACCTATCAAACCGACGGTGTAGCCCTCTCTATTAGTCCCCTGGTAGCGACGCAGCAGCTTTGTTCAGAGCCCGAGGGGATCATGGACCAGGAGGCTGCTTACCTTGTGATATTTCAGTCCGCTTCCAGTTACGACGTCAACGGAGCCCGGTTGACCATCGATTCGAGCGGCGGCCAGAGCGGGCTGAATTACGTAGCACCCTAACCACGATCAGAGAAACCGACAGGTAGAAAACAGAGAGCGCTCAATTTGGGCGCTCTCTGTTCGAGAGTGCTCTCTGTTCGAGAGTGCTCTCTGTTCGAGAGTGCTCTCTGTTCGAGAGTGCTCTCTGTTCGAGAGTGCTCTCTGTTCG
>JAAENG010000606.1 GCA_024224665.1 Chloroflexota bacterium | reverse complement strand
TTATCGGCGTTCCTGTCAAAGGCCTATTCGATCGCGAGTACCACTTGATTAATGGTGCCGGTAAAGCGCGTTTCTTCCGGACCTACACCAATGTCATCTGCCACCGGTGTCTGGTTATCGAGGCCCACATCTGCTGTCTCGTCCGCCGAGAAGATCAGCGGCTGAGTTCGGCCAATTCTGCCGGAGGCCACCTTCTTGCCATTTACTGTGATAGTGGCATCGCCGCCCTTACCCAGGCCGTCGCCATCGTAGTCAAAGTCCATCACGATCGTTGCAGGGCCGGGCGGAATAGGCTCCTCCGCTGCCACAGTAAACCGCTCAAGGCCGAGGAAGTTGTAGGTGTAAATCGGTCGACCGTCCTTCATGTAAAGTGACCAACCGCCAAAACGGCCACCTTGGGTCAGTATCACCCCTGTTGCACCTTCGTCGACTTCTACATCGGCCGTAATACGCTTGGATGTGTTCTTGGAGTTCAAGAACGTATTCTCCAATATGCCATTCATGCCACCGTAAAGCGTCAGTGATTTGCGGCCGCCCAACAAATCAGGGCGTCCTGCGATAGCTGGATTCATGCGTTCTACGGTACGATCGTCGATCGGCAGCACGTTGTATTTCTCGGCCTCTTCCATGAAAGTGGCTTCCATCGCCGCCACGCGCTCAGGGTACTGATCCGCCAGGTTATTCACCAAGCTGAAGTCTTCCTTCGTGTTGTAGAGCTCCCAAACGTCATCCTCAAGAGGCTTTTGCTTGCCAGTCTGCCAAGGTGCGCGATGCAAGACGCGGGCGAACCAGCCATCCTGGTACAAGGCACGGTTACCAAACATTTCAAAGTACTGAAGCGTGTGCTGCTCAGGAGCATCAGCATCATTCAAGCTGAACATGAGGCTGGTGCCGGCCATGGGTTCCTGAACCGTTCCGTTCACGCTTGTGGGCTCCGGCAGATTGGCAGCTTCGAGAATGGTGGGCGCAATATCGATCACATGAGAAAACTGGCTACGAATCTCGCCCTGACTTTCGATACCGTCAGGCCAGTGAACGATCATGCCGTTGCGGGTGCCGCCAAAGTCCGAAGCAACCTGCTTGGTCCACTTGAACGGCGCATCAAAAGCCACTGCCCAGCCGGCTGACATATGAGGGAACGTGTATTCGCCACCCCATTCATCGAGCCGCGGCAGAAGATCTTCGACCTTCTCCTCCACTTGATTGAAGTACGTCATCTCGTTGTATACACCAATGAAACCGCCCTCAGCACTGGTGCCATTGTCCCCGGCGATATAAATAATCAGAGTGTTGTCGAGTTCACCGATATCCTCTACGGCATCAATCAATCGGCCCACGTTGACATCGGTGTGCTCCATAAAGCCAGCAAACACCTCAGCTTGACGTGCAAAGAGCTTGCGATGATCTTCAGGAAGATCTGCCCAGGCGCTGAGGTCTTCAGGCCTATCTGTTAACTGAGTCGTCTCGGGGATAATCCCCATCTCTTTTTGCGTTGCCACGGTGTCGACCCGAACCTGATCCCAGCCCTTGTCGAATTTACCCTTGTACTTGTCTGCCCATTCTTTGGGGACGTGGTGTGGTGCGTGCACCGCACCGGTCGCGAAGTAGATAAAAAAGGGCTTGTCAGGAGTCATCGAATGCTGCGCCTTCATCCAGCCAATCGCTTGATCGGTCATGTCATCGGTGAAGTGGTAGCCTTCGACATGCGGCGGATTGACTCGTGTGACGCCATCGTAAACCAGCGGATACCATTGGTCGGTTTCACCACCGATGAAGCCGTAGAATTTGTCGAAGCCCGAGTGAGTTGGCCAGCGGTCAAACGGCCCCGAGATGCTGGTTTCCCAGGCGGCGGTCTCGTGCCACTTGCCGAACGCGCCCGTGCTATATCCGTTGAGCCGTAACATTTCAGCTACTGGCGCAACTCGGTTAGGAATTTTTCCGGTATTGCCCGGAAACCCTGTGGCGCTCTCCATGATAGAGCCGGTGTTGGCGGTGTGGTGGTTACGACCCGTCTTCAACGCATTACGCGTAGGAGAGCACAAAGCGGTGGTGTGAAAGTTGTTGTAGCGCAAGCCGCCCTCTGCCAGACGATCCATCGTTGGAGTATTGATTGGCCCACCAAATGGTGTGGTTGCGCCAAAGCCCACGTCATCGATTAGAATAATTATGACATTGGGCGCGCCCTCGGGAGCCTCGACATTGAAGAGTGGCGGAGTCTCAACGTTACGTACATCGAGCTCTTTGAATTTGGGCGGATCTGGCTCGGCGATAGGGAGATGGGTGCGGTCTACCTCATAGGCGTGGGAGCCAGTGGTCGCGGTCAGTAGAGCTACAGCCAGCCCGAACCCACGAGCAAGCTTTAGATCCCGGTTATTGCGCATATTAATTCTCCTGAGTAATTAGGGATTCACCCTCTAGTCTGGTGGCGCGAGCTTCCCCAATAACGATTTGATTGACGCTCTGAAGCGATCGCGAATTACCCGAGATTAAAGACTCGAATGGTCGATTAGTCAACATTTTGTTGGTATAATCTGACACTATGTCAGAAAATAGATCGAAGGCCAGTCTCGTAATAAACCCGCAGCCAAGCGGCAAAGTTGGTCGTACAGAACGTGCTCGGGCCGAGATTCAGAATGCGGCTATCCAGTTTCTATGGTCACGACCTTTCAGAGACTTGACCGTAGACAGGCTGATGCAGCAAACGGCTTTTAGCCGAGCTGCTTTTTATTACCACTTCACTGATCTCCATGAATTGATGGAGACGCTATTGGATAGTCTGGAAGCCAAGATAATGGAAGGTGGTAGTCCGTGGCTGTACGATGACGGAGATCCCGTTGCACTGCTGCGCAACAGCCTCGCTGCTGAAGTGCAGCTTTGTTTTAAGCATGGCCCGATGCTGAAGGCTATAAGTGATGCAGCCGGCGCGGACGAACGCTTGGAACGGGCCTGGTACGGCATGCTGGGGCGATTTGATGATGCCGTCAGCAAGCGCATTGGCGATGACCAGGCACTTGGCCTGGTTGATGTGTTCGACCCCGGGCTATTGGCCATCTCACTGAACCAGTCCAATACGGCACTATACATTCGAGCTTTTGGCCAAAAGCCTCGCCGCCAGCCGGGGCCAGTGCTGGAGGTGGTTTTGCGCGTTTGGATATCATCTATTTATGGTGACAACTGGGTTACTGAACGAGCATCCACGCTATATCGCAAAGCGGACAGTGCTAACCACACCACCTCTGTAAGAGAGTTTGATCTTTAGTATTGATGGTGCGAGAAGTATAAGCAGTATAAACGCTACTTTTGACTTAGAGTTTACAAATATTCGTGCGGGCTCTATGTTTTCGAGC
>JAAENG010000605.1 GCA_024224665.1 Chloroflexota bacterium | reverse complement strand
CTTGGCGAATCTCTTGTACAATCTCTTCTGAGTTGGATGACATAGCTTCTCTCCTGGTTTGTTTGTAGGTCGGTTGTTTTGACACCTTCAGTTTACCAGATATGCTGTGTCTCCAACTCATTTAGGACACACCCAAATGAGATTTACTTAGTCGTGTACTTCACCTGCCAGTTCGGCCATGGCTTCTGGATTTTTTATCGTAATGCGGCGATAGCCCAACTCGACCCAGCGATCGCGTTTGAAATCTCGCAGAATGGCGCTGATGGTCTCGCGATAGGTTCCCAGGATATCTGCCAGCGCCTGGTGGCTGATTCGAATTTGATCGTTCTGGAAGTGTCGACGCTGGCGTAGTAGTTCTCCGGCTAATCTTTCGGGCAGACGCTTGTACGCAACATCTTCCAAACGATCCTCGACTTGGGCAAGGCGGCGGCCAAAAGTGCGCAACATACCTAGGCCGAGGATAGGATGCCGCTTGGTGAAAGTCATTGCCTGGTCAGCTGTCAGTTGCCAGACGGTGCAGAGTTCGATGGCTTGGGCACAAACAGTCGTGCTATCGCCCAGGTCGATCAATGCGTCTTCTCCAAATACAGAGCCGGGGCCCAGGGTGGCAGTGACCAGGCTGCGGCCCTCTTTGCTCGTAACAACCAACTGTAAAGAGCCGCTCATCAAAATAGAAAGATGGTCATCCATATCGTCCGGCGTTGCGACGCATTCACCTGGAGCGATCCTCAAGATTTTGACAACTCTGCCAAAATCCGGGTCCTCGTGAGGTAGTTGTGCGAATAACTCGGGTATCTGTTCGCTAGGTATGGTCGTAGTAAAGTCTTTCATCGTATTGTTGTCCGCATCCTTTGAGGTCGGTAGATTATCGTTCATCAGTAACTCCCAGTTAGTTACGGTGCTGAGAAGGCCGTCTCGCAATCTGGACAAATCCTAGACGTCAAATACCGAAACGATAGAAAAAGGGGATTTTTGAAGATTAACAAAGTTATACAATCAAAAAATCAAGATATTGCACAGAGTCTATCATACAATTGTGACTGAATCATTAACTATGTGTTAGAGTTTTGCATGATTTCTCGATACCCTTCAGGCTATCCGTGTTTCGATATTTGCCGGTTGATCATGTTGTGGTACGAGAACACAAACAATATGTTCACACACCATAAATGGAATCTTCATTCCTATTCTACCAGTGAACTGCGAAAATTGCAATCATTCGGCATGAGGAATATAAGAAATGGTATTCCGCATACGTATTTGGTGTGTGGCTGAATTAGCACCTAGCGATTGCTCCCAGACTGCGCTGAGAAAATCAGGCTCCGCTGGGCAAGTAGCAAGTAGCAGGTCGCCGGCTGTTTCCATGACTTCTTCAGGAGTGGGCATGTGTGCCCCGCAAATCGGTTATCAAACCAGGCGCCCACGTCCAATGCTCGCAGATTATCGAAACGCCAGTCCTACACAGGATCAGTGGCTGGTTCTGTGCGGCCTAATTCCCGATCGTGGTGGACGATGAGTTGGCCGTCGGCGCTGATCTGAACATCGAATTCAATGCCATCGGCGCCCATGTCGGCGCCCATGTCGGCGGCAAGCTCGAACGCCGGTAAGGTGTTCTCGGGCGCATGAACTGAGGCGCCACGGTGGGCAAAGGTGAGAAGCCCGGTCGGGAAGTTCATCAAAGTCCCATTTCTGATCTAAGTGCCAGCTGTCCGTTTAACCATCGCGGATCGTCGGTTATCAAGGCCGATGCTTGCCAGGATAAGGCTTGCGATAAGCTTTCCTCCTCATCGATGGTCATCAGCCACAAGGGCTGTTTTAGCTTGGCAACCTTCTGAGTGCTGCCGAATTCTACTTCCCAAAGGATATCGTTTGCCCGAGACCAACGCCGCGCCAGGCTTCCCGAGAACCAGGGAGGTAGGCCGGTGGCTTGCATGAAGCTAGTGCGTAGGTCTGGTGCGATCTCTCGAAGACGGCGCAGGATGTAGGGATTAAAACTACTTACGGTTACCTGATCCACCATGTCGCGTTCTCGAATCTCCTCCCACACCATTTCCTCCATCTCTTCCGATTTACGTGTAAACGACTTCAGTTCCAAGACCAGAGGTATGCGCCCGGCCAGTGTGTCCAGTGCCTCGGCCAGTGTCGGTACGTTTACGCCGGCGTAGGTTTCGTCAAACCAGCTCCCGGCATCCAACGCTCGGATTTCTTCCAAGGTGTGGCTGCGAATGGCCCCGTCGCCATCAGAGACATCGTCGACATCCAGGCCGTGCATGAGGATGAGGGCGCCATCCGCTGTAAACTGAACGTCCATTTCGATGGCGTCAGCCCCCTGTTCGATCGCCAGTTCGAACGCAGGTAGGGTATTTTCGGGCGCGTGAGCACGGGCGCCACGCCGGGCGACGATCAGGGGCCGGTCGCTGGGCAAAGTGAACATGCTAACGGCCGAAGATCCAGCCTAGAAGACCGCTCCGTTTCTTATCGGGCGGCGGTGGTGGAGGCGAGTAGCTGGGTTCAGGTTCGGTGTCGTGCCGGTTGACGATGTCTTCGTCAAACTCCATGCCCATCTTTCGCATCTCCTCCTTGAGATCGTCACTAAACATGTTGGGCGACCAGGGCGGATCCCAGACGATTACCACATCCACATCTCCGGCGCCCTCTAACGCCCCGGCAGTTTTTTTTACATTGTCGATGATTTCCGGCCCCATCGGGCAGTGCGGCGTGGTGAGTGTCATCGTTACCCGGATAGTATCGGATTCGGCAATATCGATGTCGTAAACGAGGCCCATGTCGACGATATTCAACATCAGCTCGGGGTCAATCACTTTTTTGAGTTCGGTTCTTATGGAGTCTTCTTGTAACACATTTGCCTCCAACATATTTTTTCGTTCATCGGGGCCGGATATGCCCTTTCTTGGAAGACACCGCAAGGGTCCGTCCCAAGGGTTGGCGCCAATGGATAAACGATGCGTTTGTGTGGCAGCGGCAGGATACCATAGCGTGATGGGCAGGCCAAGGCAGGTATGTAAGCGAAACTATTTATTGGCGTCAGGGTTCTATAGCTGTAGAATAAGTGGAGATTGGCATGAAACTTAACTTTGTTCAAATATAGATATCGCCAATCTCCTTCTAAGTAAGGCCGCGAAGATGTCTCTGAACTTCGGGTTCATATCTTGCCTTACTTAGCGTTGAACCATTCATTACATTGGAGGAATAAAGTTACGCATGAGTGATAAGAACGATCTACAAGGGAAATGGGCCCTGATCTTGGGCGCGTCCAGCGGTTTTGGGGCAGCAACCGCCAGAGCACTGTCCGGGCGTGGCATGAATATTTTTGGGGTGCACCTTGACATGAAAATGTCTATGCCCCGTGTTAAAGAAGTGATCGCTGATATCGAGGCCACGGGTAGTAAAGCCGTATATTTCAATATGAGTGCTACCAACGCGCGTAAACGGGCGCGGGCGATCGCGAAAATGCAAGAGGAACTGCAAACTTCAGGTCAGGAAAGTATCTGGTTGATGATGCACTCTCTCGCATTCGGCAATCTCAAGCCTTTTATCGCCGATGACCCCAATGATGCTCTCGATCAGAAAGCGATGGAGATGACGCTGGATGTGATGGGGCACTCGTTGGTGTATTGGGTCCAGGATCTGGTCCATAAAGATATGTTGGGTCAGGGCAGCCGAATCTGGTCGATGACATCCGAAGGTTCGCATCGTGTGATCCCTGGTTATGGTGCGGTTTCGGCAGCTAAAGCATCACTCGAATCGCACACGCGGCAGTTGGCCATGGAGCTTGGCTCACGTGGGATCTTGGTCAACTGTATTCAGGCAGGCGTGACCGATACGCCAGCTCTACGCCAGATACCCGGGAATGAAAAGATCATTGAAGCCAGTATACGGCGCAATCCCGCCAATCGCATGACCCAGCCTGAGGATGTGGCCAAGACCCTCGCCGCGCTGGCCGACCCCGCTGTCAGCTTCATCTCTGGAAGTATTATCTTCGTCGATGGCGGTGAGGAGATTACGGCTTAGGACAGAAGATTGACATCGGAGGTCGGAAGCCAGAGGTCTGTTGCGCGATAACTGAGACGGTTTTTAAAGGCCACGGATACATTTCGTGGCCTTGTTCATCTACCTGGTGCTTTGGTGATGTGAAGGTTTTGGTGCGGAGGAGACTCCCTCTTTCCTACTGCCGGACAGCTTGCCATGGTCCCAATCGCGCCAATGTATCAATGGTTTCTTGGTTGAAGACAATGCCCTCCTGTTGGTCTTCGCTTAGCCAACGGTATTCAGTGAATTCATCGTTTAGGTAAATGGTATCGCTGACTGTGGTGCAGTGAAACATCAAGAAGATCATGTAGATCGGCCGTTTGGAACCATCTACAAAGGATTTGTGATAGCGTCCATCTTTGAAAAAGGCCGGGCGGATGTCTTCGATCTCGATCCCCAGTTCCTCGCGTAATTCTCGACGAAGGGCTTGATCCATGCGCTCTCCCGGTTCGATACCGCCGCCGGGGAATCCCCACTGGCCCGGAAACACACCACGGTCGGGGTGCATTTTGCAGAAAAGCAGTTGGCTATGGCGATTCCATACAAGACCGACGACGATTGTCCTGAATTGTGTCTGTTCCGGATCAGCCATATCGCCTAGTTCCTGTATGATTATGCCAAACGTTTCATCACCATCTGGCGGACGATGGCGGGGTTGGCCTTACCGCGGGTTTCGCGCATAACCTGGCCGATGAACCAACCGAGCAATTGGGTCTTGCCTTCACGATACCGCGCCACTTCATCCGGGTTGTTGGCGATCACTCGATCAACGGCCTGAGCCAGCACATCGGTGTCGCTGACCTGTGCCAGACTCTCTCGCTCGACAATCACCTGGGCATCCTCGCCGGTCTTGAACATGGTCTGCAGCACTTGCCCGCCGGTGTTGGCGTTGATGGTCTTGTTTGCCACCAGTTTGAGTAAACCGGCGAACTGATCGGGACTAACAGGTACGTCATCCCAACTGCTCTCTGAAAGATTCATCAAGCGGAAGAAATCGCCCATCATCCAGTTGGCAACGCCCTTGGCGACCATGAATTCGCCCACCGCTACCAACACCGCCTCGTAATAGTCGGCAATGGCTCTATCCGCCACCAACACATCGGCGTCCGCCAAGTTGAGAGCATAATCTGCCTGAAAGCGAGCACGTCGGGCCAGGGGTAACTCAGGCAAAGTGCCTTGCAGTTCCTCTACCAAGGCTCGTTCGATAAACAGTGGAGGCAGATCGGGTTCAGGGAAATAGCGGTAGTCATGCGCTGATTCTTTGCTGCGTTGTACGTAGGTGCGGCCGCTGTTTTCAAGCCACCCCATCGTTACCTGCTCTACCTCACCACCTGCTTCCAAAATCTCTGTCTGGCGCTTTATCTCATATTCCAGGGAATTACGCACAGCCCGAAAACTATTCAGGTTCTTGATCTCGACCTTGACACCGTATTCATCGCTGCCCTTGGGGCGTAATGAGAGATTCGCCTCCATGCGCATGTGGCCTTTTTCGAGATCACCGCTATTGACTCCGATATAGACCAATATCTGGCGCAAGCGTGAAAGGTATTCGTTCACCTCTTCGATGCTGCTCAGGTCGGGTTCAGAGACGATTTCGAGCAACGGCACCCCTGCCCGGTTGAGATCCACCAGGCTGACATCGCCGTCATGCACCAATTTGCCTGTATCCTCTTCCAGGTGGGCGCGGGTGATGCCGATGCGCTTCAACCCGCCGGGTGTATCGATCTCCAACCAGCCCTCCAGGCATTGCGGCAGTTCATACTGGCTGATCTGGTAGCCTTTGGGCAGATCGGGATAATTGTAATTCTTGCGTGCGAACACCGCTTCTTCGGCGATGGAACAGTTCAAAGCCAGACCGGCGCGAATCGTTTGTTTGACGGCGTCCCTGTTGATCACCGGAAGCATGCCGGGCATGGCCAGGCAAACAGGGCAGGTATTGGCGTTGGGCTCAGCATCGAAGGCGTTGGTGCTGCACCCGCAGAACATTTTTGACTGGGTGAGGACTTGGGCGTGGACTTCCATGCCCACGACGAGTTCGTATTGGATAGCCATAGGGTGGTAGGTAATCGGGACAATAGTACCGGTAAATCAGGGTACCGGTTGGTTAAGGCGGGTGCAGCGAATTATGTGAGTGTCCATGAATCAGTTTGGTGAAAGTATGTCAGTTGCGCTCGACCGAGTGTCTCAATCTCGACCAGGAAGTGTAGCTCCTCCGGCGTGCGCCATGAACGAACGACCTGCTTGACCACTAGCCGCTGATTGTGCCACCAGACAGCGAGCGGACGTTCCGGATAACTGGCTCCAGCATAGGCCTCAACTCGAATTCGTTGGCGACGTATGTCAACTGTCATCTGAAACAGAAGTGCTTGCCTGTTCGTTAAGTATAATGGTTTCGATTTGAGGCTTAAGTTTTGGCAAGTCTCGTTCAACAACTGCCCATACCACATCGATATCTATACCAAAATAGTTGTGTACTAGAATGTTTTGCATGCCGATAATCTGAGACCAAGGGAATTGGGGATATCGATCCCGGATAGTTTGTGGCAACCTGTTTGCTGCTTCTCCAGGTGTTTGAAGATGATGAATGACCCATACTTGCAGTAATTCATCCTCATAAAAGGCGGTCCGATTAGTCCCAACGTATGACTCAATCTTCTCAACTGCTACTAGCATATCTTGTAACCGTCCCAAATCATCTCTCATAGGGGAATGGCCTCGTCGAGGATCGTTTGGCGAACCCGCTCTCGTAGACTCTGCTCAGTTACAATATCTATCTCGCACGCCAAAATATCCTGCAACTCCATAAGCAATCCGCCCAAATCTAGCAGGCTTCGGCCGGGCTGAAGATCGACCAAAAAATCAACATCGCTGTCTGGTGTTGCATCACCCCTGGCTACTGATCCAAACACCCGCACATTATATGCGCCGTAACGCGCCGCAGCTTGAAGGATAGCCTCATGGTTTTCGTTCACTAAGTCATAGCGGCTTCTGGAGGTGCGCTGTTTAGTTGAGCTAACAGATGGAGAAGTAGTAGCAGGTGACATGATAAAGATTTACGGCAGAATAACTTATTGATCTGCTCTGCAAAATAACGGCTGAGATCCGCAAATTATTGAGTTCTCGGCCCCAAGTATATCCAGCGCGAGTCATACAACGGAATCGAAAGTGGGCCAAATGTCATTTGTATCCTACTGCTGATAACCTGACTGGTCAAGGGTGGCCGGCTCTTTTCTAAACAATTGCTTCCAATGCCGGACGTATCTGCCGATGCTGTGTCGCTTTCTCGAAGGCATAGGCGATACGCAGGATTTCGGACTCGGCAAATGGTTTGCCGATAATCTGGATGCCGACGGGCAGGTCTTTGCCTTCTTCTTGCACGAAACCAGCGGGCACAGACACACAAGGGACACCGGCCAAAGAAGTCGGTAGGGTGAGTACATCGGTCAGGTACATCTCCAGGGGATCGTTGGGCGCTTCACCGATCTTGAAGGGAGGGATGGGCATGACGGGAGCCACCAGGGCATCATAACGCTCGAAGGCTCTATCAAAATCCTGGCGGATCAGGGTGCGCACTTTCTGCGCCTTAAGGTAGTAGGCATCGTAGTAACCGGCCGAGAGCGCGTAGGTGCCCAGGATGATACGGCGTTTGACTTCGGGGCCGAAGCCTTGGCCACGGCTCTGACGGTAATTGTCCCACATGTTGTCTGCAGCGGCGCTATGACCGAAACGCACGCCATCGTAACGAGCGAGATTGGCGCTCAACTCGGCGGTGGCGACGAGATAATAGACAGGCACACCGTACTCCGTGTGAGGTAGGGTCATCTCTTCGACCTCCGCCCCCAGAGCAAGCAACTGATCCACGGCTTTGAGGATAACTGCTTTGATGCCCGGATGCATGCCTTCCACGAAATATTCTCGGGGCAACCCCAAACGTTTGCCCTGAATCCTACCTTGCAGTGTGCTCTCATAGTTCGGTACTGGCTCGGACATGGTGGTGCTGTCAAGAGGGTCGTGGCCGGCGATAGCTTGTAGCAGAATGGCATTATCGCGCACAGTTTTCGTTATAGGGCCGATCTGGTCTAAGGAAGAGGCAAAGGCGACCACTCCCCAGCGAGAGACACGTCCATAGGTCGGACGCATGCCCACCACATTGGTCCATGAAGCCGGTTGGCGTACACTACCGCCGGTATCGGTCCCCAGCGCAGCTACTGCTTCATCGGCCGCCACCGCTGCTGCCGAACCACCACTGGAGCCGCCGGGTACTCGCCCAAGATCATAGGGATTGTGTGTGGCGCCATACGCTGAAGTCTCTGTACTCCACCCCATGGCGAACTCGTCTGTATTGGCCTTGCCCAAGAAAACCACACCGCGCTGGCGCAACCGTTGTACGACGGTCGACTCATAAGGAGGCATAAAGCCTTCGAGAATCTTCGAGGCGGCAGTGGTTGGCATATCCTTAAGCGTGATCATATCTTTGATCGCCATGGGGATGCCCAACAATGGATTGTCTTCCCCTGCTGCGCGCCGTTCATCGGCTGCTCGGGCCTGCGCCAATGCTTGCTCGGAGGCGACATGTAAGTACGCATGTACCTGGCCGTCCAGTTGATCGATACGGTTGAGATATGCCTGAGTCAACTCGACCGAAGACAACTCTCCCTTTTTCAAAAGCTCTCCTGCTGCGGATATGCTCAGAGTATGAAGGGCGTTGGTTTCAGGAGGACTCATTGGCTGTCCTCCAGCACCGCATGTACTTTGAAATAGCCATCTTTTCGCTCGGGTGCATTGGCAAGACCTTGTTCGACGGGTAGACTGGGTCTGGTTTTGTCCGCTCGCATAACACTGCGTAGGGGTAGCACTGTCGCAGTGGGTGGTACGTGCGAGGTGTCTAGCTTTTGCAGGGCAGTGGCGTAGTCCAAGACGGCCGATAATTGGCTGGCAAACAACTCCGTCTCTTCATCGGTCAGTTGCAGCTTGGCCAACTCTGCCACGTGTTTCACTTCAGCGGTACTTAATTTCGCCATAGATCATCTCAAATCGGTGGGGTAAGGCGACTTCCGAAAATAATTGAGGGATATTTTATCATTTTTCGGAAGTCGCTAGAGGCATTTTCGGATTGGAGACCTATTTATTTTTTTCGAAAATGCCTAAAGAAACAGAATTCGGGCATTATAGCATGGGTTCGAGCCAGGGAGGGAGAATGGCCAACTGCGTAACTTGGTGGTACATTTTGAAAGCTGCGAGTCACAAGTTTTAGGTTGCAGACCGCAATTCCCAATTCGCCATCCACAATTCAAAATTTATCCATCACTCATTACCGGTAGCACCGCACTTGAACTTGGAGTATGACGAAACTTGACGGAAACGGGTTCATGAG
>JAAENG010000604.1 GCA_024224665.1 Chloroflexota bacterium | reverse complement strand
CTCATTCATGAGGCGCTGTCATGTAGCACCGGGACTTTATCCCGGTGTGAGGCTCGCAAGACGACTTGTGGTATTACCGGTCTATTTTCTGAACTTCCATAAGCGCTTACTACAAACCGTCTCCTTACAGATTGCTGAGGAGTGCGTTAACTTACTTGGGAGCGAGATTTACTATCGTCAAGGGTCTGTCGTCTATCGTCAACCGAGAGTGACATTCCAAGACTTGAAGTGATGTCAATGTAATTTAGCCGCTTGCGCCGCAGCGTCATCGAGCAACCAGGTGAGATGGCCGTTGCCTGGGCGTACGCGGGCGGCGGGTAGAGCTACAATGGTTGGGTCTGGATCGAATACCTGTCTCAGTGCAGGACCTTTACCTGCGCCGGTGACCACAAAAAAGACGTTCGCCGCTCGATTGAGCACCGGCAGCGTCAGAGTAATCCGAGCATGGGGTTTGACAGGGGCCTCTCCCACCGTAACCAGTTTGTCTTGCTCCTCTAACGCAGTTGTTCCCGGAAAGAGGGAGGCGGTGTGTCCATCGTCACCCATGCCCAGCAGGATGAGATCGAAACGTGGCCGAGCGTGTTTGCTCAGATGGAAACATTCGCGTACTTCCTCCTCATATTTGGCCGCAGCCCTGGCATGGTCAGCATCTTCACCATGCATGCGATGCACGTTGCTGACGGTTAGGTGCCGTAAAAGTAACTGAAACGCTACGCCATAATTGCTGTCGGGTTCGTCTGGCGGTACACAACGTTCATCGACCCACCAGATGTGAATATGTGCCCATTCGAATAGATTGCGCCATGCTGGGGTTGCCAACAGCTTGAACAATGCCCGCGGCGTCGAACCCCCAGAGAAGGCAATGTGCGCCTGACCACGCCTGGCAATGGCTTGAGCACATATCGACTCCATGCGCTTGGCCACCTGCCCAGGTATAGCAGTGGTTTTGTCAATCACGAGCGGAGTAGATTCTAGCATAGTGAGATTGTAGCCTCAATTGTTGGTGTTCGCAACAGGCACGCTCGACTTGAGCGCACTCGACTTGAGCGCACTCGACTTGAGCGCACTCGACCTGAGCGCACTCGACTTGAGCGCACTACCGGACACTTTTTTGAAATGTCATTCCTTCGGCTTCGCTCAGGACAGGTCTGAGCGGGTTCCAGAAGCCAACTCACATTGAAGAAGCATCGTTTTCAACGATAATTCGCTCATCATGAGGCAATTCTAGCGAAGGCTTGTCCTGAGGAACTCGAAGGAATCTAGCGTTTCACGTAAGTGAGACCCTTCGCTGTTGTTCTGAACCGGTGTGAGTTACGTGTCTGACCCGCTCAGGGTGACACAATAGGAATGTGTCTGGTAGCAAAGCCCTGAGTTCGCTTGTTGCCAGCCCCTCTTACTGTGTGCTATCCTTTCGCCAATATCAGCAAAGACGTTGACGGAGATAAGTAGTCGAAACCCGCTGCTCCAGAGAGTTGCCAACTGCTGCGAGGCAATGCTGCAGGTCTGACGAAATCCACTCCCGAGTTGCCGAACCAAACGGCGGTTTGTCCCCCCTCAGTAAGTTTGGCCGTTTAACCCCCGTTAGCGGGTAGAGATATCCTCTGTAGGAGATGTCTCGACGAGGTCGTTCACTGCAAAGTGGCGGCGAATCCAGGTGGCACCGCGAGCGCGCCCCTCGTCCTGGGAGACGGGGGCGTTTTTATATTCTGGTTCTACAGGATTTCGTGTGGTCCTAGAAAAAGACGTGTTGCGTATTGCATGTTAC
This sequence comes from Chloroflexota bacterium, assembly GCA_024224665.1. Classification (GTDB taxonomy): domain Bacteria; phylum Chloroflexota; class Anaerolineae; order J102; family J102; genus PIVW01. Next base: position 25,618 of record JAAENG010000604.1, on the reverse strand, counting down.
GTGATGTTTGTGCTAACGAACTACGTCTTTTTAGTAGCCAGCTAGCGTGCCTTGATGGATGTCATTCTGAGTGAAACGAAGAATCGCGCCTTTGCAACCGGAGATTCTTCACTCCGTTCAGAATGACATATTCATCACTCTTGGCTTGACTGAGTACTAGTAGGAACCACGCAAATTCCGAAAGAGCCTATATTCTTTTAGGGAGGGAAAACCTCCCGGAGGTAATTTCATGTTAGACATCCGTCTATTACGTGACGAGCCTGACCTGGTGCGTCAGGCGATGATCGACCTCAATGCCGAGGATGCTCCCATCGAGGACGCCATCAGCCTGGATAAGCGGCGGCGGCAGATTCTGGTCGAGGTTGAAGCACTCAAGGCGGAGCGCAACACCGGCTCCAAACAAATCGGCTTGCTCATGCGAGAAGGAAAGCGTGAGGAAGCGGATAACCAGAAGATCCGTATGGGTGAGTTTGGTAAGCAGATTGCGGCCCTGGAGTCTGAGCTGAGGCAGGTTGAAAGCGATCTAGAATGGGCGATGCTCAATATCCCCAACTTGCCTTTGCCAGATGTGCCCGTTGGGAAGGATGAGGAGGAAAACGTCGTCACCCGTACGGTCGGCGAGATCCCCAGCTTCGACTTTGACCCCAAACCACACTGGGAGATCGGCGAAAATCTGGGCATCTTGGACTTCGAGCGAGGCGTCAAGCTGTCGGGCAGCCGCTTCTATCTGCTAAAAGGGCTGGGGGCACGGCTGCAACGCGTTTTGATCGCCTGGATGCTGGACGTTCACATCGAACAGCACGGCTACACCGAGGTGTTGCCGCCTCAGGTGGTGCGCGAGCACTGCCTTGTGGGCGCCGGAAATCTCCCCAAATTTGGCGATAATCTCTACCGTGATATCGAAGACGACCTCTGGCTGATCCCCACCGCAGAAGTGCCGGTCACAAACATGTATCGCCACGAGATCCTGGATGCTGAGCAACTGCCGCTCAAGCACGTGGCCTTCTCGTCCTGTTTCCGGCGCGAGAAAATGAGCGCTGGCAAAGATACCAGGGGTATCAAGCGTGGGCACCAGTTCGACAAAGTCGAAATGGTGAAGTGGACGACGCCCGAGAACGGTCGCGCCGAGTTGGATTCGCTGGTGGACAATGCCGAAGACATTTGCCGCATGCTGGAGATCCCTTACCGGGTTGTGCAGATGTGTACCGGCGACCTCAGCTTTGTGGCAGCGATCAAATTCGATCTGGAGATGTGGGCGCCAGGTTGCCAAGAGTGGCTCGAAGTCAGTTCATGTTCGATGTTCACCGACTTCCAAGCCCGCCGCGCCAATATTCGCTATCGACCCGAAGCCAAAGCCAAGCCCAGGTACGTTTATACGCTCAATGGTTCAGGACTGGCCCTACCCCGCGTGGTCATCGCCGTGCTGGAGAACTATCAGCAGCCAGATGGCAGCATCGTTGTACCGGAAGTACTACGACCCTACATGCGCACGGATATTATCCGGTAAACTCAAGACCACCCCGCTATTTTGACATCCAATTCTCAGCAGTGGTATTATTCATCTTGCCCACCGAATAGGAGTACGTTCACGGAGGGTTGGCCGAGTGGACGAAGGCGGCTGTCTTGAAAACAGCTATACCGGAGACGGTATCGGGGGTTCGAATCCCTCACCCTCCGCCTTGTTCTCCTAACAACCGGATAGTGTGGGGAGGTCGCATAGTCTGGCTGAGTGCGCCCGCCTGCTAAGCGGGTAGGGGCTTACAGGTCCCTCGAGGGTTCAAATCCCTCCCTCCCCGCCATAAAAAGAGACACTGCTTTCATCCGAATCGGAGGCAGTGTCTTTTTTGTACTGATGGTCTTTCGGATTTTGCGTGGCTCCTACTAGAAAGGTGTGGTTCGTCAGCACAACCATCACGCAACACGCAACACGTCAAACCCCTCGTCCATTTTGACCGCCAACACAACAAAACGGTAAAATAAGGATTTGCAACCAGGGAATCTGACCTGGTTGTCCTTCTGTTTAGACACCACCAATTGTTTCCCACCCACCCACCACATCGCTGCCAGAGTCTCATGCGCCCAACCACCAGTGAACAGATCCGAGAAGCCTTTCTCGATTACTTTGAAGAGCACCGCCACCAACGTGTCGCCAGTTCTTCCCTCATACCCTATAACGACGACACTTTGCTGCTCACCAATGCAGGCATGGTGCAGTTCAAAGATGTTTTTTTGGGCCTGGAATCCCGCCCTTATCAGCGGGCGACGACATCCCAGAAATGTATGCGCGTCTCCGGTAAGCACAATGACCTCGAAAATGTGGGACCGTCATCAAGGCATCATACCTTTTTCGAGATGTTGGGCAATTTCAGCTTTGGTGATTACTTCAAAAAAGAAGCGATCCAATTTGGTTACGATTTCCTGACCAAGGCCTTACTGATCTCACCCGACCTGCTGTATTACACCGTCTACGTCGACGATGACGAGGCCTTTGCTTATTGGACTGAGGACATGGGCATCTCACCTGATCGTGTCTACCGCATGGGTGATGAGACCAACTTCTGGTCGATGGGCGATGTCGGACCCTGTGGCCCCACCAGCGAGATCCACTACGACTGGGGATCTGATGCCTGCACCTGCGGCGAACCCGAATGCTCTGTTTTTCTGGACAACGATTGCGAGCGCTGGTTGGAGATCTGGAATCTCGTTTTCATGCAGTTCAACCAGGATGCCGAAGGTGTGCGCACGCCACTACCCAAAACAGGTGTTGATACAGGCTTGGGCTTGGAACGCATCGTCAGTGTCGTGCAAGACAAGGCCATCAACTATGAAACAGACCTGTTCGTCCCGGTTATGGATCGGATTCAGGCGCTGTTGGGGCACAGCAAAGATGAACGCGCCAAGCATAAGGTTGGATATAGAGTGATCGCCGACCATGCTCGAGCAGCCGCTTTCCTTGTTGCCGATGGCGTTCGCCCGGGACCCGCTGGGGCCGGATATGTTCTGCGCATGATCATCCGCCGTGCCTATCGATTTGGCCGCAAGATCGGTTTCGACGCACCCTTCCTGGCACAAGTCTGCGAAGCGGTTATCGAAAAAATGGGGGATGCCTACCCCGAGTTACGAGATCGCCGTGCCTTGATCCGCAAAACCGTTTCCCTGGAAGAAGAGCAGTTTATTACCACCCTCGACCGCGCACTGGGAGAACTCGACCGCGCCTTGGCCGAACTCCGGGAGTTTGGGAAAACCGAGCTGGCTGGGGATGTAGCATTTGAACTCAAGGCCACCCACGGCTTACCATTCGAAGTGACAAGGGATATCTGTCATGAGCGTGGTTTTAGTGTTGACGAGCAGGGTTTCTTGGCGGCCGAACGATCCCATAAGCATGTCAGCAAGGGTAAGATCAGCGATGCCACCTTTGGGTTGGGCGCCGAACAGTATGCCCATGTGCTCGATAGACTGCAACAGCGAGGGCTGGTGCCTGAGCAAGGCGTTATCTACGACCCCTACGGTCTCTTGACCCGCTCCACACAACTCCTGGCCATCCTCAAGCAGGGCGCAGCGGTCGAACAAGCTGATGAGGGAGAAGAGGTAGAGTTGGTTTTGGCCGAGACTTCATTCTATGTGGAGTCAGGCGGCCAGATCAGCGATACCGGCCTGATTACGGCTGCTGGTTGGCGGGCTCAGGTGACTGACGTCGAGCGTCCTGTCTCGGGCCTTACGATTCACCATGCACAGATCACAGAGGGCGTGGCCCAGGTTGGCGCCGCCGTCGATGCCAGGATCGATGAAAAAAGACGCTGGGATATCATGCGCAATCACACTGCCACCCATTTATTGCATCGCGCTTTACGTACCCATCTTGGCGAACATGTCCACCAGGCAGGCTCACTCGTTGCACCCGATCGATTACGATTCGATTTTACCCACGATGCTGCCGTCAGCCAGCCGCAATTGCTCGCCATCGTAAATGATGTCAATGAAGCCGTTTTGAACCACTATGCGGTAGACATCTCCTACAAACCGCAAAAACAGGCTTTGGCTGAAGGCGCCACGGCCCTGTTTGGCGAAAAATATGGTGATATCGTGCGCACTGTGGTACTCGGCGAGCGTGATCGCTTTTTCAGCTACGAACTCTGTGGTGGGATACATGTTAGCAACACCTCTCAGATCGGACCCTTTATCATCGTCAGCGAGAGTTCAGTGGCGGCGGGCGTACGTCGTATCGAGGCACTGACAGGATTTGGTGCTGAGCACTATGTCCAAGATCGCATGGCGACATTAGATCGCGTTTCCGGGCTTCTCAATGCCCCCATTGACTCGCTCGAGCAGCGTCTGACAGACATGAAAGAGCAGCTTAGCGCCCTGAACCGGGAAGTCAGTCAACTGCGCCAGCAAGCACTGGGTCGCCAGGCCGAGCAATTGGCCGGCCGAGTTCAAGAGGTACAGGGCGTCAAGGTTTTGGCAACGCGCGTCGAGGTCAACGATAGCAACGGTATGCGCACCATGGCCGATGACCTGCGGAACAAATTGGGTTCCGGGCTCGTCGTATTGGGAGCCGAACTCAAGGGGCGGCCAACGTTGATCGCCGCGGCCACGCCCGATGTCGTCAAGCGAGGCGGCCATGCCGGACAGCTTGTCAAGACACTTAGCGCTATCATCGGTGGCGGCGGCGGCGGGCGCTCTGATATGGCCCAAGCCGGTGGCCGCGATGCTACCAAGCTCGACGAAGCACTGGCCGCAGCAGCCAACGCCGTGGAAAAACAACTTGGCTAACACGCAACACGCAACACGCAACACGCAACAGCGGTCTCACCGCTTCTATGACCCTTCACACTATCCAGTTACACAATCCAACTTCACCAGCTGCTGCCAAGGCTGCTCTGAATCAGGCTGAGTCAGGCGGCCAGGTGCTGTTTGTGTTGCCTGAGGATGTTGATGCCTTTGCAAACGAGGTGCGCTTGCAACTGCTGCGTCGTGAAGCGGATCAGAGAGGGGTTCAGGTCGCTTTGGTTACTGAGGATGCAGATGTCTGTGATTTCGCCAGCCGCGCTCGCATTCCCACCTTTGCCTCGGAGCAAAAGGCACAGGGGCGCTGGCGATACCCCAAACCACTGGGTGATCTCCCACCCCCCACTATCGCTCGACCGGTCGTCGTCCAACCACCGCATGAAGTCGGCCGACAAGGTTTGATTGCACCAGAGATCGTGTCAACTGGGGGGAAGACATTGCTGGCCGGCTATACGCGCCAGGGTCGGGACCACTGGTATCTGGCCTGGATGGGCTATCTGCTTATAATCGTTGCTGTACTATTCTTGGTCGGGATATTAGCATTGATTCTGGTGCCACAAGCCACCGTCACCGTCGTCCCCGCCAAGTCGCGCACGGTCAGCTCAATCGAGTTGGCAGCTCAGATCGGCATCGATGACCCTGACTTTCTAAACGCCGTCATTCCTGCCCGCGCCGTGCAAGCGCGTGTAGAGGGATTTGACTATACTCAGACCACCGGCGCCGATGATGCATCTTTGGGCAGCGCAACCGGTGTCGTCACTTTTATCAATCAGACCAATCGCGAGATCATCGTACCACAAAACACCGTCATGCGAACGGCCACCGGCAACAATGTCCGTTTTCGTACCATAGAAGAGATCATCGTACCCGCCGGTGTAGGCCAACAAATAAGCGCCCCCATCGAGGCTGTGGAGGCAGGGCGTGAGGGCAATGTACCCGCATTTACCATCAGCGAAATCGAAGGACCCTTAAACGTGAGTTTACGCGTGAGCAATCAGGCGCCAACTGCCGGCGGTACCGTTGAAACCGTGGCGGTGGTTACGCAAGCGGACAAGGAGCGCGTCCGCGGACAACTTCAAGGAGACTTACAATTACAAGCCTACAGTAAGTTGGCTGAAAGCTTGCAACAGGGTGAAGTCATTCCCCCGGAAACAGTAAGTACCTATACATTGGCCGAGACCTATGATCGCTTTGCCGGCGAACAGGCAGAGCAGTTAGGCTTGCAATTGCAATTACTGGCCCGAGGAACAGCAATAGATGTTGCCGGCGCCGATCAATTAGCCGAACGCACGCTCCGCCAGAATATCCCCTCCGGACATTTCTTGTTGGAAGAAACCATCCAGATCGGACAACCGACTTTCACACGTTTCACTGCGGACACGATAGACATCACCTTGACTGCCAGTGGTGACACCCTCGTGCCTGTGCGCACAGGGGAGGTTCGTAGTTTGCTCGCCGGCGTTCCCATGGATGAAGCTGAATCACTCCTGCTGCGCGAACTCGACCTGGCAACAACACCCGAGATATTCCTCGAACCTAATTGGCTCAACCGTCTGCCCTACATCCCCACGCGCATCACTGTACGCGTTATCGAGGGCTGATCTCCATCATGTGGCAGAAACTATGACAATCTGGCTGGCGTTGGACATCGGCGACCGTCGTATCGGCCTGGCCACAGGCAATGATAGCGCCTGGCTGGCAAGACCTCTCGGCATCCTCACCCGCCGCAGCAAGCGCGAAGATTTTAGCGCAATCGCTCGCAGGGCTGAAGAAGTACAAGCCGATTGCATTTTAGTCGGACTACCCTACAATATGGATGGCAGCGAAGGCCCACAGGCCAAACGTGTTCGGAACTATGCAACCAGGCTGGAATACACTGTCGAGCTGCCGGTGACCTACTGGGACGAACGCCTGAGTTCCTTCGAAGCTGATCAGATCATCGCCCAGCAAGGTCGTAAACGAAGCCAGAAGCACAATGACGATATCGCCGCCGCTGCCATCCTGCAAACCTACTTGAACCAATTGCGCAAGTAAACTCAACGTTCTCTTCTAGTACTCAGTCAAGCCTAGAGTGATGAATATGTCATTCTGAACGGAGTGAAGAATCTCCGGTTGCAAAGGAAAGATCCTTCGTTTCACTCAGAATGACATCCATCAAGACACGCTTGACTGACTACTAGATTAGCTGCAAGCCACAAGCCGCAATTCACATTTCTAAATCTGCAATTCATTCTCATGACTCTCCTACGAGCGATTCCTCGCCTTCTCTTGACATTGGTCGTCATTGCTGCCATTGCCGCTATGATCTACATGGCGCGCAATTACACTGCTTCACAGGTCGACGCCTACGAGCGTGAGGGTACCGGCAGTGGGCTGGTGCGGAACATCGACGCTCCTTGGCGCAATTTTAATCCCGATAATCTCGAAAATCAGATCCTCACCTTCTATCTTAATCTCAACCGTGATACTTTGGAATCGCCCCTTGACCCTGCAGGTGAAGCACAACCATTTGAGGTGGCACTGGGCGAAACCGGATTTAGTGTATCCGAACGTTTGCAGGATCTAGACCTGATTGGCGATGCTAGTTTGTTCAGGTTGTACATGCGCCTGAGCAAGATCGACCAACGTTTGGAAGCAGGGCGATTCAGCATATCCCCTGCCATGAACATGCCGGAGATCGCCGAAGCTTTGCAAAGCGCGCGCGGTGAGGATGTCCTGGTGAGAATCCCGGAAGGTAAACGCGCTGAAGAAGTCGCTCGTATCCTCGATGATGCGGGTGTGATCGATGCAGCCGGGTTCATCGCTGCCGTGCGCACAGGGGATACGGCATTATTAGGTCTGCCCGACTATGAACTGTTGGGTGATAAGCCGCCTGGCGTCTCTTTCGAAGGCTATCTATTCCCAGATACCTATCGCCTTCCTGTCAATGCCACGGCGTCGGATGTCTTGCGGAGTATGTTTGTAAATCTAGAGAATCGGGTGGATGATACATTGCGTGCTCAGATCGCTTCGGGCGGATTGACCATGCATCAAGTGCTCACCCTGGCCTCTATTGTCGAACGTGAAGCCGTACTGGCTGACGAACGCCCGCTGATCGCTTCGACATATCGCAATCGTCTTACAGATACGTGTGCCGGCCAAGTCGCAGGTTATTTACAAGCTGATCCGACCGCACAATACGCCATAGGTTACGATTCTGAATTAGATACCTGGTGGCCGACCGTCGAGACCGTTGAGGAATATTTAGCCTTCAATTCACCCTACAACACCTACCTCTATCCTGGTCTACCACCGGGTCCTATAGCCGGCCCCAGTCTGGCCTCGGTTGAGGCCGTTGTCTTTCCTGCCGATACGGTCTACTGTTATTTTGTTGCCAGCAGTGGCGGCGCACATGTTTTTGCGACAACCGGCTCCGAACACGAGATCAATATACAGACTTATCAGCGTTGATGCTGCTTAGGACTGATGTCTGGTTAGAGATTTAGAACCCTGTAGACTGGTAGACCTGTAGACCTGTAGACCTGTAGACCGGTAAACCGGGGCGCCATCACCACTGTGACTGCTGGCAAGGTTGCATGTGCCGTGCAGTGAGGCCCAAGACTATCGTGACCAAGATCACAAAGCACACAAGGGAGAGGATTGGTTGTAAGGAAAACGCAAGCATGGTGGGATTCACGCGACGCAGTTCGGGTGTTATACTGGTGTTCAGCGTATTGTTATCTCTGATATGCACCCTTAGCGCTTGTGGAAGCACTTCGACGCCACCGATCTTGAAGATAGGTCTCATCGCACCCTTCGAAGGCCCCTCTCGCTCGTCGGGATACAGTGTCCTACACGCTGCACGCCTTCGCATCCATGAATGGAATGAAGCTGGCAATGAACCACAAGTGGAACTCGTTGCCTTAAATGACAATGGCGATGCAGAACTAAGCGCCAAATTAGCGGCACAGTTGGCCGCAGACCCAGACATCATCATCGTCCTGGCTCCGCCCCAAAGTCATACCTCGGTTGCTGCATCCAGAGCTTTAGGTACCTATGAATTGCCAACGCTCAGTCTCTCTCCCTTGCCCGAACCCATAGCATCTTCAGTTCTCCCCTACGGTGGTCTCGATACCGACCTGCAACGCGCACTGTCACCTTTCGTTCGGAACACCACCATTGCCCGGGACCTACCATTGTCTGGACCGAGCATATGGCTCGGTGATCCTTTGTCCTTAGCTCATCTCATGCAATCATCCCCCCATTTGGTGTCGGCTGCCGGTCCGGTAGGCGCCGAAATCTCATTTTCAGCCTGGGCCGGCTCTGCGGCTGAGGGTTTGATATGGGCTGGAGCGACGCCCGCCGCACTGCCATTGGGATTTGTGCAGTCTTACCAGGCGGCTGCCGGGGAATCGCCTGGGCCTATCGCCAACCTTGCTTATGCGGCAACGGACGAGGCCCTCCGTCTTTTACAGACGAATTTCAGTCGAAGCAGTGTCCTTTCAGCGTTAGACACAGTGAAGGCGCCCTCCATTCAGGTCTATAGACGGCAACAATCAACTTGCTGCGAACCTTTGTCGAATTATGAATGATAATCAGCCTCATCTTCTTATGGTTGCAACTGAGTACGTAGCCCAGCACGTAGGTGGCCTTGGCAGCCATGTTGCCGGCCTGGCCCCATGTCTTGCAGAAACAGTCGCATTGGACCTTATAGTTCCTCGCTATGACACAAAGAGCCCACGACAAGAAGCGTTAGGACGGTATGGAACCCTCTATCGCGTCAATGCACACCGCCCACTAGATGGCGGTAACTATGATGTTCAGGTCTGGCAAATGAATGATGAATTGAAGAATTTCGTTGTCGAGAGCATAGAAGCTGGAAAACGCTATGATCTACTACATGCTCACGACTGGTTGAGCGGTTATACTGCCAATTACCTGCGAAAGGAGTACGAGATCCCTTTGGTCGTAACCATTCATGCCACTGAAATGGGTCGTGTTGGCGATCAGAGGGTGCACTGTCAGGAACTCAGTAGGCGGATTCACGAGGCTGAAAAACATCTGGCAGAGCGCGCCGACATCATCATTGCCTGTAGTGAATTCATGCGAGACGAGATCACTGCCACGCTGCTGCAACCTGATACAGCGACCGTCGTAGTCCCCAATGGTGTTAATATAGACAACTTTGCGGGCTTGCATCGCCGGCGCGCTGAGTACATGGACTATCGGGCGCAATGGGGTGCTGCTGATGATCCTTTGATCTTTTTTGTGGGACGCCTGGTAGGAGAAAAAGGCCCCGATATACTGATCAAAGCGATGCCAGAAATTCTCGAAAGCTATCCCGGTGCCAAATTGCTGTTAGCCGGTAAAGGCCCCTTCAGAAAGGAACTCGAACAATTGACCTGGGATTTTGGTGTGGAAGCTCATGTGAACTTATTGGGATTTGTCACAGAGGAAGAAAAGAATCGGCTGTTTGCCGTCTCTGACCTGGCGATATTCCCGAGCCGTTACGAACCCTTTGGTATAGTAGCTTTAGAGGCCATGGCTGCAGGGACTCCGGTTATCGTGACTGATGTCGGGGGACTCCGCGAAGTCGTTACACATGGCGTCACGGGGCTCTGCGTGCCGCCCGAACGGCCAGACGCAGTGGCTGCTGCAACCGTTGAGACCCTACAAAACACAGATTCTGCCGCTGTTAGAGCGCAACAGGCCGAACGTGTGGTACGATTGCAGTACGGATGGGATCATGTTGCCGCACTCACCGAAAAAGTATATGAGAAGGTGTTGTTACAACCCGAAGTGATGGGCCAGTAAGGTGCATGCAAGCTTGTTTGTGGGAAGACCTCTTTTGTGTGGGGCCATTGTCATGATTATTACCAACATATCCTGCTGACCCCGTATCCAATTGATATTTGATTCGTCTTTACTAACAAGGCGTTCTTCCCAGCATCAGGTATGATCTTGACCGGCTAAAGTTAGAACGAAGCAATACCAATAAGGGTCCGATTTTTGGAAGCCGGCCACTTCGCGCTGTAATGAGTCGGAACCGGATTGATTCTGTTGCTAAAGTCTGATCTCTAAATCTGCTGTGGTAGAACAAGGAAACGGTTAATCCCACAATTCGGGAATCCGATCCCAAATAGCAAGAGATATGATGTCAGATGCCAGCAGAACCATTTGTTACCAGCGAGCGCGCTTCGATCTGATTATCGCGCGAGATCAGGTTTTCGCGTAGGATCGCACTACTCGTATGTATTTAGACTGATGAGATGATAACATGAAAGTACTGGGAATATTCTGATCAAGACGGAGATACTTGATCTCGCGCGTTATCACTGTCTCGCGCGTGATCAAGTGTTCTACTGATTAGAGGCATTTGTCTTCCATATAATTTTCGCGCATATTTTGGATTACTTGACATTTACTGCATGTTTTGATAAAATCGAAGGGATATTATGCTGTCTACATGCCCAGTTAGGGTGCACATCATTTATTCCTCTCTATTTCCCCCACTTTTAGCGTAGGAGGAACATCGTGAAGCCTACACGACGTATGGCACTGTTGGCGCTTACTTTAGCGCTGGTAGTGATGTTGTCAGTAGCCATTATTACGACACTGGCTGGTAGTTATCAGGTCGGTGAACTGCTTTTCAATGGCGGATTCGAACAAGGGTTCGTTGCTCAAGAAGGTTGTGGCATGGCGGGCAACGGTTGGGGTTGTTTTACTACCGGAGGCCGAGGAGGCTACGGCTTTTATGACGAAGGGTGGGACAGAGCCGTAGCATCGGGGAATCATGCCCAGTTGATTGAGATCAACACCAAGGACGATTTCGGGGATGAAAATCGGGCGGCAGGGCTCTATCAGACGGTAGAAGTGATACCCGGTGAGACTTATACGCTCTCTTTACAGGGTATGATCCGTGCGAATGACTTGGATGCCGGTGGCGATCCCTGGCGCTACGTGATGGAAGTTGGATTCAGCCATGACGGCGGCAATGATTGGTCGCAGGCGGTCGTGCAAGAAATCGATGTCGGTCCCATTCAGGACCGGGTCGATCCAAGTCAATATTATCGCGCTAAGGTGCAGGTCACCGCACAAAGCCATTGGCTTACAGTCTTTATTGCCGGACGCATGAAATGGGGCGATTGGAGACGTGAAGTCGATTTTGATGTTGATGATGTTTCGCTAATGGGTGTTGTCCCCACAGTCCCACCTGTTCCCGAACCCTTCATCGTCGATAAATCAGGTGTTGAGATCCAGCCTCTACCTGAAGTGATGCCTGAGTGGCCATCAGAGCGCAAACCTGTTCCCCTACCAGAACCGGCGCCAGATGCCGGCGTCGTCGTCAGCAGTAGACTGGTCTGTGACGGTGCGAATGTTCTATGGAATGGTAATTTCGAGGAAGGCTTCGAGCCGAACGGTGTGGGAGCCTATTGGCGCCCTTACAATAACAATGGCGCCGCCAACTATGGCTACTACGACGAAGGCTGGCCGCCCGTTGTTGCGAAAGGCGAACACGCCCAATTGTTTGAGATCAACACCTACGGCATGGAAGCGACGCACCCCAATCGCTGGTCAGGTATCTATCAGGATGTGTGGCTGCAGCCGGGCGTGACTTACGAACTGAGCCTGCAAGCGATGTTGCGAGAGGCTGCCGATCACAGCGCTGAAGATCCACATCGATATGAGGTTTACTGGGGTCTTGAGTACGGCCACGCAGTTGCCGAACCTTATGTCAGCCCGATTGCCGAAGTCACTTATCTGGATATGCTCCAGGGCGTGCCGGTCTCAGAAATAGCGTTACGAACGGCTCCAGGCTCCTATTCCAGTTATAGCACGCAATTCACTGCATCCACTGACTTCGGCTGGCTGTATCTGCTAGGTCTAAAGAAATGGGCGACGATCGAGAGAGAAGTCAACTTCGACATCGACAATGTCCAACTGAGGCCATGCCGCTCCATCACGGTTGTCGAGCCGGTTCCGGAACCCTATGTTGAGCAGCCGGTAATCGAACCGTATGAACCGGAGATCTGTACCTATCTCATAAAGAGCGGTGATACGTTGGCCCATATCGCCGATATGTACGGCACAACGGAAGTGGTTTTGATCGAGATGAATGATCTCATCGATGCCGGCACGATCTTCGTTATGCAACCTCTATGGGTACCCTGCGGTGATGTTGATGCCGACATGTACGATCACTACGAAGATTCAAATGACCACTCGGATGACGTTGGCGATGCAAAGGCCAGCCGAGGTAACAGCGTCGATGATTCTGACAGTAGCCGAAGTCGTGACGGTGATGGCGCCGATGTCCGTGAACGGGATGACGACGCTGAATCGAGTCGTACCCGAGAGGATGACGATGTCAATAGCAGCCGCTCGCGAGACTCGGAAGACGCCAGTCGGAACCGCGACACCTCCGCAGAAGCAGAGGCGGCCGCATCAGCAGCCACTGTGCATGTCGTTGAAGCAGGTGAATACTTAGGACAGATCGCCTTGCGCTACGGTATAACCGTCAAAGCTATCACCATCGAGAATAGCATTGAAAACCCCAGTATCATCCATCCCGGGCAAGAGGTGCTGATCCCGACCCAGTAGCCGTTGTCTGCAGCAGGTAATACCGACATACGAAAGGCCCCCCAGTGCACCGGGGGGCCTTTTTCAATGCTTTGAACTTGTCCTGTTACGCTAGAACCAGATCGGTTGACGCCACTCGTTCGGGATCAGGCAGATCGGCCGGGCGCGCCTGCATGCTCCAAGGGCCGGTCCAGGTGATTGTGACATCTACCAGTCGCCCCCGCTGATCCCGTTCATCCTCGAAAAACACCAGGCGATTCTGCGGTGTTCTGGCCCGCCACTTGCCTTTGTGCTTATCTTCGATGAGCACCTCAACGGTTTCGCCCAACCATTGCCTGTTGATCTCAGCACTGATGCGCTCGTGTTGTGCTTCCAACAGGCGGTGCCGGCGTTTTTTCTCCTCGTCGGACACGTCGTCGATCATGCGGCGGGCGCTAACTGTGTCGGGACGGGGGCTATAGCGGGCGAGATGCGCCTTTTCCAGCCTCAATTCTTCCAGGATGTCGTAGGTTGCCTGGAACTGCGCCTCTTCCTCTCCGGGAAAACCGACGATTATGTCGGTGTGAATGGCGACTTTGGGGACAAGGGTGCGAATACGGCGCACAAGAGCTCGATAGTCGGCGCTGGTATAGCCCCGCTTCATGCGCCGGAGCACTTCATCATCGCCGGCCTGGATGGGTACCTCGATATGTGGCATGACTTTTGACAAGGATGCAACTGTCCTTAGCAATTCGTCTGTCATGTAGTTGGGATGGCTGGTGAGAAAACGGATGCGATAAAGCCCCTCGATCTCGTGAACTGCTTCGAGCAACGCCCTGAGGTCGGGGCCAGCTTCCCAGTCGTAGCCATAACGATCCACGATCTGCCCTAACAGCGTCACTTCCCGCACACCTTGCGCGACCAATCCCCGCACCTCGCTGACGATCTCCGGCAGTGGCCGGCTGCGTTCGATGCCCCTGCGAAAGGGGATAATGCAGAAAGAACAGGCGTGCGAACAGCCATAGACCACGGGCACGTGAGCGCTTACCGGCGCAACGCCTGCCAGGGAAAGGTGCCTGACCGAGGCCGAAGGATAGGTGTCATCCTGATAGTGGTAGCGACGCCAGAGCTGTTGTCGTTCCAGGACTGCCAGTTCCTCATCGATCAGTTTGTTGCGAATGTGGTCGACCAGGGGTTGCGCTTGACTGGGGCCCATAAAAACATCGACCCAGGGCAGGGCCTGCACCAATTTGGGTGAGGGTTTGACCCCCACCATGCAGCCCATCAAGGCCAGGATGCGCTCTGGATCCTGATGGCGCCAGGGTTTGAGCGAGCCTAATTTTCCATAGGCTTTGTCTTCGGCGCTTTGACGCACGACACAGGTATTGAGCACCACGATGTCTGCGTCGTCGATATTAGCAGTCGGTTCGATTCCCAGTTTCTCCAGTTCGGCGCCGACATGGGTAGAGTCGGCTATATTCATCTGGCAGCCGATGGTCCAGATATGATAGGTCTTCATGGATCCTCCGTTGGCGGTCCCTTGTGCGAGGGGCCAACTTGGGTGTGTTCGATGTGTTAAGAGGTCGGCATTATATCAGGTTGTTGGTAATGGGGGAATTGTCGGGCGGTTTAGCGAATCAAGAGGACGGCCCCCAAGACCAGGATGAGCAAGTAGACCAGGGTTCGGAGGTGCTGCGGATGGATGCGTCGATCCAGCCAGGCGGCGGTAGCGATACCGGCCAATAGCAAGGGCAGCGCCAGGGCATAGACTCTGAAGATATCGGCGTTGTAATGATCGTAGAAACCATGCGTGGCGACAACCATGGCGGTGTTGGCAACAAAGACTGCTTGCAACACGGCTCGAAAGCGCTGGTGAGGCCATTGCCTGAGAGAGCCGTAGAGGATCATGGGCGGGCCAGGGATGTTGTAGGCGCCGCCAAGACAGCCCGCCAGAAAACCGGCCGGGTAGGACCATCGCCGGGAGATCGGGTTCGGCGTCGTCGGTCGCAGCAGGGAATAGAGCACATAGAGTATCAAAAACAAACCCAATGCTTTCTCGACCCAGAAGGGATCCAAATGGGTGATGGCGAACACACCCACGGGCACTCCCAGCACGGCCAGCCAGCCTAACCGCTTCAATTCGTGCCAATCGATGTCCTCACGATAGCGCACGACGTTGATGATATTCAAACTTAAGGCGATGAGTGCAATAGTCGGGGCAGCCATGCGGATCCCCATAAAAAAGACTGCCACCGGCATTAAGATCAGACTGAAACCAAAGCCCGCCAGCGTTTGCACCATCGCTGCGGTGAACACGAAGACTGCCAGAAGAACCGGTGTCGTCAGGGGTTAATGCCTGCTCTGTATCTCGTGTGGTCCTGGCAGATGGCGTCCCTGGCTGACTAATCGTCACGTAGTCGCTGCTGCAAAATCGATTGCGCACTATATGTAGGTCAAATCTGCAAAATTCATCAAGATATAGTAGTGCCTCACAAGCTTGTGACTACCGCTGTGATAGTTAGTCATCCAGGGAGATGGCGTGTTGCATATGGCGTGTTACGTGGGGTGGGGTCTGCAAAGACGGGGCGTGTTTGTCCGGTAAGGGTCATAAGGGCTGCTAAAGAGCACCCATATGCTAACGTGAACATTACACAGCATACTGAAGCACTA
This sequence comes from Chloroflexota bacterium, assembly GCA_024224665.1. GTDB lineage: Bacteria > Chloroflexota > Anaerolineae > J102 > J102 > PIVW01. The sequence continues at coordinate 9,622 of JAAENG010000604.1, read as the reverse complement.
AAAGTAAGGCAAATGCCATTTCGATGTCTCCAAAGTTGTCCACCCATCAACTATAGGGTATAGTTACAGCCGCAGAATTCATACTTATACTGAAAACTCTGGAATACTTTTTTGAGCTATTTTTTACCCCCGTTTACACAGGTGCGAACGAGCAAAACCCCCCTGTATACGGGGGTGCGAACAGCCGTTTTAGACTTTTCCAGAGTTTTCAGTACTTATAAGAAGCATTGTCATCCGTGGTTCATAAGTGTTGTCGTAGACTCGCGCCAGTCATCTTACGATTTCACCCTATCTCGACATCCAGTAACTTCATACGCTTGTCACATTCATCTTTTGGAGGATGACCATGACATTCAAACGTTTCATGGCGGCGGTTAGTCTCTGTATATGGCTGGCCCTTTCTGCGATGGTTGTCCGGCCTGGTGTGGCGCAAGATTTGGGTCCGACGCTATCACCCAAAGAACAACCCTCGTATTCTCACGCTATGCCTGGTGACCGCCAAGGTGGTTGGGAAAACGGTCCCCGCCAAACGCCAGACGGCTTATGGTACATGCCCGAGGGTGCCGAACAACGTATGGACGTTACTGTCACGGCCCCCCAAGGCACCGGCGGCCCTGATGATTTTGGTTACACCTGGGATGACTCCGTGCCCTTGGACTGGGTTGACGCCAGTAGTGGCAATGATGCAGACTCGGGGCGAATCAAAATCGGTTTCCCTTTTAAGTATTATGAGAACACCTACGATTACCTCTATGTTTCCCGCCATGGTTTTGTAGCATTTTCCGACGAATATTTGGGAAATGTGCAATCGCGGATCCCGAATCGAAATAAGCCAAATGATGTGATTGCCCCGCACTGGGCGCGCGCTTTTCATGTGGGCTATATACGGTATCTGCGAGGAGGAATATCACCCAATCGCTGGTTCGCTGTGGAATGGAATAATCTAGACAGTGATGAAAGTCGCTACACCTTTGAAGTGGTTTTGTACGAAAATGGGGACATCGCATTTCAATACGGTGACATGACCTACCAGGAATCATATCTTTGCGGGGCATCGGGTATCGAAGACTCAACCGGGCTAGATGGATTGGCTGTAACTGGTATCTGCGACAAGGTTGGTGGAGATCATGCCGTTAAATTCAACCGTCCTGCTCCCGACGCGCGCGCGGGCATGTATTTGGTGCGTCGCAGCGCATTTTCGCATTCTGGAAGCACAGCTACTTTTCATATCCCGATCCGCAATACGGGCGAACTTGGTGCGGACACCTTTGATATCACTCTGAGTTCGTCTTGGCCGGCCACTCTTTATCATGCCGATGGCATGACGCCGCTCAGTGACACCAACGGCAACGGTGCTGTCGATATCGGCTCATTGGACCAAGGTCAAAGTAAGGGTATCACTGTAAAGGTGCAGGCGCCGTCTGATGTGGACATTGGCGCGTACAATGAAGTGACTCTCACCGTGCGCTCTTCACTCAATATCGCCATGCAGAAGACCATATCTCTACGTACAGCCGTGCCCACGAAATTCGTTCAGGTATACGAGGATGATGCCGATGGCGCCATGAGCATCGATTTCGTGGGACCGTACACGCGTTTTCGTCGAAAAGCAAGCGATGACCGATATTGGGCCCGCGATTTAGCTGTGGCCGAACTGCCTAACCAGAATATTATCTATGCTTGGACTAACAGTCGTTGTATTAACGAATTTGAAGATGAGTGCGACATCTATGCAAGTGAGATCGAGTACATCATCCTCAACCCAACAGGTGAGACTGTGCGTCCCATAACCCGCTTGTCCGATCATTCTGGCGTGACAATGCGGACGCACGACTACGCTCCCGCCCTAGCTGTCGCACCCAATGGTCGCATCGGTATTTTGTGGTACCGCGTTCGTGGAGACGAATGGTCTGGCGAATTCAATTACAACATACACTTCGCGACGCTGGACTCGGATGGGGATATTGTCAGTGCGCCGCAGAATATAACCGATAATGAAGGGTGGGGACGCGGTACGATTTCGCCATCCATGACTAAACCTCAGATCGCCGCCACCGACGAAAATCACTTTATCTTAAGTTGGCGACAGTACACCTTTTACCCCAACGACGATTGCGGCAGTAGCGGCAGTAACTGTAAGATCGATGATATCTGGTATGCGCTACGGCGGAGCAGCGGTAGTGAGAAAAAAGGGCCAACTAAGTTGACCAATGATACGCTAGGTTTGGAAGAGAGTTTTCAGAATCCTTCGTTAACCAATACGAACGGCTTACATGCGCTTTTGACCTTCACCCGAGGGTCTGACGACGACATCTACTTTGCGGTAATACACAGCCAGGGGTATGTTGTCAAAGGCATGACCAATTTATCGCAAAATGATGGTTCCAATGATCGGCGGTCTGATGCGGTGCAGTTGAGTGACGGTCGAGTCGTCGTGGCTTGGTCGGGCGGCAATTACTGGCAGCCCGACATGCGTTTTGCTGTACTCGACACCAACTATAATCTTGTTGCTGCGCCTAAAACTTTGCCGAATCCCGCTGCTGTCACGGGCGATAATTACGTTTCGGTGACGGCGGATGATTCCGACCGGGCCGTGCTCACCTGGATGGACTTCGACCACTATGATCGCCGTAATTTGTACTACGCTTTGGTAGATGGTTCTGGCAGCATCCTCACTCCAGCCACCATCTTCCGTACCAGCCAAGCTACTGATCCTTACATCTTTACCAGTTTCGAGGGCTACGGCAATACCTCGTATAGTTGGCGGCCCGCTGGGGTAGACGCTTCCCTCTCTGTGAGCGATGCCACATTGTCAGCAGCACCTGGTTCAACAGTGGAGCTTGGTATCCAGTATGCCAATCAGGGTTCAACGGCCACGGGCGTCACCCTTAAGGCCACCCTGGATGCCCATTTGACCTATCACGCTGACTCCTCAGGCGTTACACCCATTATCGATAGCAGCACTGTAACGTGGTACTTGCCTGATTTACGGATGTTCGAGGAGGATGATTTTGCATTGCATTTGCAGGCGACTGGAGGTACGCCAGACGATTTGCTACCGATCCATCTGGAGCTACACTCCAATGAACCGGATATTAGCCCTGATGACAATGTAGCCATTGCTCAAGTGAAGGTGGCAAAACCTCTTGCTTCCGGCATAGATACGCTGAACATCAGTTTGTCGGATCCAGACACACTGGATCCAGCGTTAGCTGCGAGCACTACATCAATTCAGATGGTCAACCAGCTTTTCTCTGGCCTGACCCGTCTTGATGATACTACAGGCCAGACACTACCCGACCTGGCATCTTCCTGGGAGATGTCGCTTGATGGCAAGACTTTCACCTTCACTTTGCGCGATGGCCTCACCTGGAGCGATGGTACGGCACTTACTGCGGAGCATGTGCGCTACGGCGTCCTTCGCAGCCTGGATCCAGCTATTGGTTCTGCTTACGCTTATCCACTCTACATCATCAAGAATGCTGATGTCTTTAACCAAGGCAGCATAACTGATCCAAATCAAGTGGGCGTGACAGTACTTGACGCTACGCATATTCGTTTCGAGTTGACAGAACCCGCCGCTTACTTCCCAGGCATTATGAGTATGTGGGTGGCTCGTCCCATGCCTGAGTGGGCCATCAATGCCTGGGGGGACGACTGGACCGATCCCGACCATATCGTCAGTAGCGGGCCGTATCTCTTGGATGAACGGGTCGACAATGGCTACATCCTGTTGACGAAGAATCCTGACTTTTACAATGCAGCCAACGCCCACATTGAGAAAGTGAACGTTCATATTGTTGATGACATGAACGACGCTTGGGACATGTACCAGGCCGGTGAATTGGATACGGCGGGCATGCCTACTGACAAGTTGAGTGAAGTTCGCTCGGATCCCATCCTCAGTCAGCAGTTCCACACGCAACCCAGGGATTGCACTTACTACTACGGTTTTAGTACTTCGCAACCACCCTTCGACAACCCGCTCGTGCGTAAGGCGTTCGCCGCAGCTATGGACCGTCAGGGCCTTATTGCCAATGTCACGGGAGGCATACAGCAGCCTGCCCTTACCTACACGCCACCAGGTATATTCGGCCATGTTGATGGCTACACCGAGGGTGTAGGTCATCCTTTCAATGTGGCTCAAGCCCGGAAATGGCTTAGTGACGCTGGCTATCCTAATGGCCAAGGCCTGCGCCCGATCACCCTCTGGCATAGCACGAGCAGTGCAAACGAGACCATTGCTGACTACGTTGTTCAACGATGGCAGGACGTTTTAGGTGTAACCGTCGAACGGCGAGATATGCCTTGGGGTGATTATTTCTCTTCTATAAATAGCGACGAGGCGCAAATCTGGAGCCTTGGCTGGTGCTCCGACTACAACGATGCATACAACTTCCTGCACGATGGCGTCAGTCGTGATCGACATGGTAGCTGGACAAATACCACCTACGACAACTTGTTGGCTCAGGCTGTCATTACATCTGATCCCTCTGCTCGTAAAACTCTTTACAAACAGGCTGAGGAAATCCTGGTAGAATCAGATGCGGTGATGATACCCATTTACTACTATGCCGAAGGCATCTTAACCCGGCCCTACTTACAAAGGACGTATGGGTCGAGCCTTGCGATCTATCTGGCTGACTGGCGAATCACTCGAGTCTCGGCAACCATCGACACAGATGGAGGCAGCTTAGCTTCTTATGCAGGAGATGTAACTATCGATATCCCAACGGGAACGATGGCAGACGCTATCGAGCTCATTCACTCACCCGCTTATGGCATGCCGGCTCCGGTTGGTTTAACCGGCATCGGACAAGTCTTTGAAATTGTTGCCACCTACAGGGACTCGGGCCAGCCCGCCCAGCCTGAGCCAGGTAAATCGTATAACATTGCTGTGCAATACGCAGATTCTATTCCTGCCCTTGAAGACACGCTGGCGTTGTACGTCTGGGATGGAAATCAGTGGGTTCTGGAGCCGACCAGCCTTCTCGATCCGAGCACCAATACGATCAGCGCCATGCCAGGTCACTTCTCTACATGGGCTGTCATGGGTGAAGGTATTCCACAGTATCTTCCTATGCTTATGCACTAACCCCATCCGGCGCAGACGGCGATCCAGCTAGATTTGCGACTTCAACTGTGACCGATTCCTAGCCACAGCCGCATCGCCGGTCTGGGCAAATATCACAAGATCCCGCACCCTGGGCTTAACACCCTGGTGCGGGGTCTTTTTATGGAGTTAGTACATATGTTTCGCTAACGCCCATCTTATCTACTTCTAACGTCCTACCCCTATACTTGAATCGACCCAACTATGTCATTGCGATAGGGCGCAGCCCTGGAGCAATCGCCAAGCCGACTGACCGCATTCACCCAATCGCCAAGTGACTTACACGCACTCAAGTCGCGCGAGATCCTTCACATTCGTTCAGGATGACAGTTGAACCCGCCCACGCAACACACAACACGCAACACGCAACACGCAACACTCTAGAAATCCACTCCCAAAGGAGACCACCCATACACAATGCGACTCGATAAATTTACCCAAAAAGCCCAAGAGGCTGTTTTAGAAGCACAAAATCTGGCCCAAAGTTACGATCATCCCACCATCGATCCTGAACACCTGCTGCAGGTTTTGATCACGCAGGAGGGTGGGGTAGTACCCTCGGTGTTGGGGCGCGTCGGCGTCGATACTGACATGCTCTTACAAAGCGTTGAGCGTGCCCTGAGCGGCAAGCCCCGTTCAACCGGCGCTGCCGCCGCACAGGCCGCACTGGGGCGAGACAGTTCCGCCCTGCTGCAAGAAGCCACTGCCATTGCCAGCAGCATGCGCGACGACTACACATCCACCGAGCATATCCTCATGGCCATGGCCGCGCCCAAAGCGCCTGCCTCTGTGCGGGATCTGCTGGCGCGCCATGGCGTGGATTACAATGCCATCGTGCAGGCGCTGGCGGGGATTCGTGGCAGCCAGCGCGTTACCAGCCAAAATCCCGAAGCGCAGTACGAGGCGCTGAACAAATATGGCCGTGATCTGACGGTCGAGGCCCGAAAGGGAAAACTGGACCCCGTGATCGGTCGAGATGAAGAGATCCGGCGGGTGATACAGATACTCAGCCGCCGCACCAAAAACAATCCTGTCTTGATCGGCGAGCCCGGCGTGGGCAAGACCGCCATTGTCGAGGGCCTGGCCCAGCGCATTGTCAATGGTGATGTGCCCAGCACGCTGCGTGACAAACGGGTCGTCGCCCTTGATCTCGGCGCACTGGTGGCCGGCGCCAAATACCGTGGTGAATTCGAGGAACGCCTCAAGGCTGTGCTCAAAGAGATCACGGCTGCTGAAGGGGAGATCATCCTCTTTATCGACGAAATGCACACCCTTGTGGGGGCGGGCGCAGCAGAAGGGTCCATGGATGCCAGCAACATGCTCAAACCCTTGCTGGCCCGTGGGGAATTGCACGCCATCGGCGCCACCACCTTGGACGAATTCCGCAAACACATCGAGAAAGATGCCGCCCTCGAACGCCGCTTCCAACCGGTGTTGGTGAACGAGCCCAGCGTCGAGGACACCGTTAGCATCCTCCGTGGCCTCAAGGAACGCTACGAAGTCCATCACGGCGTGCGCATCACAGATGGCGCCGCCATCGCCGCTGCTACGCTCAGCCATCGTTATATCTCCGACCGCTTCCTGCCCGACAAAGCCATCGATCTGATCGACGAGGCGGGCAGCCGCCTGCGCATGCAGATCGACTCCAAACCGCAGGAATTGGACGAGATCGACCGCCAGATCATGCAATTACAGATCGAACGTGAGGCCCTGAAGAAGGAAAAGGATAAGGCCAGCAAGGAACGTTTGCAGGCCCTGGAGAAGGAATTGGCCGATCACAAAGCTGAGAGCGCTGCTCTGACAGGTCGCTGGCAGACCGAGCAAGAGGCCATTAGCCAGGTGCAGACGATCAAAGAACAGATCGACGATGCTCGTATCCAGATCGAAGCGGCCGAACGCAGCTATGATCTGCAAAAGGCGGCCGAATTGCGCTACGGCACGGTTGCCCAGTTGGAGGGCCAACTCGCACAGGCAGAAGACCGCCTGGGCGAGTTACAGAAACATGGCGCCTTGCTCAAAGAAGAAGTTGATTCGGAAGAGATCGCCACCGTTGTCAGCAAGTGGACGGGAATCCCCGTGGCCAAGCTGCTCGAGGGTGAAGTCGAGAAGTTGATCCGCATGGAAGATCGCCTGCATCGCCGGGTGGTCGGCCAGGATGAAGCTGTCGGTGTGGTCTCGGCAGCAGTGCGGCGATCGCGCGCCGGGCTGCAGGATCCCAACCGCCCCATTGGCTCTTTCATCTTCCTGGGCCCCACCGGTGTTGGTAAAACCGAGCTGGCAAGAGCGCTGGCCGCCTTTCTCTTCGACGATGAACATAATCTGGTGCGCATCGACATGAGTGAGTACCAGGAGCGCCATACCGTCGCCCGTCTGATCGGCGCTCCACCCGGCTATGTTGGCTACGACGAAGGTGGCCAGCTCACCGAAGCGGTACGACGCCGCCCCTACAGCGTGGTGCTCTTCGACGAGATCGAAAAGGCCCATCCCGAAGTCTTCAATGTGTTGTTACAAGTCCTGGACGATGGCCGCCTCACCGACGGACAGGGACGCACTGTTGATTTTCGCAACACTGTGATCGTCATGACCAGCAATATCGGCAGCCACTACATCTTGGAGGTCGCCTCTGACCAGGCAGAAGTTGAAAGCCGGGTGATGGAGGCAATGCGCCAGCACTTCAGGCCCGAATTTCTCAACCGGGTGGATGATATCGTCATTTTCCACGCTCTCAGCCAAGATCATCTCAAGGAGATCGTCGATATCCAGTTGGGTCGGATACGAAATCTGTTGGCCGGGCGCGGCATCACCATTGAGCTGACAAATGCGGCCAAGGACCTGATTGTCAGCCAAGGATACGATCCCGCCTATGGTGCTCGCCCCATCAAGCGCGTTTTACAGCGCCGTGTCCAAGATCCCCTGGCGTTGGAGATCTTGCAAGGCAATGTCAGAGATGGAGACCATGTGGTCGTCGATGCTCAAAACGGCGATCTGGCGTTCAACACGATTCCCTTGGCTCAGTCAGAAACTGAGCCTACCTAAGACTCCTGGTAAAGACCGGCGTCAAACTGGCGCCGGTCTGCATTTTTAGTTTGCTAATGACATTGAGAATCGGTTCACCAAATGAATGGGATCAGGGCTTTGCGCTCGGGCGGGTAGTCGGGAAACGAGGCTTTGTACCAGCGGTGGTTACTTCTGGCCCTGGGTACCAGGTTGGCGGCGGTCCAGATGGCAAATGTGAGACCGGCGATAGACCAGGTCAGCACGGCCCAGCCCACCCATTCGATGCATTCTCCCAAGTAATTAGGGCAGGATACCCATTTAAAAAATCCTGCGCGCGGGATTTTGTAGCCGCTCTCTTGCGAGTTACGCAATCTATTCAGAATGGCGTCAGAGCGGCGGTTGAGTACCAAGCCTGCGATGAAGATACCCAAACCAATGAGGAACTGCGTTTGTAATAACCAGCTATTGGCATAGCCCCCGGAGAAAGTGAACAGGTAACGGCCATTGATGTAGCCATTACCGATATTAAATACGATCGCCATAGCTACAACAGTCAATGACATGCCCTTCCCTGTGTCGCGCAATGTAAATGGGTAGATAAAGACTCGGTAGAGGTAGTGGATCTCCCACAAAACTAGAAATACCCAGGCCGTAATCGTGTCGTTGTGCTCACCCACGACAAAACATATCAGGATCACGAGGGCTGCCGGTGTCTCCATCAACATCCAACCCCAACGGCTGGAGATCATCGCTCCCCAACCGCGACGTGAATGGCGACCGTAAGGTGCGGCGACAAGGAATAACGACACGAAGGTAACGGCGGCCAAGACCAGCCAGACCACGATCAGCAGTTGCCAAAATCGATATTCACTCATGACGTTATCCTCATTGTACGCAGGAATTGATTAGGGTGTGTCCCTAGATGAGTTACTGGAGTGCCCATGTGCTCCGTTCTTTAGCCAGATTGTGAATAACGTCTTGCCAGAAAGCCTTGGGGCGGGCAGGGAAGGATATTAGGAAATAACTAAGCGCTTACTCAAAATCTTCGACAACTTTTTGTCGATGTTTGTGGCAAGTGGTAGGTTTGCAAGTGGCAGGTTTGCAAGTGGCAAGTTCAACCGTGTCTGCAACCGCACTCGCACCTGCGACCTGCTACTTGCTACCTGCCTCAATGGGGCCTGATTTTCTCAGCGCAGTCTGGGAACAATTGCTAGAATCTTGCGCTCTTTGTCCTCTCACAAAATAGTAGGAGCGCAACAATGGTCGAGATTGAATTCGATTCGGAAGTGGTCGAGCAATTGCATTATCAGCGACGTTATCATCCGCATCCCAGGGTGCGCCGGCGCATGAATAAGGAAAACGCCATGTGTCCTTTGTAGATGCCGCTCACTTCGTGATGCGTCCTTTTCTCGGTTTCCTGTGGTGCTTCGTCCGCCAGTTCATTCAAGCGCCCAGTGGTCGCAAACGCTTCAACGTCTTGGGAGCTTTGCACGCGACCACCTTGCAGGTCGT
>JAAENG010000603.1 GCA_024224665.1 Chloroflexota bacterium | reverse complement strand
TTGCCTAATACATATTTTCTTAACTTTCATCAGCGGTCGTACATCCCCCGGCGGATCTGTCAGGTTGTTATTACCGGATTAATAAGTTAACTTTCATCAGGGCCTGGTTTGCTAGCACGCGAGCGCCTGAGGGCGAGAGCGCCCAACCAAATGCGCTTTGTACTTTGAGCCAGAGATTGCATCTCGTTGGTATTAGATGCCAAAATTGTAAAGATCGATTTCTAGCGCAATGAACCACGCCCAGAATTTACGTGGCTCTTACGAGAAAGGTGTGTTCAGTGTAGACAAGCACCACGCAACACGCAACACGCTTTACTCTGTTTTGGCCTTACCAATCATACCCAAACTGGTGTGTTGGAACGAATCGGGATATTTGAGACCATAGCCGAAAACACGATCAAAGCTGGAGTGTCCGAGCAAGATAACACCTGCCAATTGCAAGGGTTGGCTGCCAAGCAATGCGCCTGCCACGTACAAGGCCACCGCAACCCCTTTGTGGTGAACCAGATTGTAGGTAACTGCTCCTACGCGAGGACCGGCCAGGTAGCCGGCCATACTGAGATCGGGGGTTAGGAAGAGGATCGCATACCACCACCAGGCGTATTCCAGCGTGCTGAAGAGATAAATCGAGAGGATTACTAAAAACAATTGCTCTAATCGAATCAAATTTTTCATCGACATGCTACCTGCGCTCCTTGACAAGAAAGTGGGGACTGGCGGTGAGTGTAGCACGCGCCCGTTTTCGTGACAAGGTGATCATAAACTTTAAGGACATATGTTCTAAATATGACCGATTCTGACATGATCTTGTTGTATAATGGTGACGTAGTCTTGTAATCAACTTTCTTGGCTCGTTCGGAATTTGCGTGGCTCCTACTAGAAAGGCGCGGTTCGTTAGCACAACCATCACGTAACGCGCAATACGCAACACGTGTTTTTCTAGGACCACACTACATCCTGTTGAACCACTTTATTTTAACGACTCGCAATATGGAACCAGAAGACATTCTCATCCGCGGCGCCAAAGAGCACAATCTAAAAGACATCGATATCGTGCTGCCCCGCTTTAAGCTGGTGGTGATCACCGGTGTTTCGGGTAGCGGCAAGTCATCGCTGGCGTTCGACACATTGTACGCTGAGGGACAACGCCGCTATGTGGAATCCCTCTCCGCCTATGCTCGCCAATTCATCGGCCAGATGGAAAAGCCCAAAGTTGATTTCATTGGTGGCCTCAGCCCGGCAATCGCCATCGAGCAGAAAGCGGTTAGTAAAAACCCCAGGTCCACAGTGGGCACTGTCACCGAGATCTACGACTACTTGCGGGTGCTCTTTGCGCGCGTGGGCACGCCTCATTGCCCTCAGTGCGGCCGTGAGGTGCGAGCCCAATCGGCTCAAGAAATCGTCGAACAGGTAACGAATTTGCCCGCGGGTACGCGCTTCCAGATCCTGGCGCCACTGGCACGTAACCGCAAAGGAACATTCAAAGATACCTTCGAACAAGTGCAGGCGGATGGATTCAGTAGGGTGCGCGTGAATGGCGACATTCGATCCCTGGAAGAACCTATCAAGCTCGACAAGAACAAAAAGCACACGATCGAAGTGATTGTGGATCGTCTTGTTGCGGTTGTAGGTTCTTTGCGTGATGATTCAGCCACGCCGAATGGCGATTACGTTTCGAGGCTGACTGACTCCATCGAGACGGCTTTGCGCCAGGGAGATGGTATGGTGATCATCAGCATAGAGGGAGGTGAAGAATGGATGTTGTCGGAGAAAAACGCTTGTGCCAGTTGCAACATCAGCTTCCCCGAGCTGACACCGCAGATGTTTAGCTTTAACTCGCCGATAGGGATGTGCCCCGAATGCAACGGTTTGGGCACAAAGGTCGAGTTTGATCCCGACCTGTTTATTGACCCGGATAAGAGTCTGAACGAAGGGGCAGTGAAAACCTGGGGCAAGTTTGGCAAGAAAAAGACATCCGGCACCTACCAGGTTGTGCGCCAGATCACCCAGCAATTCGACCAGGATATGGCTACGCCCTGGCGTGAGCTATCACCCGAATGCCGACATGCCTTGCTGTATGGCGGCGTGCGCGTCAATTGGGAATCTGCCAGTAACCGTGGGAAGTGGTCAGGGGAGTGGGAATTTGAAGGCACAGTCAATGCCGTACGCCGGCGATATCGCCAGACCCAGTCCGAAGGCATGCGCCGTTGGTACACCAGTTTTATGAGCAAACAGCTTTGTCCGACCTGCCGGGGACAGCGCTTGCGGCCCGAGAGTGGCGCCGTGATGGTAGGCGGCACGACGATTTACGCCGTAACACAGATGAGTATCGGCGAGGCTGTAGGTTGGGTTCAGTCACTGTGGCCGAACGAACAATCAACAATCAACAGTCAACGGGCAACGGTTAACTCTGCGCGCGCTACGGAAAACAAGTTGAGCGCAGAACAGTTGGAAATCGGAGAGGATGTGCTCAAAGAGATCCATGAGCGACTTCGTTTTCTGGTGAACGTGGGTTTGCACTATCTCAGCCTGGATCGGCCCGCCCCCACTCTTTCTGGTGGCGAAGGCCAGCGTATTCGCCTGGCCAGCCAGATCGGCAGTGGCCTGGTTGGGGTGCTCTATGTACTGGATGAACCGAGCATTGGCCTGCACCAACGTGATAATCGCCGTTTACTTGATACCTTGGAACGACTGCGTGATATGGGCAACACTGTCTTGGTTGTCGAGCATGATCAAGACACCATGCTCACCGCCGACTGGGTTGTCGATCTAGGGCCAGGCGCCGGGATCAATGGCGGCTGGGTGGTCGCTGCCGGAACTCCCGAAGCGATCATGGCGGACCCCAATTCTCTCACCGGGAGGTATCTCAGAGGTGACCGGCAAGTATCCTCGCCCAACGGCCAACGTCGCCCGAGCCATGATAAATGGCTCGGGCTAATCGGCGCCAGACAGAACAATCTCAAAAATCTGACAGTACGTTTCCCGTTGGCATTGTTTACCTGCGTAACCGGTGTCTCGGGGAGCGGAAAATCCTCTTTAGTGGCTCAGACATTGCAACCGCTGCTGGCGCAAACACTGCACGGCGCCGAACGCAAACCGGGTGATTATGATCGCATCGACGGCATGGAGCATATCGACAAAGTCATCAATATCACTCAGGAACCGATTGGCCGCACACCGCGGTCAAACCCCGCCACATACGTTAATGCCATGACCCATATCCGAGAGCTGTTCGCCCTGACCCTTGAGGCCAAAACGCGTGGTTACAAACCTGGGCGTTTTAGCTTCAATGTCAAGGGGGGACGCTGCGAAGCCTGTAAAGGATATGGCCGCAAACGGGTGGAGATGCACTTCCTGCCTGATGTGTGGGTGACGTGTAATATCTGCAGGGGCAGCCGCTTCAATGCAGAGACATTGCAGGTGCGCTACAAAGCCAGGCATATCGCCGATGTTCTGAATATGGATGTGGAGGAGGCGCTGGTCTTTTTCGAAAACGTACCCAAGGTGCGCCGCATTTTGCAGACACTGGTGGATGTAGGACTGGGCTACGTGAAACTGGGCCAAAGCGCCACAACTTTGTCGGGGGGTGAGGCCCAGCGTGTGAAACTGGCCAAAGAGTTGGCACGGGTTTCCACCGGCGACACGCTCTATATCTTGGACGAGCCCACTACCGGCCTGCACTTTGCCGATATCCAAAAGCTATTGGACGTGCTGCACCGCCTGACTGATGCGGGCAATACCGTTATCGTGATCGAGCACAACCTGGACGTGATCAAAACCGCAGACTGGCTGATCGATCTGGGGCCAGAGGGTGGCGATGAAGGGGGATGTATCGTTGCGGAAGGGCCGCCAGAGCATGTAGCTGGGGTGGCGGCCAGTTACACAGGCCAGTTTTTAAGCAGGCTATAATTCTGTGAACATTTATGTCGCATTCTGACATAAACTTATTCTATAATAACGACAGAATTTGGCTATCAGGACGAGACAATGGCAAATACAGCTTCTCGGCTTATCACCCTCATCATGTTGTTACAGCGAAAACCAAACCAGAAAGCTGGGGATCTGGCTGAGGAGTTGGCTGTTTCCGTGCGTTCGGTGCATCGCTATATCGCCACCCTTGAGGAGATGGGTATTCCGATTTACTCGGAACGAGGGCCACACGGCGGGTTTTCACTGGTGAGAGGCTACCGGATGCCGCCCCTTGTTTTCACGCCCGAAGAAGCCGTCGCGGTCTATCTGGGAACCAGCCTGGTCGAGGAGATGTGGGGGCGACTGTATCGGGATGCAGCGCGTGGTGTGCTGGCGAAACTGGATAATCTCCTGCCGGATGAACAGCGCCAGGAGGTGGCGTGGGCGCGCAGGAAATTGGTCGCCACCTCTTTTCATCGGGGCGAGCAAGAACCTTTGCTGCCAAATCTGGAAAAAATACGCCGGGCGGTGCATGAGCGCAGACGCCTGGCAATAGACTACAGGAGAAGAGAAAATCCAGAGCCCAGTCGTCGCCTAGTGGATCCTTATGCCTTGGTTCACCAATGGGGTTGGTGGTATGTCGTCGGTTTCTGCCATCTGCGCAAGGACAAACGTACTTTTCGCATAGACCGCATCCAGGCAATGACATTGACCGACCAGACCTTTGATGAGCCGCATGATTTCGATATCCACCTCTACCTCGCCGATGTCTGGAAACAAAAACCTAAGGTGCACGCCCGTATGTGTTTCTCGCGGCGATTTGCCTCTATAGCGCTGGCCGATCTCTGGCAATGGGATGCGGTCGAGCAGCAGGCGGGCGGGTCGGTTGAGGTAGCGTTCACCGCTCCCAATCTGGAATGGGCAGCCAGTACCGCGCTCGCCTATGGTGGTGCTGCTATCGTAACGGCGCCCGATGCCTTGAAGGCATTGGTAAAGGAAAGGGCACTGGGTATCGCCGCTCAATATGAGTCACTTTCAGATCACGATGATAAGATAGACGATGACAGGATGATTCAAAGATGAAGCAAAGAATCTCTGACTGGCTGTTGGTTTCGTATTGCGTGTTACGTGATGGTTGTGCTACTGAACCACATCTTTCTAGTAAGAACCAAACAAATCAATAAATCAACACTCGCAGAGGAGTGGGTAGCACCGCACTTGAACTGGGAGTTCATTTTTTACGACGATTTTCAGCATGTCGCTCAGAAAACACCTGGGTTTCAGGCTAATTAT
>JAAENG010000602.1 GCA_024224665.1 Chloroflexota bacterium | reverse complement strand
GTCCTGTTCGAATGCGACGACGCCATTCACCAGGACGTAGCATGTAGATAGCGAGGTGCCGCCGTCTGCGCGGACCAGGCAAGCCCAATCTCCCCTGTTGTTGATATCGACAGTTTCGATGTAAGAGATCTGGCCGCCATAAACTCCGCCAGGGATCGGATCATCCTCGGCAATCAACTTCGTGAAGGTCTGCGCGGTACCGATGCCACATAGGAGCCCGATCAGTGCCATCGTGTGGGCGGCTCTTACAGAAATATCGGAAAGAAGCATATTGATCTGAGACGGGTTGGGAGAATGGCAAACCGGCGTGTCTTTTGGTCACGAGAGGTTTTGAGGAGAGGGGTTTCTGAGTCAGCTTAATCTAACACGAAACCCGAAATAGCGATATGGCGTCGGCGCCTAACCCAGCATTCGATCCACGCTACCCGGCGAATTGCATCTGGCTCAAGATCACTATTCCGCCCAAGACGGCCCAGCCCTCGCCTTGAGTATTCATCGCTCCCCCACCGAAGCTGGCCGGGTGTATCGTTTGCTCGGGAGCGTCAGC
>JAAENG010000601.1 GCA_024224665.1 Chloroflexota bacterium | reverse complement strand
TGACGACGCGATTGACATCACAGTTACCGGCAATACAGTGCTCTTTACTGAAGATGCCGGAGCGACCACAAGCTTATTTAGTTCTACTATAGATACGATAGAAACTACAGACACTATAACTCAAGTGATACTGACCATGGCTAATGTTGAGTCAGGAGATACGTTGAGCTTCGGTGCAACCGATATTGACTTAAACACCAATGGCGCAACCGTAGCCGGTGGATTTACATATACTGTTTCGAGCGCTGGTGTTTCACCAGTAGTTACAATCACACATGCCGGCACCGATGATGCAACGGTGAATACAATGCTCAACAGTCTTGTGTTCAACAATACGACGAACAACGATCCAAGCACGACGGCACGTACCGTGACACTAACAAGCGTAACAGACTCCGGCTCCGGCACAACTGCCGATGGCACAGTAGCGACTGTCAACGTAGCGAAGGCTGACGATGCCATTGACATTACCGTTACAGGTAACACT
The DNA here is from genome assembly GCA_024224665.1 of Chloroflexota bacterium. Classification (GTDB taxonomy): domain Bacteria; phylum Chloroflexota; class Anaerolineae; order J102; family J102; genus PIVW01. The sequence continues at coordinate 1,719 of JAAENG010000601.1, read as the reverse complement.
GTTTTATTTACAGAAGATTCTGGGGCGACTACAAGCTTATTTAGTTCTACTATAGATACGATTGAGACAGGCGACACCATAACTCAAATCATCCTGACCATGGCCAATGTAGAGTCAGGTGATACCTTAAGCTTTGGTGCAACCGATATTGATTTGAACACCAATGGGGCGACTGTGGCGAGTGGCTTTACCTATACAGTTTCGAGCGCTGGGGCGACCCCGATCGTCACGATCACACACGCCGGCACCGATGATGCTACAGTCAATACAATGCTGAACAGTCTGGTTTTCAATAATACAACAAATAACGATCCGGGCACGACAGCACGTACAGTGACACTAACCAGTGTGACTGACTCAGGCAGTGGTCTGACGGCAGATGGCACAGTAGCTACGGTAAATGTTACTACCGCCAACGACGTTTCGACCATCAGCAACCTGGCAGGTGACGGGCTGGCCTATTCGGAAGGTGATCGCGCGGTAGTGATCGAACAGGGGTCGGATGTGGTCGTGGCCGATGTCGACTCCACAGACTTTGACACCGGCACCCTGACCGTTTCGTTTACCGCGGGCAGTGACTCGGCGGAAGACATACTTGGCATTCGCAACCAGGGCTATGGCGCTGGCGAAATCAGTATTGCAGGTTGGGGGGTTGCCTATGGAGGCACCCTCATCGGCAGCTTTGAAGGCGGAGCAAACGGCGACGATCTGGTCATCACCCTCAACGCCAGTGCCACCCCCGCGGCGGTGCAGGCACTGATCGAGAATATCACCTATGAGAACACCGACCGCGACAACGCCACCACCGGTGCGCGCACTGTTCGCTTTGTGCTGAACGATGGTGATGGCGGCACCAGCGCCAACTATGACACCACGGTCACCGTCTCCGCCGCCAATCACGCCCCGACCTTCTTCAGTGTCACCGGAGACGGCAGCGTCACCACGGACTTCGGGTCTGGTGATGATATCGGCGCAGGCTTCACGTTGCAGAGCGACGGTAAGATGCTGGCAATAGGAAAGAGCTGGAACGGCAGCGATGATGATTTCGCGCTGACCCGCTACAACACCGATGGGTCGCTGGATACCACCTTCGGTGGCGGTGATGGCATCGTCACCACCGCAATCGGATCAGGGGATGACAGAGCTAAAGACGTCACGGTGCAAAGTGATGGAAAGATACTGGTGACAGGGCTCAGCCATAATGGTACAGACTGGGATTTCGCGCTGACGCGTTACAACAGTGACGGCACGCTCGACACAAGCTTCGGCGGCGGCGATGGCATCCTCACCACCGCCATTGGGGCTGGAGACGATTCAGCTGTCAGTGTTACGATGCAAAGCGATGGCAAGATACTGGTGGCGGGCAATAGCGACAACGGCAGCGATAAAGATCTCGCCCTGGTCCGCTACAACACCGACGGGTCGCTTGATACCAGTTTCGATGGTGATGGAATTCTTACCACTGCATTCGGGTCTGCTAACGATTCCGGCAGTAGCGTTGCTGTGCAAAGCAATGGTAAGATACTGGTGGCGGGCACCAGCTTTAACGGCAGCGATTGGGACTTTTCCCTGGCCCGCTACAACACTGATGGTTCGCTCGATACCAGCTTTGACGGCGATGGCAAACTCACCACGGGTTTCACGGGTGACGATGCATCTAGTTTAGATTTAAACGTGCTGAGCGATGGCAGGATATTGCTGGCGGGTTACGTCAATATT
>JAAENG010000600.1 GCA_024224665.1 Chloroflexota bacterium | reverse complement strand
GCCTCAGCAAGGAGTATGAAATCTTACCTGAAACAAGCGAAGCCATGATATATGCGGCAATGATTCACATCATGACTCGACGGCTCGCCCGCTCAACTGTAATTCGGGCGCCGTAAAACCATTTTTCAAACACTTTCTTAGAATGGGGCGGCGCAGTTCGATATTGTCTGGGCGCTATTCTCCAGAACAGTGGGCGGCTTATCTGACTGCCCACATAACTCGCAATGTACAAGCAAAATAGCATCATCAATTATCTTCTGGTGGCAGCAGTAGTAACGCTTGCAATCATCGGTGCCAGAGCAGCAGTATTTAGGGCATTCTCCTCTAATCTATTCGCAGTACGAGGAATGGCTTCACTTCTCTTGGCTTTACCTGAAATGGCAGATGATTTGTACTGGGGCGTCGGTGGGTATGATTGGCAAAGAAGTGCTGATGACTCGATCGGTATTGGACCATCTGCCACCGATGGTGAGATCATGTTAACAGTGCTGAAAACTGCTGTTCTCGGCGACGGCAGTCAAGTAATAATGATAGGTCAGAGATATACTGATGCATGCCTACGGCGCCTGTCATGTCGGATTCTATATGCAAGGGCGGCATTCGCACTTGGCAGAGAGGATCTCATTCGCTTCCAATCATTAGATGGGAGTCTTTGGCATGCCCTCGCTGGCAGAAGTGTACCGCAAGTTCGGACTCGAGATGAATTAGCAAGCTACCAGCACCATTACGAGGCATTGCTTCCTCTTTTCCCTGATAAACCGGAACTTTTCCATATTCTTGGGTCAATTAATCGAACGATGGGTGGCTGGCGAAAGGCATTACCCTATTTCGAAAAGGCTCTTGTCTTATCTCCCGATAACGCTCGTTATCGTTGCAATGTTGGTGAAGCACTCGTTTATTCGAATGCGGATCCTGAACGAGGTTTGAAGGATTGTCTGGAGGCAATCCAGCGTTCACCTGACGATCTGTGGCTCTACGGAGCAACCGGACGCTCGCACGCTCGATTCAGTCGATGTGACGAAGCACTGGAATTGTTTGAAGAGGCCGTTCGCCGTTTTCCCAATCGAACTGAACCCAGTGTGTGGCTGAACAGCCTTCGCACAGGTCAAATTGGCAGGTGCCCAGCCAGTAGTTAATAGTGGGCAAAGCCAATATTAAAGATAATGTCGATAAAACCGAAATCTGAATCGTTAACTCTATTGACTATAACAGAATCTAATCGGCCGTATGCCATTGGCAGGAGTAGCAAAATCTCGGTATGGAAAGCCATACCGCCAATAGTATGGCTAATGCTGCTCGTACTGTTCCTTGCACTTCTTGGAACTATGTGGGTGTTTGTGGCATGGATTGTAATAGGAATCTGGGTACTACGAGGGCCAGAAGAGGCAATTGAGGGGCTCTTACTCTCGCTGCTACTCACGTTTATCAATCCAGAACTTGTGCCTGTCCGAGAGATCGCCTCCTTTGCGCGCTGGTTTATTTTGCTGGAAGCGAGTGTCCGCATAGCCTTCGAGTGGTTCCGGCATCCTGTTCCACTGCCCTCGTGGTCGAAATTTCTGTTTGCATTCGTAGTCTATGCTACCTTGACTTCTCTCTCGGTAAGCGCTTGGCCACTGGCATCTCTTATTAAACTGGCATCATTTGCAATTCTTCTAATTACTGCTTATCTAGGTGTCAGGATGGGGAAAAAGGATTTTGGGATTACGCTCATTGCATTTGGAACTGTTGTCGCACTTTTGAGTTTACCACTACATTTTTCAACTATAGGTTACATCCGTAATGGGACACAATTTCAAGGCATTCTTAGTCATCCGCAGAGCTATGGCGTTATCGTTTCTATTCCTCTAGCATTGGCTGTTGGACGCTGGTTGTTGGATCCTAGTTTTGGGATACGATGGTATCAAATCATTTTTCTTGGGGTCATGACGGTTACTGCTGTTATGTCGGGTTCAAGAACAGGGTATTTTGCCTTGATTCTTGGCTTTGGAATAGGCATTCTGATGCATAAGTCCAGATCGAGGCATCTTAATCAACTGCTATTTAGCCCTATAACTTATTTTGGCTTGGCAGCGGTTGTGGTTCTTTTGTGGGTAACAAGTCCGACTACTCAGATACAGCAATTCGTATATGAACGCGATGTTTTAGCTTATAAACCTTATGAATTATCTATCGATCCTGAGAGTTCCGCTGTTTCACACTTATTCGCATCTAGATGGGCGTTAGCTGAACGATCCTGGAGTACTTATACTCGGCATCCATTATTCGGCATTGGATTTGGCATTTCCACTAATCCTGAATCCGTTGCCTTGGCAACTATAGTGGCGGGTGTACCTGTGAGTTTGCCAGCAGAGAAGGGATTCATGGTCACGGCTGCCCTGGAAGAAGTTGGACTTCTTGGGTCCATTTTGCTATTCCTCATGATACTTAGCCAATTTCGTGTGGTTCGGAAATCGGTTAAGGTGTCGGTAATTTCGCTATTTCTGACGGCGTTGTTCGTCAATTTGGGAGAATCTCTTTACTTTGCCTCAGGAGGTATTGGTGTGCTCGTTCATGTGGCAGTGGCGATAGCGCTTGTTTCTGTAGAGCGCCAGAAGCTAGCTGAAATTCCTACTAGCGATAAACCTGTGGCGGCAGGAGTACCAGAGACGGCGCCCATAAGTTTTCCACACAGAGTTACCGATTAAGTGTATCTTCTCAATAATTCGGAGAAACTTCTGAGGCCGCCTTCGCAGATATACAACAAGTTGTGTATTCCCACTCCGATCATACAACATATTGTATCATGATCATCGTACTAAAATGCTCTCCCCCGAATTATTGAGAAGATACGATTAAGTAGTGAATGACGAAGATACTTAGCGTTACCGGGCACTATTTGCCAGGCTATAAAGGCGGCGGTCCCATTCGCACAATTGCCAATCTCGTTGCGCATCTGGGTGACGAATTCGATTTTCGTATTCTCACCGCCGATCATGATTTGGGCGATGCAATGCCATACGAGGGCGTGATGCTGGGGCAGTGGCAACAGGTGGGGAAAGCACAAGTACGCTATCTCACTCGGCGAGAACGAAGTTGGCCCAACTGGCGACGACTTCTCCAGGAAATCGATTACGATATTCTTTATCTGAATAGTTTTTTTTCCACACTCACGATAAAAACACTGTTCTGGCGACGTTTGGGATTGTTTCCCGCCCGACCTATCATTCTTGCACCGCGCGGCGAATTCTCTCCAGGTGCTTTAGAGCTAAAACAAACCAAAAAGCAATTATATATCGACTTCGCTTTACGAATGAGACTGTCTGATAAGTTGATTTGGCAAGCTACGGGTGTAAATGAAAAGCAGGATATTCTGAATATATGGCAAAGCGTGAAAGCTAGTAACGAGCCACTAGTTACCGTTGTTCCTAATCTACCTCCTGCGGATACAGGTAGTACTCAATTCTCATCTCTTACAGAAAAAACCATTGGTAATGCTAGGATTGTGTTCCTTTCAAGAATCGCGCGCAATAAAAATCTCGATTATGCGGTCAATCTGTTGCGACAGACCACCGATGACATCGTCTTCGACATCTATGGCCCTATCGAGGACGAGACCTACTGGCAGGAATGCTTGGCTTTGATGCAATCGCTACCGAACAATGTTCAGGTATCCTACAAAGGAGCAATCACTGCAGATGATGTACCTAACGTTCTCTCATGTTACCATCTCTTACTTTTCCCTACTCGCGGCGAAAACTTCGGCCATGTCATATTGGAAGCGCTTTCTTCCGGCTGTCCGGTCTTGATCAGCGATCAGACTCCCTGGCGGAATCTTACAGAACAGAAAGCCGGGTGGGATCTCCCCTTGGAAAAGCCGGAAGCGTTTCAGTCTGCGCTTGCGCAGATTGTCGACATGGATGCAACTACGTTTTCAACGTGGTCGGCGGGTGCCAGAAAGATGGCGCAATCATTCAGCCAGGACACGGCGATCATCGATGCCAATCGCAACCTGTTCCTGCAGGCTCGGGAGCATGGATAATGCGGATTCTCGTCCTCTCGCAATGGTATCGCCCTGAACCAGAAGCGAAAATCCACCTGCTGGCGCGAGATCTGGTTTCTCGGGGCCATCAAGTGACCACGATTACTGGGTTTCCTAATTACCCAACCGGTGAGTTGTATCCCGGCTATCGTGTTCGATGGCGGCAGTGGGAGGAGATGGACGGTGTGCGGGTGTTGCGACTTCCACTCTATCCCGATCACAGTCGTTCTGGCATCAAGCGCATGCTCAACTACTTCACCTTCGCCGCCTCAGCTTCTGTACTTGGTTCGATTTTATCTGGACCTGCCGACGTCATGTGGGTCTATCATCCACCACTGACGACGGGTATTCCTGCCTGGTGGATTGGTCTTGCACGTCGTATACCTTTTGTGTATGAAGTACAAGACATGTGGCCTGAAACGTTGTCCGCTACCGGCATGATGCCATCCTCACGGATTGCCACGATGCTAGGATGGTTAGCGAAATTCATTTATCACCAGGCTGCGGCTGTCACGGTCATCTCTCCTGGCTTCAAACGGAACCTGATTGAGAAAGGCGTGCCTGCTGAGAGGATCCATGTGATCCCCAACTGGGCTGACGAGGACATCTATCGACCACTGCCACCTGATTCTGAATTGGGCGCGGTGTATGGTTTAAATGGACGGTTCAATGTGATGTTCGCTGGCAACATGGGGGCTGCTCAGGGGCTAGATAGTGTATGGGCTGCTGCCGAGAGGCTGCGTGACTTGCCAAAAATGCAGTTTATTTTGATCGGTGGTGGAGTGGATGTACAACGCTTGAGAACAGCAGCCGAAAGTAGGAGGTTGGAGAACGTTCGTTTCATCGAGCACCAACCGATTGAAATGATGCCACGTTTCTTTGCCTTGGCCGATGTGTTGCTGGTGCATCTCAAACGGGATCCCCTGTTCGAGATTACAATTCCGTCCAAGACCATCGCTTATCTGGCTTGTGGAAGACCGATTCTCTGTGCAGTTGCCGGTGATGCAGCGGACGTGACTCGTGGGGCAGGATCGGGAGTGGTTTGTCCGCCCGAAAACCCCGAATCCTTGGTGCAGGCGATTCGTGAGCTTTATACTATGTCACCCGAACATCGCTCTCAACTCGGTCAGGCCGGAAGACAGGCTTATCTGTCCAGCTACACCAGAGCGGTTTTGGTCGATTGCTACGAGACTTTATTAAAGGATGTTACGGGGCATGGAAGGAGAAATTGACCTGAATGGTTACAGAAAATACCCTCCTCATCACTGGCGGCACCGGCACCTTCGGCAATGCTGTGCTACGTCGTTTCCTCGAAACCGATATCGGCGAGATCCGTATCTTCTCACGCGATGAGAAAAAGCAGCACGATATGCGTCTGACCTACAACAACCGCAAGCTCAAGTTCTATATCGGCGACGTGCGCCGACGCGAGAGTCTGCTCGATGTCATGGTCGGCGTGGATTACGTCTTCCATGCCGCCGCCCTCAAACAGGTGCCCTCCTGCGAATTCTATCCCATGGAAGCATTGCTCACCAATGCCGTGGGTACTGAGAATGTGATGAATGCTGCCAGTACGGCCGGGGTCAAGAGTGTGGTCGTGCTCAGTACCGACAAAGCGGCCTATCCCATCAATGCCATGGGCATCTCCAAAGCGATGATGGAAAAGCTGGCAGTGGCAAAATCACGCGTCGTTTCAAATCGAGATTGCACCGTCAATATCACCCGTTACGGTAACGTCATGGCCTCGCGCGGTTCCGTCATTCCTCTCTTTGTGGAGCAAATCCAAACCGGAAAGCCCCTAACCGTCACCGATCCGGGCATGACCCGTTTTATGATGAGCATTGATGACGCTGTAGATTTGGTGCTTTACGCTTTCCAGCATGGCGAATCAGGCGATCTCTTCGTGCAGAAAGCGCCCGCCGCCACCATCGAAACCCTGGCCCTGGCCCTGAAGCAGATCTTCGATAGCGATGTTCCCTTCGACATCATCGGTACCCGCCACGGTGAAAAGCAGTTCGAGACCCTGCTGACGCGGGAGGAGATGATCCGGACGCAGGATCAGGGTGACTATTATCGTGTGCCCGCGGATAACCGTGACCTCAACTACGATGCCTACTACTTCGAAGGCATTCCGCCTCTGGCGCAGCAGGAAGATTATAACTCTGATAACACGCATCGGCTTTCGGTGGATGAGATGACCGAGATGCTGCTCAAATTGACTTACATTCAACGGGCGCTGACCAATGGTTCTGAAGGGAACGGTCTCGTATGATAATTCTTGTCACCGGTTCCAATGGTTTCATCGGAAAAAACCTTATCGTCCGATTGCAGCAGCGGGACGACGTTCAAATTCTGGGCTACGATATCAACAACACACTGGACGAGTTGAACGCCTGGCTGGATGAAGCCGATTTCGTCTATCATCTAGCGGGCGTGAACCGCCCCAGGAACGAAGAGGAATTCTTTACCGGCAATGCCGGCCTCACCAGTACCATCTGTGAACGCCTGGCGCAGCGGGAGGATCCCCCGCCCATCCTGCTCTCCTCCTCCATTCAGACCGAACTGGATAATTCCTATGGTCGCAGTAAGCGCCTGGCCGAAGAAGTCGTGGCCCGCTATGGGGAACAGACCGGCGCTCAGGCCATCATTTACCGGCTCACCAATGTCTTTGGCAAATGGAGCCGTCCCAATTACAATACTGTTGTCGCCACCTTCTGCTACAACATCGTCCATGATCTGCCCATCACCATCTCGAATCCCGACCATGAACTGGAGTTGATTCACATTGATGATGTGGTGCGGGCGTTTTTGTCGGAGATCAGGGATCAGAGGTCAGAGGTCGGAGGTCGGAGGTCGGAGGTCAAGTTCCGGGAGGTTGGGCCGTCGTATCGGGTGACATTGGGCAGGCTGGCTGAGTTGATTCGATCGTTCAGAGAATCCAGGAAGTCGCTTATTGTGCCCGATCTCAGCGATCCCGTTGTCCACAAACTATACGGCATGTATCTTACCTATCTGGATGAGGACGATTTTGGCTATGATCTCGAACAACGCTGTGATCACCGCGGTTGTCTGGCTGAGTTCGTCAAATCGGAGCCTTTTGGTCAGATTTTCGTCTCACGCACCAAACCGGGCATCACACGTGGCAATCATTTCCATCATACCAAGACCGAGAAGTTTTTGGTGTTGGAGGGCGAGGCGATCATTCGTTTCCGACATACCGGAGATCAGAGGCTTATGCTGGGCGCAGCCGAAGTGCCAGAGGGCATAACTCCCTCCCATGCGACCAGCGGGGTCGGGGGAGGGTCGGGGAGGGAACAGTCAGAAGTCGGAGTGGAAGTGATTGAGTATCGGGTTTCGGGCGAGGACTTCATGGTGCTGGACATCCCGCCGGGCTATACTCACTCCATCGAGAATGTGGGAGAGGGCGTGTTGGTGACGTTGTTTTGGGCCAGCGAGGTATTTGATCCGGAGCGGATGGATACAGTTTGGGAAGAGGTGTCCTTATGAAGGTCGCTACCATTCTTGGCACCCGGCCGGAAATCATCCGTCTCTCGCGCGTTGTGGCTGCGCTCGACCGCTATGTCGAGCACATCGTTATTCATACCAGTCAAAACTATGACTACGAGTTGAACCAGATATTTTTTGACGATCTGGAGATTCGCAAACCAAATTTTTTTCTGGAAGCTGCCAGTAAAACGGCCGCCGAGACAATCGGGCTGGTGATTGCCCGCTCCGATGCTGTCTTGCGCGAGATTCAGCCCGATGCCGTGCTCATTTTGGGCGATACCAATAGTTGTCTGGCCGCCATCGCCGCCAAACGCCTGAAGATCCCCCTCTTTCACATGGAAGCGGGCAATCGTTGTTTCGACCAACGCGTGCCCGAGGAGATCAACCGCAAGATCGTCGATCACATCAGCGACATCAACTTGCCTTATTCTGATATCTCCCGCGAATACTTACTAAGCGAGGGTTTGCCACCGGATCGGGTGATCAAGACCGGCAGCCCCATGTACGAGGTCTTGCATTATTACCTGCCCAAAATCAAGGCATCCACGGTGCTCGACCAACTGGGCTTGCATGCGGGCGAGTACTATGTGGTTAGCGCCCACCGAGAGGAAAATGTCGACTCGCCGCAACAATTCGCCGGCCTGATCGAAGTGCTGACGAAGTTGGCCGAAACCGACCGCCGGGTCATCTTCTCCACCCATCCTCGCACTCGCAAACGCTTTGAGGCCGGAGGCGTGACCCTACCCCCACAAGTGGAATTTCTCAAACCCTTTGGCTTTTCCGACTACGTCCATCTGCAGATGCACGCCCGAGCCGTGCTTTCCGATAGCGGCACCATCAGCGAGGAATCTTCCATTCTCAACTTCCCGGCCCTCAACATCCGCCAGGCTCACGAACGACCCGAAGGTATGGAAGAAGGGGCCGTGATGATGGTGGGCCTGCAGTGGCAAAGTGTTAACAAGGGTTTGGCTGTGCTGGAATCGCAACCCCGTGGCGATGAGCGCATGCTTCGCATTGTCTCCGATTACAGCATACCCAACGTTTCCGAAAAAGTCGTTCGTATCATCCTCAGCTACACCGACTATGTCAATCGAGTGGTTTGGCAAAAAATAACCTGAAGGACGACCGATGCGCATTCTATTTCTTACACAGTGGTTCCAGCCGGAGCCTACCACCAAAGGCTTGCCCTTCGCCAAAGAATTAGCAGGGCGTGGTCACACAGTAGAAGTGCTCACGGGCTTCCCGAACTACCCGGACGGCAAAGTATATCCAGGCTATCGCGTCCGCCTCTGGCAACGGGAGATAATGGAGGGCATCCGGGTGAACCGTGTAGCACTCTATCCAAGTCATGACCAGTCTGGTTTGCACCGGATGGTTAACTACCTTAGTTTTGCATTTTCATGTCTGATCTTTGGTCCTTGGCTGGTGCATAAAGCTGACGTAATCTATGTTTACAATTTGGTCACGCTAGGGCCTGCAGCATTCTTGCTACGCCTGCTGTTCGGTGCCAAGGTCCTCATCGACGTACAGGACCTGTGGCCAGAGTCGGTAATCAACTCTGGCATATTGCGTAGTGACTCAGCCAATCGCCTCTTGAGCGCAGTCTGCACCTGGGTTTATCGCCGGGCCGATTGGCTCACAGTGCTGTCCCCAGGATTTAAACAGGTGTTGGTACAACGTGGTGTGGAGCCGGACAAAATCGAAGTGATTTATAACTGGTGCAATGAGATCGCACAACGTCCAGCCCCACGGGATGAGGCCTTGGCCCAAGAACTTGGGCTGGCTGACCACTTCAACGTTTTATTCGCTGGCACCATGGGCACTGTGCAAGGCTTAGATACAATCTTGGAAGCCGCACAACTTTGCTGCGAACGTGTACCTGAAGCGCAATTTGTGTTGATGGGCGGCGGTGTGGATCGCGTCCGTTTGCAGGTTCGGACTAGAGAGATGGGACTGACCAATGTCCGGTTTATACCACGTCAGCCCCCTGAAGCTATGGGATCGTATTATGCCTTGGCCGATGCACTTCTGGTCCATCTGAAAGACGACCCACTCTTTCGGGTCACGATTCCATCTAAGACCCAGGCCTATCTATACATGGGCAAACCTATCATTATGGCGGTGCAAGGCAATGCCGCCGATCTAGTGCAGCAGGCTAACGCCGGGTTGGTTTGTTCTTCGCAAGATCCGGCCGCTCTGGCTGAGGCTGTAGCGCAGTTAGCAGCGCTGCCCGCTGAGGCACGCGAATGCCTGGGCCGGGCCGGGGCAGCGTTTTATGCTGAGAATCTCGCCATGAAGGTCGGGGTTGATCGTTTTGAACGTTGCATGCAGACATTGGATCACCACGCTCAGTGAACTGGGCAGAACTCCATCTATTCGATTATGCTAAGCGCAAGACGATGACGAAAGTTACACCCGACTTCTACCTTCGTTGCGGTAAACGCTGCCTCGACTTACTGCTGACCATTCCGGCCTTGATCTTGTTGAGCCCGCTGTTAGCTGTGATTGTGACACTCGTACGTTTGAAGCTGGGAGCACCTGTCTTTTTTCGCCAACAGCGCCCCGGCCTGCATGGTAAACCCTTCATGTTGATCAAGTTTCGCACCATGACCGATGCGTGCGACGCCGAAGGCAATCTGCTACCCGATGCCGAACGGCTCACATCATTTGGCCGCTTTCTGCGTTCCACTAGCCTGGATGAGTTGCCGGAACTGTGGAACGTGGTCAAGGGCGACATGAGTCAGGTGGGGCCGCGCCCCTTACGGATGGAGTATCTGCCACTGTATACAGAGCATCAAGCCCGCCGCCACGAGGTGAAACCTGGTATTACCGGCTGGGCGCAAGTTAATGGACGCAATATACTCACTTGGGAACAGAAGTTCGCCCTGGACGTGTGGTACGTAGACAATGTATCGCTGTTTTTGGACGTAAAGATCATTTTCTTGACTCTATGGAAAATTCTTAAGCGTGAAGGTATCAACCAACCGGGACAGACAACGGCGGAAGAGTTTAGGGGGAGCGTTCACTAGATGACAAGAGTATTGATTCTGGGCGCAGGTGGCCATGCTCAGGTCGTTGCAGATATTCTGCTCCACATGCACCAAGCCAGCGATGACATTGTTCTGGTAGGCTATCTCGATGATAATCCTCAATTGCTGGGAATGAGCTATTTGGGCCTACCCGTATTGGGCAAGCTAGACAAACTGCCGACCATTGACCATGAAACAACCATTGTTGGCATCGGCGACAACCAGACTCGTCTCAACGTCTTCGTCGAACTCTGCAGTCGTGGTGAAGAGTTCTCTGTTGCACGACATCCCACGGCGACTATTGCTCTTGGCGTGTCCATTGGTCCAGGCAGCATGGTCTGTGCCGGTGTAATCGTCAACCCGGGCAGTGTGATTGGCTCAAACGTTATCCTCAATACTGGCTGTACTGTAGATCATCATAATCAGATCGCCGACCATGTGCACATTGCGCCCGGCGCGCATCTTGGTGCAGATGTTCACATTGGGACGGGAGCATTGGTTGGCATCGGTGCCACGGTCATCCCCCAGCGCTCGGTCGGTGACTGGTCTGTTATCGGTGCAGGATCAGTAGTCACGAAAGATATTCCGGATGGTGTTGTGGCGGTAGGAATGCCGGCTCGTGTAATTCGTAAACTAGACCAGGGGAATATCATTGACAACTGAACGCCTCTACCTTTCTCCTCCCCACATGTCCGGCCTGGAAGAACCACTGGTCCAGGAGGTCTTTGCGTCCAACTGGATAGCACCGCTGGGGCCCCAGGTTGATGCCTTCGAGCAAGAATTCTGTGACACCGTCGGCGCAGCTCACGCCCTGGCTCTCAATTCGGGTACAGCTGCATTGCACCTGGCTCTGTTGTTGCTCGGTGTAGAAGGGGGCGATGAGGTGCTGGTTTCTGATCTGACCTTTGCCGCCAGCGTCTTTCCCGTGGTTTACTTAGGCGCTCGGCCCACCTTCGTCGACAGCGAGCGCGCTTCCTGGAATATGGACCCTAGCCTGCTTGTCGAGGATCTTGAGGAGCGTTCCCGGAAAGGTCGTCTTCCTAAAGCCGTCGTCCTGGTCCATCTCTACGGCCAGGCGGCAGATATCGAGCCCATCCTCGAAAGTTGCCAACGCCACGGAGTGCCACTTATTGAAGATGCAGCCGAGGCATTGGGGGCTACGTACAAAGGGCGTTCCCCGGGCGTTTTCGGTCAGACCGGCATCTTTTCATTCAACGGCAACAAGATTATTACCACTTCGGGGGGCGGCATGCTTGTCTCCGAGGATGCCGATTTTGTCGCCCACGCCCGCAAGCTGGCTACTCAGGCCCGGGACCCCGCCCCCCATTATCAACATTCCGAAATCGGCTACAACTACCGGCTCAGCAACGTGCTGGCCGGCATTGGTCGGGGTCAACTGCAGGTGCTGGCTGAACGGGTGACCACCAAACGACGCATCTTCGACTATTACCGGCAGGCTCTGGGTGACCTGTCTGGCATCCGCTTCATGCCCGAAGCGCCATGGGGACGTTCTACGCGCTGGCTGACAGTCATCACGGTTGATCCAGAGCAGTTCGGCGCCACGCGGGAGGACATTCGTCTGGCCCTCGAGACAGAGAACATCGAGTCCCGGCCGGTGTGGAAACCCATGCATCTACAGCCTGTCTTTGCAGATTGCGAAGTCATTGGCGGTGCTGTTTCGGAATGGCTCTTTCAACATGGCCTGTGCCTCCCCTCAGGTTCCAGCCTTACGGAAAATGATCTAGAGCGTATTATGGATGTGATCAAAGCCTGTGCTCGATAAATAACCTTCATTCCAGGCACGGCCAAATTGAGCATTTTGCAGATTACCATTTTCCCCTCTGTGGTACCCAACCGCCATATTTCAAATCATACCCATCCTTTTTATCCCCTCTCACCACAATCAAATCAGACATCCGCCCATTGTAGCCTTCTCGCCAATCGCCTGCTGAACGACACCGATCATACCTGTGAGTCATGCCATGATCACTGTTAGCGGCACACGCAAAGTAAACATGCTGGAACGACTTCTCAACATTCGTAACCGCCATTTCCTGGCCCTGGACATCATCCTGCTGGCGTTGGCGCCGCCGGCTGCGCTGGCCCTGCGTGCTGGCAAGGCGTTCGCCCCGTGCTGCCCTATGGCCATGGCCTTGATCCTCTACCTGGCCGTGGCCCTCACCGTACGCCCGCGTACCTTTTACCGCATGGGCATGCACCTGCCCGGCTGCCTGGATGAAGCGATCGCTGAACTCGTGTCCGCCGCACGCCAAGATGATCGTCAGGGCATGCTTGCCAGGTTGCCTGCCCTGATCCCTGAATTCCAGCCCGTTTTATCCTGACACCTTGTTTTCTCTCACCCCTCCTACTGATCCCCTGGCCTATCCCGCCTGGCTGGCCTGGCTCGACGCCAATCGACTGACGCCACTGGCATACCGGACTTTGGATAGCGGGTTATTGCCTGTT
>JAAENG010000599.1 GCA_024224665.1 Chloroflexota bacterium | reverse complement strand
AGACCGCCCCATAACAAGTAATAGAACCTGACGCTTACAAATAGTACTGATAATTCTTGCTGTAATTAGAGGATCGGTGATAAGATATGAATCTCCTCTCGCGTATTTTCGGTGTGTGCTATTGAATCTAAGTCAGGGTGCACGAGTCTGTGCACGGTGAAATAGGTTTACTATTCCGATTCACACATATTGGTAGCACTGCCCACAACTGTGGTCACTCAAGATAACCCTATTCAATGGCTGTCAGTCTACTGAAATGCATGGTTTATAGCCTAAAACTAGCTTGAAACCGGAGTGATTTCCGATCACTACTCGTTTGCTATATGTAAGTTGTGTTACTCACATATTACAGGAGAGAAAATAATGAACATTCGTGTTTTTGGATTTTTGCTGCTTATGACTTTGCCGGCCATGATAGGGTTTGCGCCCTTTGCACAAGCAACCGTTGTTGATCCGCCACAAGCGCAAAGCTACGTATTGCCAGACTGGTCATCCCCATTGTATCTGGGTTTCAACGCTATCGATACACCTGATGATGTTCATATCTGGGCGGTCGGCAGCTATGGTCTCATCAAATATTCTGCCGACGGTGGGACTACCTGGGTTACCCAGCCGGCACCCATAGTGACCCATTTGAATGACGTAGATTTCGTAAATTCGACTCATGGGTGGGCTATTGGTGGTCACGGCGTAATCCTTCATACCAACGATGGAGGTGATACCTGGCGAGCGCAGACCTCGAACGTTACTGCGTCTCTCTACAATGTCATCTTCGTAGACAGCCAGTATGGGTGGGCCACAGGGGGCGACGGTACCCTAATCCGTACCACCAATGGCGGCGACTTATGGCAGGAGACCAGCAGTATACCCGAAGCCAATGTCAATGTGAGCAAAGTCGAGTTCGTCAACAGAACCACAGGCTGGATACTGAGTTGGGGAGATCAACTTTGGGCTACAAATGATGGGGGCAGCAACTGGTCTCCACTCACAATACCTGTACAAGAAGGAGATCTTATACGAAATGTTAGCCTACTCGATAGTCAACGAGGGTGGGTCATTACCAGTCGCGGCGATATTTTCGCTACGAATGATGGGGGGCAGATGTGGAGCATATTAAGTGCCTTGCCAGACATGTCTGGCAGTTTCCCTAATATCGAATTTACAAGTGCTACTGAAGGTTGGATCGTGTACCGATGGTATAGTGCCTATGGATCCCATCATGTTGTCTACCACTCCAGCGATGGTGGTAGGACCTGGGTTACAACGGGAACCAGTCCTTATAGTGGTGATGGCTTTATTGTTAGCACGACCGGCCGACTTTGGGTGGCAGGACGGAAGGGAGGAGGATACAAGGGTTATCGTCCTTTGGGACCGCGTGTTTACAGTTCAGTTGATGGGGGTGAGACTTGGGATCGTCGATTTGGATTGCACGGCGACATCTATGGAGCAAGAGCAGTTGAGCTTGTGGATGAAAATACCGGCTTCCTGTTGACTAGTAGCCATGTATTGATCACGGAGGATGGCGGCCTGACCTGGGATGCTAGACATTTGTTTACTGATAGTCGTTCCGACGGGTACGACATCGACTCTCCAGATGGTACCAACATTTGGATCGTTGGATACCAGGGCCTCATACTAAATTCGGCTGATAGTGGCGTCAGCTGGCACGCACAGACCAGCGGTGCCATAGAATCATTGTACGCGATCAACATGTTTAATAATTCCCTTGGTCTGGCAGTAGGAACGTGGGGACGTGTTGTTCGCACATTCGATGGCGGTAACACCTGGACGCCGGTTAGTAATAACACAACGGAACACCTGAATGATGTAGTCTGGGTCGATGCCACGACTGCAATTGCTGTCGGCGACGCCGGTACGATGTTGCGCTCAATTGATGCCGGCAAGTCCTGGGTGAGCGTCGGTGGGATTACCAAACGCAACCTCTATAGCGTTGATTTTGCTGCCGGCACGCAAAGTGGCTGGGCTGTTGGGCAAAGCCGAACGATCTTACACACGATCGATGGTGGACGAAGCTGGCAAGCACAAACCCCACCGTCGATTCCAGAATGGACTGGGATATACTCTGTGAGTGTTGTTAGCGCTACAGAGGCGCACGCTGGAGGGCGAGCAATTAGTATGTATACTTACGATGCTGGAACCACTTGGCGACTCGATTACCATAATGTAAACACAGCCATAACAGACGTCGATTTCGTGAGTAGTGAACGAGGACTAGCCAGCACTAGTGACGAGAACAAGATCATGCGTTATGGACAGACAATCTCCTCACGGCCACATTACCCCACCGATTGGGTTCGATCCTATGCCGCCGATCAAGGCCCAACCCTAGACGGCGACCTATCAGATTGGCCAGAGGTTGAGGGCGTGCTTCTGGAGCAATTGACCGCTAACACTCAAAAACGAGACCTGCCCAGTCGTTACGATCTCAGTGGAACCGTACGTAGTCTATGGACAGACTCAACACTGTATTTTGCTGTCAGTGTATTCGATAATCAGATAGTCAGTGACAGCGCCAATGTCTGGGATGACGACGAGGTCGAGCTTGGAATCGACGGCCTTAACGATTCTAAAGAAGGTGGCGCCGATGATCACCAGTACACCATCAATGCCGATGGACGTAAGACAGATCAGGGGATATCAACAGAGGGTTTCCAGGCGGCGATCAATATACGTATCGATGGCTGGGATGCCGAAATAGCCATTCCTGCTGAAGATTTGCAAGCTGGCGCACTCATCGCCGGCAAAGTCATGGGCTTCAATCTGGGCTTGCATGACGACGATACCGGTGGCCCCTATGACACACACTTAATCTGGAAGGGGGATAACACCTTTGGCGTTCGACCTGGCTGGGCCGGACTTGCACTGCTCGCTGACCCTGCCTCTATTGCTTCTCCCGTTGTGATTCCCGCACCATCTGGTGATACTGTAACATTACAAGATGGCTTTCTGGATTATGCCGGTGCCAAAGACACGTACATCAGCTCTTGGAGCCCCGACCTTAATTACGACGATAGTAATACACTGACCGTGCGATCAGATGGTGCGATGGCAGCATTACTGGGATACGATATATCCGTGCTACCTGCTGATATTGCGATCAAACAAGCGACTTTAAGCCTGTACCCTAAAGAACGGAGCAATCCCCAGACCTTAGACGTGTCCATTTATGCGTTGCTACACCCGTGGCATGAGGGACAGACTACATGGAACGAGGCCGTAACAGGCGACTCTTGGCAGGTATCGGGTGCTGATGGGCTGCTTGATCGTGAATCTACCGCGACCGATACAAGAGCAATCGACTGGACGCAACGTTGGGCAAGCTTCGATGTGACAGAGCTGGTACAACGCTGGTCGGATGAGGCCTTAACAAATAACGGAATGGTGGTGAAGTACACCAATGGTCCCAGTGTCGGCTATGATTTTGTCAGCACGGAAGTGACACATTGGGAGGATACTCCCTATAGGCCCGAGTTGATCATTAGTTATTGGGACTATGAGCCAATGCCTACTCCCACTCCCTCTGTAACTCCTACAGCGAGTGTTACACCTACCAGTACGTCAACTGCGACGCCCACTCCGACCCTAACACAAACGGAAACGGCCGTGCCAACTGAAACGCCAACTAAAACAATCACTCCAGACTGTGCCGATCCATATGAACCCGATAACATCTGGCAGCAGGCCAATTTAATTCTACTAAACGGCGAAATACAGCAACACAACTATCACCAGCCGGGTGACAACGACTATGTCAAGTTCGGAGCTGTCGCTAGTGACAAACTCACACTCTATACCGATAACCTGGCCTCAGGTGTGGACACCACCCTAACGCTGTACGACAGCGATGGCATCACCCAGCTTGCATACAACGACATCGATCCGGCCAACCCTCCCGCCAGCCGTATCACCTGGACGGCCCCGGCCAATGGCACTTATTTCCTGAAGGCGGCCAACTTCAATCCAGATACAGGTGGCTGCGCGATGACATACGACCTGGCGGCGGAGCGGATTACGGCAACAAGCACGCCGACACCCGTACCCCTCTATTTGCCGATGATCGTGCAATAACATGATGGACTTCGTTTACATCAGAATTCTTGACAGACAAGGCTGTTTATTCTGTTGACAAGTGGATAAATCGGTTCGATTACCGGTATCTTTGCAGCTAAGTCATGCACAATGATAAGATAAATCCACGATGACGCATACAGTGGATCAGATAACGCAACTGTTGAACGACGCGCTATGTGTGCGGTTGGCATACCTGTTTGGGTCACGCGTTACCGGCAATGTCGGTCCAGATAGCGATTACGATATCGCTGTTCTACTCGACGCCGATGTGGAAGAGCTTGCAGCCATAGCCGAGATCGCCCATGAATTGGCCCTGAGTCTGGCGACGGACAAAATCGATGTTATCCCACTCAACCTGGCATCTATCGAATTGGCTTATGCAGTCATTGCCCACGGTAAACTACTCTATCAACGAGACACGGCAACACGAGTCGAATATGAAGCGTACGTAATGGGACGCTATGGGGATTATCTGCCTATACTACGGGCGCAACGCAGTGAATTGCTTGAGGAGACTGACCATGCCACCAGAATTCAGCGGTATCGAACGGCGTTTGAACGAACTGAACGAACGCTTGGCGAGATTGCGGCCACTACAAGTCAAGACTCGCGATGACTTTCTAGAAGATGCGTATCTACGTGATATCGTTGAACGAAATCTGGAGATCGCAGCACAATGCTGTATCGACATCAGCCATCGCATCATAACAATCGAACAGGCGCAGAAGCCCCAAGACTATTATGAGGCGGTTTTGCGAATGGGTGAACTGGGCGTGGTGCCACCGGCCTTTGCCAGGCGGATGGCGCCGATTGCCGGTTTTCGCAATATCTTGATTCATGAATACTTAAGCATCGACTGGGATATAACATACGCCAGGCTTCAGAACCTGGACGAACTGGGACAATTTGCCCGGTTTATTTCCGAATGGCTCGCAAAGCAGCAACACAATGGATGATATGTTATCGTTTATGTAGATCGAAAAGAGCCCTGGCAGTGAATGTCACACCAGGGCTCTCAACGATTTGGGGATGTGAAGCCTAATTCAACACAGGTTCAAGCACTGCCGCTTCAATCGGTGATTCGGCTACGGCTGGCTCCGCGGTTTCATCCGACCGTAAAGCTGTTTCCACAACCTGCTCGATGCTGTCTACCGTCACAAAGGTTATGCTCTCGCGCACATCGTCGGGCAGATCATCCAGGTCGGCCTCGTTGCGATCCGGCAAGATCACAGTCTTGAGCCCGGCCCGGTGTGCGGCCAATACCTTTTGCTTGAGCCCGCCAATGGGTAGGACTTGACCTCGCAAGGTGATCTCACCCGTCATGCCTACATCAGAGCGTACGGGCTTGTTCTGTAGCAGACTGACGATAGACGTGGCCATGGTGACACCGGCACTGGGGCCATCTTTGGGCGTGGCGCCGGCGGGAACATGGATGTGGAAGTTCGAGTTTTCGAAGAGATTAGGGTCCACACCCAGGTTCTCGGCATTGGCCTGTACCCAACTGAAGGCGATGCGCACAGACTCATTCATGACATCGCCCAATTGGCCGGTCGTGGTAAGGTTGCCTTTCCCCTTCATCTTGGTCGATTCGATGAAGAGCACATCACCGCCCGCTGGCGTCCAGGCCAGACCGGTGGCAACGCCTGCCCGCTCGGTGCGCAGGGCTGCGTCAAAGAAGAAGCGGGGTTTGCCCAGGAACTCACGAATGTCCTCTGGCGTGATATCGATCTGCACAACATCACCGGCGGCGATTTTTACCGCTACCTTGCGACAGGCTTTACCGATCTCACGTTCCAGGCTACGAACGCCCGATTCGCGGGTGTAATCTCGGATAATAGCGCGCAAAGCATCCTCTAAGAAACTGATCTCATTTTTTCGCAAGCCATTTGCGCGGCGCTGGCGGGGGACCAGGTAACCCTCGGCGATGCGTAATTTCTCGTATTCGGTATAGCCTTCCAGGGGGATGATCTCCATACGGTCGCGCAATGGGGCCGGAACCGTTTCCAGGGTGTTGGCTGTGGTGACGAAAATGACATCACTGAGATCGAAATCCACATCCAGGTAGTGGTCGCGGAAGGCGCTGTTTTGTTGCGGATCCAGCACTTCCAGCAGGGCCGAACTGGGATCACCGCGCCAATCAGAGCCGATCTTATCGACTTCGTCTAGCATAAACACCGGATTACGGGTGCCGGTACGCTTGATCGCCTGGACAATGCGGCCGGGCATGGCGCCAATATAGGTGCGGCGGTGGCCACGGATCTCAGCTTCATCGCGCATGCCGCCCAGGCTCATACGGCTGAACTCGCGCCCCAGCGCACGGGCGATGCTTTTGCCCAGGCTTGTTTTGCCGACGCCTGGTGGGCCCACGAAACAGAGGATCGCCCCCATGGCTTCTTGCACTTCGCCTTCATGGCCTTCGGCAGCTTCGATGCCACGTTCGCTGACCAGTTTGCGCACGGCCAGGTACTCGAGAATGCGGTCTTTTACTTTCTGCAGGTCATAGTGATCTTCGTCCAGTACAATGCGGGCGTGGGGGATATCGAGATTGTCGTCGCTGAGATTATTCCAGGGGAGTTCCACCAGCCAGTCGAGATAGGTTTTGATGACAGAGTGCTCGGCGGCCTGAGGAGGCATGCGCTCCATGCGCTTTAACTCGCGCAGCGCCTCTTTCTCGGCTTCTTCGGGAAGTTTTGCTTCTGCGATTTTGCTGCGATAGTCTTCAACCTCCGCTTCTGTCTCGTCGGCTTCGCCCAGCTCTTTGCGGATGGCCTCCATCTGCTGGCGCAGGTAGTATTCGCGCTGAGTTTTGCCTAACTCCTCGGACGCTTCATCTGCAATCTGTTTGCGGATGGTAAGGACCTCTTTCTCGCGCATCAACAGCATGATCAGAAGTCGCATCTTCTCATTGACCGAGTCAGACTCCAGAATAGCCTGCTCTTGTTCGATTTCCATTCGCAGATTAGAAGCAACGATGTAAACGAGCTGGCGGTTATCTTCGACCTGGTCGAGGAAAGAGGCTGCTCCTTCCGGGATATTCGGTAGCAAGTCGGCAACGTCCATGCTCAGATCCAGCAAACTCTGGCGTAGGGCTACGGACTCGATGCCCTCTTCAGGCTCTTCTTTTGACAAACGGATGTGTGCCCTAAGGTAGGGATCGGCGTCCAACCATTCATCTACTTGGAAGCGCTCCAAGCCTTGTACGATAACCTGAAGAGCGCCATCATCGGTGTGGATCACTTTATGAATGAGGGCAACCGTGCCTGTACTATAGATCTCATTCGGGCCAGGTTCTTCGATCTCGGGATCTTTCATTGCGGCCAGACCAATCAGGCGAATGCCGTCGCGGGCTTCTTCGATCAGCTTGATGGAACGGGGTATACCTACGGCCAGCGGTATCACCGCCATAGGCAGGGCGACGATGTTTCTCAAAGGTAAGATCGGTAGTTCTTCGGGTAAGATATTTTCCAGATTCCCTATATCAAATTCAGATTCTTGAGTTCGCATCATATCGCGGAACATAGCAACCTCGGTCGGAGTGTCTAGTGGGCATCGTGGGGTTAGTTTGCACTGTGTGTGTAAAAATACTGACGGATATAGCCGCGCGTTACGACGCGTCAAGACTATTTTGCCCGTACCTCCATTAAAAACCATGAGGATATGCGCAGCATCATAGTTTTATTAGCGTTTCGTTAGACATGCGTACGTGAACGATCATTTGGGCCATCGTGCTCAGGTCTCGAAGTCCTGAGAGTACACGTACAGGCGCTGTTCGAATGGTCCGGCGAATGAACAGAATTGTTGGATTCCTGCGCGGCAGATTTCAAGCGGAGGCAGAGGAATTGGCCAACCACATCCCTTCTACCAATTCAACCTCCAACCCCAAAGCCTGTCCCAATACATCGAGATTACGCCCGGCGTCCCACAGTTCCATGGCGGCATCACCCTGTGCCAGAGCCTCGATCTGGACCCAACCCTGTTCTAGGTCCAGATGGCAGCGCAGATCCCGTATCACCTGGTGGCGGCCCCGCTCGAAGAACTCGGCCAGACGCAATATACCGGCCAAGACGACCAGCGCCTCGGTGTCAGATTCTACAACCAGGGAAGTCAACGGCTTGGTTTTGGGCTTGCCCTTGCTACGATGATAACGGCACAGCAGCGCGATCAGTGCCAGTTCACGTGGGGTGTAGCCAGGCAGAGTGTGATTGAGCACGATGTAGTAGGAGTGATGGTGGTGGTATTGATAATCCACTATCGTGCCGATGTCATGCAGCATGGCCGCTGCCCAGAGGATTCCTCTGTAACCGCTGTCGAGTTGGTGGGCAGGTTGTAACTGATCGAACATGGACAATGCCAGATCTGCCACATGGCGGCTATGCATATCGTCGCAATTGAAATTTCGGGCCAGGTTCATCACGCTGAACTGCCGCAGATTTGAGATCGTCGGCTCGGTCTGGTCATCGAGAAACCGCTCGTAAAATACACCTTCGCGCAATCCCTGGCGACTGATCGTGATGCTATCAAAACCACTGAAGCGCGATATTTCGCTATACGCCAGAGCCCCTGCATGAATGATATCGGCCCGGTCATAGCGTAGGCCGCGTATGGCACTGCGTTTCTTGACGGTTAGGGGCCAGAGTCGCTCACTGATATCATGCAGGTCAATGGCTGCCAATTCGTAACCCTGGACGCTGTCTAGCGGGTAACCTTTGCCGGCCTGATCCACTTGCGTGATATTGCGGATGGTGCCGCCGATGGCAACCAATGAGTCTTCATATCCGGCTTTGAACCAGGTCAACGGTTCGAGTTGCTCGCGTACAAATGCGCGTAGGGCTTCAACTCTGGCAACCTGCACTTTTCTTGACCCCACAAACATCTCCGTCAGGCGCAATGCGCCTAACGGCATGCTCACACTGCGTCGCGGAACACCAGCACGTATCTCGACCACCTGTGCACTGCCCCCACCCAGATCAATGACAAAACCTTGGCGCAGTCCCGTGGCGTTGATCGCGCCCAGAGCGCCATAATACCCCTCCTCTTCACCCGAGAGGATGCGCAAAGTCCAACCGGTATCGGCTGTGGCGCGGCCCAAAAATGAGTCGCTGTTGGCCGCGTCTCGGACAGCACTGGTTGCGACCACGGTGGTATCTTGTACATCCATGGCATCGCACAGTCGTCGAAACATGCGCAAGGCATTGAGGCTGCGTTCGATGGCCGCGGCTCGCAAGACATTGCTGTTGCCCATGCCTTCGCGCAGACGTACCACCTCGCGAACCTCATCTGCCAGGCGGAAACGCTTGCCCGGCTCGTATTCATAGATCACGAGCCGGGTCGTATTTGAACCGAGATCGACAACGCCGGCGCGCTGAGTCATGTATAATCCACGCTACTGTATTGCATAAGCTTATTCAATCGATGGGTCGAGCGGATATTTCGCACCGTTCCTGATTGGGAACGCATGACAATGCTGTGTGTGATAGCACCGCCACCGAAATAACGCACACCGTTAAGTAGAGCGCCTGTGGTCACGCCGGTAGCTGCAAAGAAAACATTGTCGCTGGTCACCAGATCATTGATGTCGAGCACAGCATTCAGGTCCAGGCCGGCCTCGTGTGCATTCGACCGTTCCTGTTCGTTGCGTGGCCAGAGCTTGCATTGCATTTCCCCTCCCATCGCCTTCAACGCAGCGGCAGCGATCACCGCTTCCGGCGATCCACCCACGCCCATGAGGATGTCCACCCCAGAATCGGGCAGACAGGTGGCAATTGCACCCGCCACATCCCCATCGCTGATGAGCAGAATGCGAGCACCTGTATCTCGAACCCGCGCAATCAACTTTTCGTGACGCGGGCGATCGAGGATCATGATGGCGATGTCATTTGGGGCTTTGTTGAGCGCACGTGCCACACGACGGATGTTCATCTCCACCGTCGAGTTGATATCGATCATATCACATGCGTCGGGTCCGACAGCGATTTTATCCATGTAAACGACATCATAAGGATTGTACATGGAACCCCGTTCAGCCACAGCAACGACCGCCAGAGCACCCGATCCACCTTTCGCCGTTAGTGTTGTGCCATCGATAGGGTCCACGGCGATATCGGTCTCAGGAGGTACACCTATCCCTAATTTTTCGCCGTTGAACAACATTGGAGCTTCATCTTTTTCACCTTCGCCAATGATGACGATGCCATCCATTGCCACCGTGTTGAGTACCAGGCGCATGGCATCAACCGCGGCTTGATCCGCAGTCTCCTTTTGTCCACGGCCCACCCAACGTCCGGCGGCCAGTGCAGCGGCTTCTGTCACGCGCACCAGGTCAAGTGCGAGATTGCGGTCTGGTAGTTTGGTCATGCTATAGGGCTCCTTTTGGCTCTTCATAGCGGTCATGGGTAACTCAGACAATTATTAAACATGAAACTAGGGGATTGGACTTTTGACAAAGCTTAACCCAGCTCGACGTGAGTCGAGTTGAAATCGAACCTTTACAATTGGATAATCGAGCCGAAATCAGGCCACTTGGGCGCTTTGCCGGCTTTTGACGACCACTTTTTGGCGTGGCCGT
>JAAENG010000598.1 GCA_024224665.1 Chloroflexota bacterium | reverse complement strand
ACCATCTTATTGATTCTTATAGCCTTTCTATAGAATAGAGCGTCCGATTTTTTGTCGGTTAGTCGAACCCTTGCCGTTGTCGCAAACAGAGCAGCCGCAAGGACTGATGGCTCGGATGTTTCCACACTCTGACAATGCCGACCCTATACCGGGCCTCTGGGATACAAAGGCCAAATTAACCCGACGCCCTCGACGCACCCGATGCGTCTCCATAGAGTTCATGGCCTTGCAGCAATTACATTGGCGTCGGGTACGTCAGGTTTGTCGGGTGTGAATCTGTTTCAGGGGGTAGCTACCCACTCTCCCCCTTGGGGTCGATTATCTTGAATGTTGATACGCCTGCGCAGAGCGGGCGGAGTTTCGGTAAACCTTCTAACCATGACCCCGCGTTCGGCCAGCAGATCTTCGACGTCTCGGTGGCTGGGATTAAATCGATGGTAGAGCCAGATGGCATAGGCAATGATATCGGGTGGGGGGCGCCGAGGCGGAATCGATGACGCTTGTAATTAGTCACCCTCCGATTCTATCAATTCAGCATAGTTAAGTGAGCGACACCGTCAGGTTTCCTTACACCTTCATTATCACTGAACCCCGTAATGGCTTGTATCACTCGCCAATCCTCTATTGGCATAGATATTGCTATTGATCACATCGACTAAACGTTATATGACAAACGATGCTGCTAATGACCTCAACCACAACAACACCACAGCGTGGCGTACTCGCCTCATTCGCATTCTTGCTTATTTCGATGCTATCGGCTCAGGCTTTGGCCCATTATAACTGCGCTTCTCTCGGCCTGCAGTGCTTTAATGAGGGCCCCCTCAGTTATTCCATCACCAGTGGGACAACTGTCGAAGTGCGCTGTAGTGGGCAGGTGGGGAGGGGTTGCGGCGGCAGCGGCAAAAAAGACATTGTTATTCCTGCCACTGTTAAGCATAAAGGAACAACCTACAGCGTTACTGCCATTGGGCGTTATGGTCTCTCGATCAGCGGCCTCACCAGCGTGATTATTCCAGACAGTGTTACGACCATTGGGGAGGAAGCTTTCCAAGGTAACTTCCTCACCAGCGTGATTATTCCAGACAGCGTTACGAGCATTGGGGAGGAAGCTTTCTTTCGCAACGCCCTCAACAGCGTGCTTATTCCAGACGGAGTTACGACCATTGGGAGAAAGACTTTCTCCGAAAACGCCCTCACCAGCGTGATTATTCCAGACAGCGTTACGACGATTGGGAATGGTGCTTTCGGCGACAATGCCCTCACCAGCGTGACTATTCCAGACAGCGTTACGACCATTGAGAAGAGGGCTTTCCAGTACAACGCCCTCACCAGCGTGATTATTCCAGACAGTGTTACGACCATTGGGAATAATGCTTTCACCAGCAACGCCCTCACCAGCGTGACTATCGGAAACAGAGTGACGACCATTGGGAGTTTTGCTTTTTACAGTACCGCCCTCACCAACGTGACTATTCCAGACAGCGTTACGACCATTGGGGAGTTTGCTTTTTACAATAACGCCCTCACCAGCGTGACTATCGGAAACAGCGTTACGAGCATTGGGCTTGCTGCTTTCGACGGCAACGCCCTCACCAGCGTGACTATTCCAGCCAGCGTTACGACCATTAGGCAAACTGCTTTTGGGGAAAACGCCCTCACCAGCGCGCACTTTGGAGGCAACTTTGGTGACTTTCAACTCAACACGACAAGCAGCGGCTCCACCGAAATAGAAGCTATGTTCGATGTCAATCCCAACCTGACGACGATCACCTACTGTGAAGGGACAACGGGTTGGCCGCAGGACTTTAGCAATGGCTCGACCACGATCACAGCGACGTCGATAGTTTGCTCGCCACCGGACGCCCCGACCATAGACTCGATAACGCCAGGCGCCGGTCAGCTTACCGTCGCCTTTACCCCGGGGATTGACAATGGCTCGCCAGCTTACAGCTACACAGCCTCCTGCCTCCGTGTGGTGGGTTCGGGGCGGGTTCGGGTAAACGTAGTTGGCCCCACGTCACCTATTACAGTCCCCTCGATGTACAATGGCGACACGTATGAGTGTTTTGTAACAGCGACGAACATTATAGGAACGAGTCCCGCATCTGCAACGAGTGAACCATTCGTTGTCGGGGCCCCAGCCACCTTCGTGCCTCCGCCTTCCGGCACGCCGCCACCGTCCACCGGCACACCGCCGTCTAGCGCAACGCCTGTCCCAACTAGCCCACTGTGGCTACTGGGCATCATGGCAGGACTGCTGTCGCTGGTGGGTTTCAGGAATCTGCGTAAAGCCTGAGCCTTCTCAAGCCCGCCTAGTGCGGGTTTTTTGATGACGAGAGAAGCCAGAGTAAGCTCGCTCGACGGTACTGACAAGTTAACTCGAGGTCACGGGCTGGCGCTACACAATCGAGCCTAGACTCACCAGAAATATGTCATTGGCCCCCACATTTGGCTGTAGTTTCCTGAGATTTTGGTTTGTGGTTTGTGGTTTGTGGTTTGTGGTTTGTGGTTTGTGGTTTGTGGTTTGTGGTT
>JAAENG010000597.1 GCA_024224665.1 Chloroflexota bacterium | reverse complement strand
GCTCGCATACCGTCATAGCCTACAATTCCTGCCGCAACCGCCATTGTCCCAAATGCCAGGGTGCAACAGCGCGTAAATGGCTGGAGGCGCGTCAGGCAGAACTATTACCGGTGCCCTATTACCACGTGGTCTTCACAATGCCGGCAGCGATTGCCGATATCGCCTATCACAACAAATCGGTGATCTATAATCTACTGTTCAAGGCTTCGTGCGAGACGATGCTCACTATCGCAGCCGACCCTGAACATCTGGGTGCAAAGATCGCAATGACTTCTGTCCTCCACACATGGGGGTCGGCCATGACCCATCATCCGCACATCCACATGATCGTGCCCGGTGGTGGATTGTCATTGAACGGGAAGTCATGGGTTGCCTGCAAGCCTGGCTTCTTCCTGCCCGTGTGGGTACTCTCACGTCTGTTCCGCCGGTTGTTTTTGGAAAAACTCTCAACTGTTCATCAATCCGGTAAGCTGGAGTTCTATGGCCAGCACGCCGGTTTGGCAGACCCAAAAGCATTCGCTTCCTTCCT
>JAAENG010000596.1 GCA_024224665.1 Chloroflexota bacterium | reverse complement strand
GTGGATTCTCATTGCTGGGTGAAGCGATGTTCATCAGAGCGAATTCAGTGATAAAAAATCACGCAGGTTGACAACAAATTGCCTGGCGAGGACCGAATTCTGGTCAAAAAAGACGAATTCTAGATTTGGTGTCAAATTTGAGCGAACGCAGAGTTCATTAGTAAAACACCCTCGGCGCTGGATTGCCGAGGGTGTTTCTATTTTTACGTTGGTGTGTATTCTGGGAACAATCGCTAACTTGCAGATGCCAGTTTCTGACGCTGGCGCATGAGCGCCCAGATTACGACGATGGCAACGAGGAGGATGATCAGTAAGGCGCCGACCAGAGACCAACTGCCAAAGAGCGGTAGTTCAACGCCATTCTCCACCTCGATGGGATCGGTGGATCGAGGTGCTGCCGGATTAGCGCTGGGTTCGAAGCTGACCTGCAGCATCTGGCCCTCGCCTGCGTCGGCGCTGGAAAGTGATTCGAGGATTTGTATGCGTTCGGCATCGTAGCCGAGGGCGGCAAAGTCCATGCGCCCATTAGGCACGTGGCAATCCTGGCACATCAAGGCGCGTTCTGCTTCGACAATACCGTGGCTGATCTGCAACGGGACCTCCATGGTCTTGGGCTCCCATTCGCCCGTCCAGGCGAGACCGGCATCTTGAGCACCGACCTCCATTGCTGTTTCCAGGTCACCGGTTTTGTAGAAAACGTCCAGCTTCAGGGGCCAGGGTTTGCCGTCCTTAGGGTTGGCCGGCACCGTGCCTTGGTAGACCTTGAAGGGTTGGATGAAGGAATTCAGATCGCCATACTCGCCGGGCCAACCTTCGCTGGGGATCAGGCGTTCGCCATTGTGCCAGAGATGGGTCGATTGAAGGGTGTTGGGCGGGGCTACGTTATCGACCGGGCCATACAGTTCTTTGATGGGATCGTAGACCGGTTCAGCCGTCCAGTCCCTGGTTACCAATCCGCCTGTTTCACGCACATGGCAGGTACGGCAATCCAGCCGCAGGTGCTGGTTGAGCAGGGAGTTGTCATGCGGGTCCTCGCCGTGACAGTCGGAGCAGAGCAGGCGTTCATCTTCATGGTCGCGGCTCCACAACGTCGGCGCGAAGCCATAGATCAAATGATCGGGCGCACGGTGGCAATCGACGCAGACCATACCCCGCTCGGCGTGAATGTCGCCATACGATTCTTCGGCATGCTTATCCGCCACCGGCGCTAAATCGACGCCTCGCGCAAACAGATTTCCGCCGCCCGCATTAAGATGACAGCGCAGGCAGGCTTCGTCGCTGGGCCTTGCAGCCGTGCGGGCTGCTGCCAAACTACGATCGCCACCCAGAGTCCAATTGCCCTCTTCATCCTGCTGCGGGAAACGAGCGCTCATGTCGTAGACTTCGGCATGACAGACTAGACAATCAACTTGAGCGTGTGCTTCTGCCGTATCTGCTTCAGCCGTGCCCGGCATGGCGCCACCTCCGGTGTGGCAGCGCCCGCATCCTCCGGCGATCTCCATATCAGGATTGAGAACACCCAACCAGTTGATACTGGAAATCGTAGCGGGAATGGGGCTATAATGATCCATTTTCTCGGACCAGGTGTAGTGCATGGACTGCGTAATCTGTTCGGCTGCTCCTAGATGACAGGTTTCACACGATTGAGGCCCCTCATATTCCTGCATGTACTGGTGAGGAGCTGGAGGGTCCGCATTGGCGACGCCGGGCAGTAGCAGTACGACGAGAAGGGCCAGTATGACAGTGGCAGGTAGCAGGTGGCAGGTAGTAGGTACTCGTGAGCCCAACTTGCCACTTGCTGCTTGCCACTTGCCACCTATAGCGAACAGAGGTTTGTCTTTCATGACACTATGCTTCATTGCTTTGCCACCTCCTCCGCCACAGCATGGCACGTCTGGCAGTCGTCGTTAGTGCGTTCAGCGTGCTCGATGGGGGCGGGCGCCACCATGCTGTAAACGTGGTGGCAGGCAAGACAGTCCTGCCTGATTTCGTCCAGCGGATGTGATACGATGGCCGGGGGTTCAACACTGGCAAGAGGGCGCTGCTGTGGGATTTCAGACTCGGCAATAGCCGTCGTCTCTGCAGCGGGTGTCGCTGTTGGCAGCGCCTGCGCTGCGATCGGCACGTAGACCTCGGCGTATTGTTGGGGTGGAATCGTGGTGATGGCGGTCTCTTCGATAGTGAAGAAACGGTAAGTGAAGAGCAGGAAGATCGCGGCCACAACACCGGCGATGGGGAGATATATCCTCGCCCGCCGCCATTGGCCCTCCGGCGTTGACCTGGGCGCCTGGTCTTCTTCATTCAGGATCTCCTGCAAAACAGCGCCATGTTCCTCTTCCATCTCGTGGTAACTGATCTTGCCTGTGAATATACTTTTGTTAAAGTATTTGAGATGGACGTTGTACAGATGCCAGGTGAGGATGGAAACCACGGCCAAGATCGCTTCCAGACCGTGCGCCATCTTGGAGGCCGGGACCAGCTCACCAGGAAGGTACTTGGTGAGCACAACAGGGTTCCACAGCACATAGCCGGTGATAGCCATGATGACGGTACCCCAAACCACGGCCCAGTATTCGATTTTCTCACCAAAGCTGAAGTAGCCCATCTGTGGGCGTTCCTTGGTGAAGCCCAGATTGAAGGCGATCATCTGGAAGAAATCGGTAACGTCCGTCATGGCAGGTAGCATGCTGGGGCGGCGGTGTTCTACGAAGAGCTTGTAGCCAAGGTAGATCATGTGGAAGATCGAGAGTAAGACTAGAACAATGGCCGAGGTGTGGTGAATGAGACGTGTGCTTTCGATGCCACCAAAAAGATTGATGATCCACAGCGAGATCGAGGCTTCGGGCCATTTTTGGGGTAATCCGCTGATGGCCAGCAGAGAAAAGGAAAGGAGCAGTAATAAATGCTCGATCCGTTGTATGAGTTCAAAACGAACGAAGGTGCGAGTCTCCTTTTGCTTACTCATTGCGCTCACCTCCTTCCAGTTCTGACGCTTCTTGTTCAGGCGATTCTTCTTTGCGGCGTGCTCTGCGGTATTCTTTGCGCTGGCGGCTGCGATCCAGCCAGGTACGGGCTACATCCAGACCTATGTACGAAACAAAGA
Source organism: Chloroflexota bacterium (assembly GCA_024224665.1). GTDB lineage: Bacteria > Chloroflexota > Anaerolineae > J102 > J102 > PIVW01. The sequence continues at coordinate 31,030 of JAAENG010000596.1, read as the reverse complement.
AGCCAATGGTGATGGGAATAACCAGCCTGTAGAACCACTCGACCGCGGTCACCAAGGGGAAATGCTCCCAACTGGCGCGGTAGTGGCCCATCCAGCTATCGGCAAAGTTCTCGCCGGCGTCGGGATGGCAGCGCTGGCAGGTCTCTGTAAGGTTGGCCTTCATCACGCTGGAATTCTCGTCGGTGGCCGGCAGGATGTGGTGAGCGCCATGACAGTCGCTGCATACCGCCTTGTTGGTGAATTCACCCGGCTGGATGCTTTCGAAGATCTGCACCGTCGTGCCGTGAAAGTCAGAAACATAGGTGTCGAAGACATCTGTGGAGATCTCGTAATGCGACATCATGGCATCGTCGGCGTGGCAATCACCACAAAGCTCAGGTGACTTCAGGCGAAATTCCGCCGATTGCGGGTCTTCGATGTGATGGGCGGGATGGCAGCTGCTGCACGTGGGCACATCATCGCTGCCGTCTGCCAGCGTCTGACCGTGGATCGATTCCTTGTATTCATCGGCGATGGTGCTGTGGCAGGAACCACAAGCATCGACCTGGGCCATACGGCCGACCGGACCCTTTTCGGGATCGGCCCAATCGGTTTCATGTGAACCATGGCAGTCGGCGCAGGTGGCGGCCTCGATGCGTCCGGCCGCGAGATAGCGGCTGTGCATGCTGTCTTGCTGCTCGACAGCCTGGTCTTCGTGGCAGTTCCCGCAAACCAGGCTCATCTGCACCTGCCAGCTGCGGTAATCATTGCTGGGGAAAGGAGCATGGGGATAACCGGTTTTATCATTGTGGCAATCCACGCAGTTGAGTGGCTCCTCGGCCCCTGCCACATGCACCGAATGGGCCAGGGTGTCACTCTCCGCTGTCAGGGGCAGCACCTCGTTCGAGGGTAGCACCATGGTCAGGTCGGGATCACTGTGGCAGAGCATGCACTGATCGTTGGTGATGGTAGGGTCTTCTTGGGCGAAGGTTGGGGTGGCGAAGAGGATCAAGCATATCAGGGGGAGGATGAAAACTAAAGATTGAAGACTGAAGATTGATAGTGGCCAATCTTTAATCTTCATTACCCCTTGAACATTTAAATTACACTCACGACTCATTATGTTCCACCCTCCTCTTCCTCGCTCACGCCAGGCGCAGGTTGATCGGACAGGTAGCCGGGAACCCGATCTTCGGGCACGATCACCCTCTCGTTGGCTGCACGCAGGGCAGGATCGACATCCTCTTCGAGGAGGAATAATTCATCTTGGCCGTGGCAGGCGTTACAGGTCTCATTCTGTGGTGTATTGCGCTGGGTGTTGTGCGGGGTGGTGTACTTCCAGGTCGGCAGAGCATCGAAGTCAGGCAGCAGATTTTCACCATAGAAATCGAAGAGTTCGGGATTGCCTGGTGAGTGGCGAAGCAGCACATAGTCCCAAGGTCTCTCCTCGCTCTGATTGGGGTTGAGTCCGATCTTAAAGGTCATCTGCGAGGGTTCGGTGCTGTAGAATTTGATGTCCTTGGAGTCGATGCCGGTATGGCAACCAAAACAACTCTTGTATGCTCCGGCCGCATGGCAGGTCTGACAGGCGAGCTTGTCAAGATGCTCGTCATCGTGCTGTTCGATGGCGCCGGCTGCGCTACGGATATCCTCGTGGCAATCTTCGCAGGAGGGGCTTTGGGCGCCGTCGTAGCGGGTGCCGTGGCTGGGCGCGTGGTAATCTTCTGAGTTATGACACTTGGTGCAGACCATGCCCTGTTTCGCCCAATGTACATCACCAGGAATACCCTCATGATTGCCGCGGTAATCGTCGGCGATTCGGGCGCTATGGCAGCCGCCGCAAGTCAGCCACACCGATGCGATCTTCTTGACTTTATGGCCGGAAATCAAGCCCCCACCCAGGCCGGAGGGCCGGCTGATGTGACAGTCGCCGCAATCGGCATGGCAGGAGGTGCAGTGATTGTTGTAGGCAGTGACAAAGGTGGGATCGGTGAAATCACCACCACGGTTGCTTAACACATCCTGGTAACCGGTCTGCAGGCGATGGATATTGCTCTGTGACTTGACGGCGTAATCTATGTGGCAACTGCCGCAGGCTTTCATAGGATCGGCGCTGACTTTGGCGACAACACCTTCGTGTGCCAATTCTTTGTCATCAGTGTCGCTTGTGCCGCCATGACATTCGATACAACCGACCTGGGCGTGCACATCTTCTTCCAAATATTTTTTGCTATCGATTAAGACTTTCTCCCATACCTCCAACGGAGGTAGCTCACCCGCTCACCCCTCACCCGAGGCTTCTTCCGAATGGACTTCTTCGGGTTCTTCGGCGATAGCTTTGAGCTTCTCTTCGTCGGTATGGCAGGCGACGCAATTGTCAGAGGATGGTACGTCCGCAGATTGGCTGACGGTTTCATCTTGATCTGTTTGGTTTTGATTCGTGGTGGATGCTGATTGAGAACGCTCTGATTGCGTTTGCTCGGCGTCTGCAGCAACTGCCGAAGCGACAACATCTGTGATGGACACCACCGCCGGTTCTGGCGACGACGCTGCCGGGCGGCTGATGAGCACTAAGGCCGGCGCCAGAACGAGCACCGCCACCAACCACCACCAGGGATTTCTAAACCAGGATTTTGGAGAACTACCCATAGGCCGGCTCCTTTTCGTCAAACGAGTTCACCTGCCCCGCCGGTCGAAACCGGCGAGGCAGGCAGAGATACAAGCTAGCGGTTGGGTTTATGAGCCACTTTCGGTGGGGTAGCCGGGGACATTGGCGGGATCAAAACGTTCGGTACCGAGTACTTCGTCGTCGAGCGTCCATCCCATCATCCCGAATTTCATGTTGGTGACATCGTAGCCGAGTGAACCGAGAATGGTAGTTGCGACCTGGCCTGTGTGGCCGGTGTAGCAGTACACTGCGATGGGTTCATCAGTAGGTAATTTTGTCAGATTGGCGGGATCGGCGATCGTTTTCCAGGGGATATTGATAGCGCCGGGCACGTGGCCGACTGCATAGTGGTCGGGTGCACGCACCGAGAGGATGACAGGATCATTGTCGGGATCACCATCGTTCAGGTTCTCGAAAATGGCAGAGGAAGGTGTTACGGCAACTGTATCTTCGCCATTGATCCAACCATCGATGGCGGCGCGAACATCTTCTGCGACTACTTCAGGATAGTCGTAGGTCTCAGTCGCTTCGTTGACTTCCGTCTCGACTGGATAGTCGGCGCCCGTGGCGGGATCGTAGGCTTTGGTTGCCAGCACCTCGGGATCATCGGTCCAGCCCATCATGCCGTATTTCAGATTGACGGCGTCGTACCCCATGAGATTCAAGGCCGTGGTCGCCAACTGGCCGGTATGGCCAGTGTAGCAGTACACAGCAATGGGTTGGTCGCTGGGCAGTTGGGCCAAGCTTTCGGGTTTAGCGATTTGCTTCCAGGGGATATTGACCGCACCGGGAATGTGTCCGATTTCGTAGGCGTCAGGGGCACGCACAGAGAGGATAAAGGGATCGTTGTCAGGATCACCATCGTTCAGGTTCTCGAACAGAGCACTGGCGCTGGTTACGGGAGCTTTATCAGAGCCAAGATAATCCTCGGCCGCCTGGCGCACATCTTCGAAGACATTGGTTACTTCTGCCTCGGCACTCATCGCTGCATCGTCGGTAACAACCGGATAATCGGGCGACGTAGCGGGGTTATAGCGTGTGGTAGCCAGCACGTCATCATCCTGGGTCCAGCCCATCATCCCGTACTTCATATTGATGGCGTCGTAACCGAGGACAGAAAGGACCGTGTTGGCGAGCTGACCGGTGTGGCCGGTGTAGCAGTACACGACAATGGGTTGGTCGCTGGGTAGCTTAGCCAGGTTCTCGGGATCGGCGATGGTCTTCCAAGGGATATTGATAGCGCCAGGGAGGTGGCCCTTGCCGTAATCGTCGGGACCACGGACAGAAACGATGACTGGATCGTTGTCAGAATCACCATCGTTCAGGTTCTCGAACACCGCTTCTGCTGTGGTCACGGGCTTGGCATCAGAGGAAAGATAGGCGTCGATGGCGGCGCGCACGATGTCGTCCGGTAGTTCAGTATCTATCGCCAATTCTGGGAGGTCGTAGGTCTCGGTCGCTTCGTTGGCTTCCGTTTCTACAGGATAGTCTGGTGATGTCTCAGGGTTGTAACGAGCAGTGGCCAGCACTTCGTCATCCTGAGTCCAGCCCATCATGCCGAATTTGAGGTTAATGACATCGTAGCCAAGTAGTGCCAGCGATGTAGCCGCCACCTGGCCGGTGTGGCCGGTATAGCAATAGGTGACAACGGGACGATCCGTGGGGATCTTCGCCAGGTTCTCGGGCTTGGCAATGGTTTTCCAGGGGATGTTAATGGCGCCGGGAATGTGGCCCAGGGCGTAGTGCTCAGGAGAACGCACCGAGATGATGAAGGGATCGTTGTCGGGATCACCATCGTTCAGGTTCTCGAACAGGGCTTCAGCAGACATAACCGGTTTGGCATCTGAGGTGACATAGTCCTCAGCGGCCTGGCGTACAACCTCGAAGGCGTCGACGGCCTCAGCTACGGGCTCAGGTGTGGGGGGAACAGGTGTCGGCGTGGGAGGAACAGGCGTCGGCGTGGGAGGAACAGGCGTCGGCGTCGGTGGCTCCGGCGTCGGCGTCGGTGGGATCGGCGTCGGCGTCGGTGGGACCTCGGTGGCAGTAGGAGGAACAGGTGTAGCGGTCGGTTCAGGTTCTCCACCACCACAACTGACCATAACAGCGGCCAACAAGACCACAATCAGGAGTGTTAAAACTTTTCGTGTATTCATGTGATTCAGATTCTCCTCTACAAAGAGTGAGTGTTTTTGCCGCGCAAAAGCGCGTGTGTTCGAATGTTGTTGCATCTGTCACAAGTATATAAGGTTTGATTATGGTTTGGATATGATCTAAGTCATTGTTATTTATTCGAAGTTATTATTGACTTAGTTAAGCAGCACCAATATGCGACTTTCGGCATGCACCAATACCTCGAAGTCACCCCCTCATTTCACAGCGGAGTACCCATCATGCTCGATTGGCAAGGTCTTGAAGTCTTTGTATCGGCAGCGCGCCTTGAGAATTTCTCTGCCGCCGCCCTGGAACTCAATCTCAGCCAGCCTGCTGTCACCCAACGTATTCAATCACTCGAACGGCAATTGGGCGTCAAACTCTTTGATCGCCAGGGTCGTCGAGTTTTTCTAAGTGAGGCAGGCGCCTATCTGCTGCCCATGGCCAGCGATCTAATCAGGCGCGGGCAACGCTTTGAAGAAACGGCCCATTCCCTCAGCGGTAAAATCGTCGGACATCTTATACTGGGCTGTAGCACGACGTCCGGCAAGTACATCCTGCCCAGGTTGTTGGCGCGCTTTTGCGAACGCTATCCTGGCGTGAGCGCGACAATCAATGTCGGCTCCCGTACCCGCGTTTTAGAACAACTACGCACCCGTAGTGTACATGTGGCTTTTAGCAGTGCCCCGGTCGAACATGGGGAGGTCACATTCTACCGCTTCTTGGAAGATGAGGTTGTCTTGATCGCGCCGATAGATCACCCCTGGGTCCAGCGCGATGTTATCGAGGCACATGAGCTGTTACACGAGAGATTGATCTTGCGGGAAGAGAGTTCTGGTACCTACCAGGCCATGATGCAGGCACTGATCCCACTTGATATCTCTGCCGGCGAATTACACCAGGTCATGCAATTGGGTAATTCAGAGGCTATTATTATGGCCGTCGAAGCGGGCATTGGCGTCGGTTTTGTCCCGCGGGTGTCGGCCACACGCTTTATGCAAATGGGCAAGATAAAGGCCATTGCCATCGAAGACGTGACCATGACGCATACTATCTGGATGGCGGAAAGCAACATCCATCCTGCCATCGCCCCTCAGATCGAGTTTGTTAAAATGTTGCGCCATGAGGATGTCCAGGGCATGCTCAATGGTGAAGAAAGCTCTGGTCCGATCCTGCCAGCACAGGCTTTAGCCCCGGAATTTTCTTAAGATTTCGCAAAAACAAAAACGTCGCTCGAGCAATTGCCCGAGCGACGTTTTTCACAAGAATAAAGAGGTGTAGTTTAGAGAATACCGCCCAGTAGGCCACCCACACCAACTGCAGCAACCACACCGGCAAACACAACCGACACCATCGACATCAATTTGATCAAGATGTTGAGGGAGGGGCCAGAGGTGTCCTTGAAGGGATCGCCTACGGTATCGCCCACGACCGAGGCCTTGTGGGCTTCAGAGCCCTTGCCGCCATGGGCGCCATCTTCGATATATTTCTTGGCGTTATCCCAGGCGCCGCCCGAGTTGGCCATCATGACGGCCAGGGCAAAACCGGCTGTGAGGGCGCCCACCAGCAAACCCAAGACACCGGCAACACCAAAGGCGAGGCCAACGGCAACCGGCACGATGATGCCCAGTAAAGCCGGAGCGACCATCTCTCGTTGCGCTGATTTTGTGCTGATCTCCACGCAACGGGCATAGTCGGGCGTATCTTCCCCTTTGAGGATGCCTGGCTTGGCCTTGAACTGGCGCCGCACTTCCTGCACCATATCACCCGCGGCACGGCCGACAGCTTTCATCGTCATTGCCGAGAAGAAGAAGGCGGTGACTGCGCCAAGGAAAACACCGATCAGCACATTGGGATTCAGCAGTGTGACGTCGTAATAGGTCATGAACTGATCCATAGTCAGTTCTTCGACAGGAATAGTTTGGCCGGCTACGATAACAGTTTCGATGCCTTGCAGGTACACGAGACTAAAGCGGATTTCTTCCATATAGGCTGCCAGCAGTGCCAGAGCAGTCAGGGCAGCGGAGCCGATAGCAAAGCCTTTACCTGTGGCGGCAGTGGTGTTACCGAGCGCATCCAACTGGTCGGTGCGTTGGCGAACCTCAGGGGGCAAACCGGCCATTTCGGCGTTACCACCGGCGTTATCGGCAATGGGGCCATAAGCATCGGTAGCCAGCGTGATACCCAGCGTCGAAAGCATACCGACGGCTGCAATGCCGACACCGAACAAACCCATCAAGGTGTTAGCGCCACCACCCACGATGTAGAAGCTAACGAAAATACCGACAGCAATAGCCAACACCGGGATCATGGTCGAGTTCATGCCCACGGCCAGACCGTCGATGATGACGGTGGCAGGGCCTGTGTCGGCCTGGTCGGAGATCCCTTGGGTCGGTTTAAAGGCGTAGGATGTGTAATACTCAGTTGATTTGCCGATGACGATACCGACGGCAAGACCTGTTACCACCGCAATCCATACCTGCCACCAGTTGGGAAGTTCCAAAAGATAGAGGATGGGAAGGGCCACGACAGCGATACCGACTGAACTGGCATTCACACCCAGCGAGAGCGAGCCCATCAATTCGGCCATCGAGGCCCCTTCTTTGGTGCGGACCATGTAGATGCCAATAATGGATAACACCACGCCGATACCCGCCAGGGCCAAGGGTGCAGATAGATACCGCAACTGCATGCCGATCAGGGAATCGGCTCCTCGGAAGGCTTCGCCGGCCACGCCGACTGCAGCCACGCCCAATGCCGCTGTCGCCAAAATAGATCCGGCGTAAGATTCATAGAGGTCCGCCCCCATACCGGCCACATCACCGACATTGTCGCCGACGTTATCGGCGATGGTTGCGGGGTTGCGGGGGTCATCTTCGGGGATACCGGCTTCGACTTTGCCGACGAGATCAGCGCCTACGTCAGCTGCTTTGGTGTAGATGCCACCCCCGACACGAGCGAAGAGAGCGTAGGTCGAGGCGCCCATGCCGAAGCTAAGCATAATGACGGTAATCTGCGGCAGGGGGCTAAGTGCACCCCCATAGAATTCGACGGGGAACAGGTAGTAGAGGATCAGGAACCAGATCGAGATATCCAGCAATGCGAAGCCGACGACGACCAGGCCCATGACTGCACCGGCACGGAAGGCGACGCGCAGGCCACCATTCAGGCCCTGGCGGGCAGCATTGGTGGTGCGAGCCGATGCGTTTGTCGCGGTTTTCATACCAAAGAAACCACAGAGCGCAGAGAAGAATCCACCCGTCAAGAAAGCGAAGGGGATGACCTTGTTCTGCACTTCAGGGCCGTAGGCCAAGATCAAAAACAGGACGAACAAGGCTGCGAAGACAATGGCAACGACCTTGTACTGGCTGGAAAGATAGGCCGAGGCGCCATCGCGCACAGCTTGTGCGATCTCGATCATGCGGGGTGTCCCTTCATCCACAGACATCACATTGCGGTAAAAGATGAGGGCAAAAATCAAGGCGATGATCGAGCCGATGGGACCCAACCACCACAACCAGGGCAGTGGTTCATGCGCCGACTCCTGGGCGACGCCTGCTGCCGCGGCCGATTGCGGCAAGAGCATCGCAAACACAAACAACGCCACAACTGCAAAGGCCAGCCGTGACGAAGTGAGAAAATCACGCAACTTCATGGGGTAACTCCTCCTAAAAGTAGATAAATCAATGGGATACTCAATAAGATATCGAGTAAAATATCGCTGAGGTCGTACCAGTTCGATCATGCGTCCATGTTGCACAACAAACGTGCCCCAAGTCTGGACAGGGGGCACGGCAAATGTCGTGTGTTTTCCGGGGTCTCGGTTAAGTCGGCTGCGGTGCCGGATATGGCACGGTATCCAATACCATCTCTCGATTGAGGCAGTTTTTTGGCCTTTCAGGAGAGACGAAACGGATGCAAGTAAAACTATATGGAACTGGTGCTAAAGTGCACAAATTCTAGCGTTCACAGGCCCAGATGTCAAAACGTGTTGCCCACTGGGAGGTCGCAGCAAAACCGCATGATTTATCGCTCCTACTGTCGTTGCCAGATGAACCCCCGCCCGGGCGCAAATAGGAATACAAATATGAAGATCAAAGATGCAACCAATACCACGGCTGCCCCCGACGCCACATTCAGATAAAAGGAAGCGTACACACCCACCACACCAGAGATGGCGCCGATGGCCGCAGCGACAGCCATCATCGAAGGCAGGCGCCGTGTGAGCAGGGAGGCAGTCGCTGCCGGAGTGACGAACATCGCCAACATCAGGGCAATGCCAACCACCTGCAGGGCGGTGACTATGGTGATGGCAATGAGCACCAGAAGCAGATAGCGCAGCAAGGTGGTTGGTATCCGTAAGGTCGTGGCCAGCACCGGGTCGAAAGAGATCAGCAAAAATTCCTTGTAGAATAACAGGATCGTGAGCAGAACGATCGCCGCTAATATGACAATTACAACAAGATCTGAGATCGAAACGCCCAATAAATTGCCGAACAGAAAGTGTGCCAGATCGACCGTGTAGTTTCCGGACATAGATAACAAAGCGATCCCCAGGGCAAAAAGCCCTGCAAAGACAACGCCGATAGCTGTGTCTTCTTTGAGTGTGCCACGGTCGGTCAAGGCGCCGATACCCACGGCCGTGAGAACACCAAATATCAATGCGCCAATTGCGAGAGGCCAGCCTAACAAAAAAGCGATCACTACACCAGGCAATATGGTGTGGGCCAGCGCATCACCGAAGAACGCCATACCTCGAAGCACCACATAAGTGCCCAGTACCGAGCAAACGATGCCGACTACCAGTGCGGCGAGCAATGCCCGGATGATGAAATTGAATTGCAGTGGATCGAGTAGCCAGTCCATGTTCATTCAGCCGCTAATGCTCGTGATTGCCATTCGCACCACCAGGGTTGTGTCATGTTGCAGCCCTGCGATGCCACCCATTTTCGTATGAAATGCTCTCATTATGCTGATAGGGCAACACTCATGTCTTAATTGGTGTCTTCTCAGCATAAAGCCATGGATCTTTCGAGCAGACACTTGAGTTGCGAGATTTTATGTCAAAACTAGTGCTGAAGTCATTGTAGTAACATTGCCTGAATTTGCAAATACACCGACGATGCTATTGCCGTAACATGCATAGTGCCATAGCCGCGCATGGCCAAGTACAACGCCGACTCCCGTGCCTCTGCCACATAGGCTTGTCTACCGAATAAAATTAAGTAGAATGGCTAATACGCTTAATAAAATTCGTATATTCTCCGTAATCACAGAAAAACCATTGACGTGAGGTCGCCCAAATGATAAAGTCATCTCAAAGACTATCGCCACTCGATGCCATTGATTTCGCTATTCTTAATGAGTTACAAATCAATGGACGGATAAAGCACACCGACCTGGCCCGCCAGGCCAATCTCTCTGCACCCGCAATGCACGCTCGTATTCGGCGGCTCGAGAAGAATGGATTCATCCGTCAGTATGTCGCTCTGGTGGATCGCGAAAGGGCAGGTTACGACATGCTCTGTCTGATCCATGTCAGTATGGCACTACACCAGCATGATCAAATTGAGAACTTCAGGACCTCTGTTCAGAAATTGCCCGAAGTTCTGGAATGCTACCATGTTACCGGCGAACAAGACTATCTGCTCAAGGTGGTTGTCCGCAATCGCAAAGACCTGGAGCGATTTGTCATCCGCCGTCTCACACCGATTTCAGGCATTGCTCAGATCCGTACCAGCCTGGTTCTCTCGGAGATCAAAGCCACAACAGCACTCCCTCTACCACCGTTATCTGATGAAAGCTCCTAATGAACGGAGCGCCTGCTTCATACACACAACGCACGACGAATAGTTCAGATTCCCAGTTATTCCGCAAGAAATTGCCATAACCTTCACACCGATTTCAACGAGGTGATATGATGACGATTGAAGTGATTCCTCAAACGATGGGCCAGCAATTCGGCAGACGCTCGTGGGCCGAACCCTGGAAGATCAAAATGGTTGAGCCTATCCGCATGACCAGCCAGGCCGACCGAGAACGGGCAATTGTCGAGGCCGGATACAATACCTTTCTCTTGCGATCGGTAGATGTCTATATCGATCTGCTCACCGACAGCGGCACCAGCGCCATGAGTGATCGCCAGTGGGCGGGGTTGATGCTGGGTGATGAAGCCTACGCCGGCAGTGTTAACTTCTACCGGCTCGAAGAGGCCATCCGCAATTATTATGGCTACAAGCATGTGGTGCCAACCCACCAAGGGCGTGGGGCCGAGCATCTCATCAGCCAGGCGGTGATCAAGCAGGGTGACACAATCCCCGGCAACATGTATTTCACCACCACGCGGCTGCATCAGGAACTGGCAGGTGGGACATTCGTGGACGTTATCATCGATGAAGCTCACGACCCCAGCAGCGAACATCCTTTCAAAGGCAATATCGACCTGGATAAACTCCAGACGCTGATTGATCGCGTAGGGGCAGAGCACATCCCCTACATCAGTCTGGCCGGGACAGTGAATATGGCCGGAGGACAGCCAGTGAGCATGGCCAATGTCAAGGCGCTGCGCCAGTTGTGCGACCGCTACGGCATTCGCATTTATCTCGACGCCACGCGCATGGCCGAGAATGTATTTTTTATCCAAGAAAGAGAGCCCGGTTATGCGGATGTACCGATAGCAACCCTCCTCAAGGAATTCTGTAGCTACACTGACGGCGCCTGGATGAGCGCCAAAAAAGATCACCTTGTCAATATCGGTGGTTGGTTGGCTGTGAATGACCATGAAGTGTTCGACAAAGCCAGGAACATGGTCGTCATCTATGAGGGTCTGCATACCTATGGTGGTATGGCTGGGCGCGACATGGAGGCCCTGGCCATCGGCATCGAAGAAGCGGTACAGGATGATCATATGCGGGCCCGTATCGGCCAGGTTCGTTATCTGGGCGACCTGCTCATCGACTGGGAAATACCCATCGTTTGCCCGGTAGGTGGCCACGCTATCTTCCTCGACGCCAAACGCATCTATCCTCACATCCCCCAGGATCAGTTCCCCGCCCAGAGGCTCGCGGCCGAACTCTATCTTGACTCGGGCATTCGTAGCATGGAGCGGGGTGTCGTCAGCGCCGGACGTGATCCAGAAAGCGGAGAGCACCGTTATCCCGCCCTGGAACTCGTGCGTTTGACCATTCCTCGCCGTGTGTACACTCAAGCCCACATGGATGTAACAGCCGAAGCAGTCAAAGCCATCTACGACGATCGTGAGCGCACCCGCGGTCTAGAAATGGTCTACGAACCCGAATACCTGCGCTTCTTCCAGGCAAGGTTTGCACCCCTCAAAGACTAAACTGATGACAAACATTTCCTCACACTCTCCCGGCGTCAAAGCCTACATCGAACGTGGTAAAGCGATGGTGGATGCTGAATCCAGCCATCGCACTGCCATGCGTGGCAAGAAGTTCGATACCATTGCCGTGCATGGCCTCTATGGTATGCAAGCTGCCCAGGCCAGTCAGGGCAGCATTATCGAACCTGCCTATCTGAGTGCTGCCCAGCACTTCGAGAATAGCGACCACATGGAAGCTGCTCTGGCCTATCTCATGCCCTCGTGGACCTACTCGCGTATTGCTAATCCCACCCTGCATTATCTTGAAGAAACCCTGGCGCTACTAGAAGGCTATGGCTATGAAGGGGATGTCAGCGCCTGCGCCACATCATCAGGCATGTCGGCCGTATTTATGGCGACGAATCCCTTTCTGTCGCTCGAACAGGAACAGCTGCCGGCCGCTACTGCCCCAAACATCGTTGCCAGCGCCAAGTGTTATGGTGGAACCTATATGCTGTTCAGCCAGCGCTACGGCATCGAGCGGGGGCTTGAAGTGCGTTGGGTGCGCGATCCACTGGACCTGGCGGAATGGGCAGACAGGATCGATAACAACACCCGTTTCGTCTTCGGTGAAATGCCCAGCAATCCTGGCCTAAGCGTTTTCGATATCGCCGCTGTAGCCGATATCGCCCATCAGCACGACCTCCCCTTGATTGTGGACTCGACTGTGGCCACGCCCGCGCTCATGCGCCCCTTGAATCATGGCGCCGATATCATCGTGCAGTCTGTGAGCAAGAGCCTAAGCAGCAGCGGTTTTGCCATTGCCGGCGCTATCATTGCCCGACACAATATCCATACCCGCGTCGGCCCAGATGAACTGCGCTCCAACTTCTCGACCTATGTCAAGCTGCAGCCCTTCCGAGATCATGGCCCCTCACTCAGCCCTTTCAGTGCTTTACTGATCCTGAACGACTTGCGCACCTTGCGCGGTAAGATGGACCTGATGAGCCGAAACACGATGGAGGTTGCCCAATATCTGGAGCAGCACCCGCAGGTCGAGCGAGTTTCCTATCCGGGATTAGCAAGCTGCCGTGAGCATGATGTCGCTTCTCGTTATATGTGGCTGGTCGATGGTGAGGCTGATCTGGGAGAGCCGGTAAATCGCTACGGCCATTTGTTGGGGTTCACGGTCAAAGGGGGAGCGCAGGTAGCGCGGCAAGTATTCGATGGCTTGCAAATGATCTGGCGCGCCACTGATCTGGGCCGTATCAAGAGCGTGGCTACGATTCCGGCCATCTCCACCCACCAGCAACAGGGGGATGTGGGGCGCGAACTGGCCGATGTACCACCTAATCTGATCCGACTCAATGTCGGCGCTGAGCATTTCTCAGATATTATCGGAGATCTGGATCAGGCGCTGGCGCAGGTTCGTAGCAGCAAAAGCGTATTGCAAACGATGCCCGCTTAAACGGCCAAAGGGGTTAGGCGACTTCCGAAAAATAATTGAGGGAGATTTTATCATTTTCGGAGGTCGCTAGAGGCATTTTCGGATTGGAGGCTTATTTATTTTTCCGAAAATGCCTTAGCAGGCGGACTACCAGACTCGCTGGCACGACGCCCGGCGCCACATATAACCGGCATCCCGCTGCACAATCGCTGTTGAATGCCGTGGACAAATCGGGTAATCCTGCGTTAGTATGAGGTTGAGGAAATGCCGCCTAACGCTATTCTGGAAAAATCTTTATGAATCAACTTGCACTCGAAAACATCCGCGTCGTCGACATGACCGAAGCCATGGCCGGGCCCTTTGCCGCTATGATGCTGGGCGACATGGGCGCTGATGTCATCAAAATCGAACGCCCGGGCAAAGGTGATATGGCTCGAGGCTGGGGTCCCCCTTTCATCGAAGGTGAAAGTGGTTACTTTCTCAGTACCAATCGCAATAAGCGCAGTCTCACACTCAATCTCAAGCACCCTGCCGGACGTGAGATCTTCCACAAGCTTATCGCTCAAGCTGATATCCTACTCATCAACCAGCCGCGTATCGAGTCTTTGCGACGCCTGCAAGCAGATTACGACACCCTCAGCGCTCTCAACCCTCGTCTGATCTATTGCTCGATCAGCGGCTATGGCATGACCGGCCCCAACGCCGGGCGTAGCGGTTACGATCTGGCCGCGCAGGGGGAGTCCGGCACCATGGCCCTCACCGGAGAACCAAATGGCCCACCCGTGCGCTATCCGGTGCCGATCAGCGATATCACCGCCGGGCTCTACACCACGATCTCCGCCACCACCGCTCTTTACGCCCGTGATCATAGCGGTAAGGGCCAATTCATCGACACCGCCTTGCTTGATTCGCAGGTTACCTGGCTGACGAATATGGCCGGCGCTTACTTTGTCAGCGGCCAGCGCCCCAGCCGCTTGGGTAATTTCCATCCTCAGATCGCACCCTACGAGCTTTTCGACGCTTTGGATAAAACTTTTCTGGTTGCGGTGGGCAGCGAACGTTTGTGGACGATTTTCTGCGAAGCCATCGGCGTGGCCGAGACCCTGGGTGCAGACCCACGTTACACCAGCAACGCCGACCGCCTCAACCACCGCATGGAACTGCATCAGGCGTTGAGTGATCTTTTCGAGACGCAGCCCGCCGATGTCTGGCTGGGTAAAATGCGCGCAGCCGGCATCCCCTGTGGCCCAATCAACGAGATCGATGAAACCCTGGCCGATCCACATGTGCTGGCCCGAGGCATGGTCGTGGATATGGACCACCCCACCGTGGGCCCGATCAAAGTGCTGGGCAATGCCATGCATCTCTCCGACACCCCGGCCAGCTATCGCCTGCCGCCGCCCACTTTAGGGCAGCATACCGATGAGATCCTGCGAGAATTGGACTACGACGACGCAGCCATTGTCGGTATGCATGATGATGGTGTCGTGTGATCATGACAAAACCGGTTGATTGAGATATCCAACCCCCAATTTCCGACCTCCAACCTCCAACCTCTGACCTCTGAACTCTGAACTCCCCATGCCCCCGACCTCCCTCCTCCAACCTGCCCCCCTTGCGCAAACGGCCACAGCCCTTCACACCGGGCAGCTTGATCTAATCAGCTACTTGAGCGAGTTGCTCGATCGCATCGACGCCATCGAGCCTCAGGTCCAGGCTTTTGTCCCCGAACCCGACCGCCGTACGAGGCTCCTGGCCGACGCCGAATCCCTTCTGCACCGCTATCCCGACCCCGGCTCCCGCCCAGCCCTGTTCGGCATCCCCATCGGCGTCAAGGATATCTTTCATGCCGATGGTTTTACCACACAGGCCGGCTGCGATTTGCCTGGCGAGGAGCTTGCCGGCGACGAGGCGACGAGTGTGTCTATGCTAAAAGCTGCCGGAGCGCTGGCCATGGGCAAAACTGTGACCACCGAGTTCGCCTATTTTGCACCGGGGCCCACGCGCAATCCCCACAATTTGGCTCACACGCCGGGTGGGTCCAGCAGTGGCTCGGCAGCAGCAGTGGCGGCGGGGCTCACGCCACTGGCCCTGGGCACGCAGACCATCGGTTCGGTGATCCGTCCGGCGGCATTTTGCGGCATCGTCGGATACAAACCGACTTACAATCGCATTCCCCCAGCAGGCTTGTTAGCCTTCTCACGTTCGGCCGACCACGTGGGGCTTTTTAGCCAGGATGTAGCCGGTATGGTGCTTGCAGCCTCGATCCTTTGTCGTGATTGGCAGAATGTCGGGGATCTGACCCGGCCGCTGCTGGGGATTCCCGAAGGCCCTTATCTCGCCCAAGCATCAGAGGAGGCGTTGGCGGCTTTTGCCGCACAGGTCAAGACTCTGGAAGCGGCGGGTTACACAGTCATTCGTGCGCCACTATTGTCTGACATCGCCGATCTAAACAAACAGCACCGGCGCATGATCGCTGCCGAATTCGCCGAAGAGCATGCCACCTGGTTTAGCGAGCATGAATCCCTTTACCGCCCTCAAACCGCCGCCTTGATCCGCGAGGGGCAAACCATAGATGCAGAAGAAGTCAGAACTATTCGCGAGGGTCGAAGAACCTGCCGAGAAGAGATCGAGCACGTCATGGATGTACATGGCGTCGATCTGTGGCTATGCCCTGCCGCCCTTGGCCCCGCCCCCAAAGGCATCGAATCCACCGGCGATCCCATCATGAATCTGCCCTGGACATACGCCGGATTACCTGTCTCTACAGTCCCGGCCGCATACGCTGCCAATGGCCTGCCCTTGGGTTTGCAGTTGGTTGGAACCAGCATGGCGGATGAGCACCTGCTGGCCTGGTCGGGTGAGATCCTGTCGGTGTTATAGACTTAGTGAGGTCTGATTATGAGCGTTAACAACCAGCCGGCACTTGCCGGAAATGTGGCCGTCATCACCGGCGCAGGCCGCGGGATCGGGCGCGCAATCGCTATCGGTTATGCCGAGGCCGGGGCCGCCATTTGCTGTGGCGCTCGCACTGAATCACAGCGCAGATTATTCTGAGAACATTGCCCCAACACTTAGGCCCTGATGGATGCGATGGATGGTTTCTCCCAGTAACGGCGCCAGACTGAGCACGATCAGTTTATCCCCCAGACGCTCACACTTGTCTGGCTCGATATCCAGGGTGTTGCTGACGACGATATGGTCAATAGGTGCAGCGGCCAGACGATCTGGAGCCGGTTCGGAAAGCACGGCATGGGTGGTTAGCGCGTATATGCTAGTTGCCCCTTTCTCCTTAAGGAATTCGGCTGCCTTACAGAGGGTGCTGGCGGTGTCGATTTCATCATCGATGAGGATACTGGTGAGACCTTCGACATAACCTATCAGATTGTACATCTTGGGCTGATCCCCTTCTAAACTTCGTCGTTTTTCGATAATGGCCAAGGGGATATCCAACTCCGCGGCGAAATTACGGGCCCGCCGCACAGCCCCGACATCTGGGGCGACGATGACGGCATTTTCGTGCAGGTTGTTATCTCGTATGTACTGCACGAATTTGTGCTTTGCCGTCAATTCATCGGTGGGGATCGTGAAAAACCCCTGGATTTGCCCGGCGTGCAGATCTACGGTGAGAAAGCGATCTGCACCTGCCACCGATATGAGATCGGCCAACAGACGCGCGGTTATCGGGACACGCGGTTGGTCTTTCTTATCTGTACGTCCATACGCATAGTAAGGCACCACCGCTGTAATGCGCCCGGCACTATCCCGGCGCAGGCAGTCGATAGTTATGAGCAGTTCCATGATCGTGTCATTGACCGGCCGCCCAAAAGGTTGGATTAGAAATACATCTTTAGCGCGGATGCTTTGTTCCAAGCGCACAAATATATTCTCGTTACTGAATTTCTTAACAGTCACCGGCGTGCGCACGACACGCAGATAATCACATATTTGCGCGGTGAGGTTAGGATTACTGGTACCACCGACTACAGCAAGTTCACCATAAAGGCCTTCAGACACGGGGGACCTCCTCTCGAAGAGGATGCACTGCATAGTTAGGATGAGTGTGTATGGGCATCGAGCAGTTTTTGTACGGCGCTGTACGGATCGATTTTACGTTGGGCAACGGCATTTACCAAACTGGTGAGTTCTTCCTTACTAAGTTGGCGAAGCAGGCGCTGTAGTAAGGCATCTCGCAATATCATGCGCAGTTCGGTGGCCGCTCTTAAGCGGTCACGTAATTCGAGGTGGCCGCTCTGTTTGAGATAGCTTTGATGTTCTTCGATAGCATCGACCAAGGATTCGGTACCCTGGTTTTTTGTGGCAATCGTTTCCAAGATCGGTGGGGTCCAAACATGAGAGTCGAAGTCAGGTTCAGGCCAATCAACCGGTAACATGCGACCATGATGCATGATTTGCTGTCTGTCAGGGCTGCCAAGATTGAGCATCATCTGCAAAACCATGACAGTTCGTTCGACCCCTTCCCGGTCCGCCTTGTTCACAGCGAAGATATCGGCTATTTCCAAAATACCTGCTTTGATAGCCTGTACTTCATCACCAAACCCGGGCGCTTCCACCACCACTGTCGTATGCGCAGTGCTGGCGATTTCAACTTCGCTCTGCCCCACACCTACTGTCTCGACGATAACGCGGTCGAAACCCGCAGCATCCAACACCATAACGACATCCGCGCCGGCTTGCGCCAAACCACCCAAATTGCCACGCGTAGCCATCGAGCGAATAAAGATGCCGGGATCACCGGCAAGATCGCGCATTCGTACTCGATCCCCCAATAACGCTCCCCCACTGAAGGGGCTGGTGGGATCGACGGCAACAATGCCAACGCTGAGATCTCTCCGCCGATACTCTCTTGCCACCTGATTGACAAGTGTGGATTTGCCCGTCCCTGGCGAACCGGTGATGCCGACAAGATGCGCATGGCCGGCTTGTGGGTATAACGTAGTCAGAAGTGGCTGCGCCAACTTCGTATTATTCTCGACGTGCGAGATCGTACGAGCGAGGGCGCGACGATTGCCGTCCGCCAGGGCTGAGACCAGGTCGGCAGAAGAATTTAGGTCGAGTTCAGGCATGGTAAGCTAGTGTTGCGTGTTGCGTTTCGTCTGTCACAAGGTATCTTTGTTCATCAAATTTTGAGCGGGCAAACCGATCTTTAGGGCGCAAGTTATAACAAATCAGTGGGGCTTATCCGTACTAAGTTCGTATTCATCTGTGTCTCTTTTCTGATCGGTATAGCCCGAAATCGCGTTTATAGGGAACCTTCACCGGCAACTTGGGCAATGAACACCAACGAACCACGATCTACGTCTCAAGCCGGCTCGGCGAGTTCAGCATGGATGAAATCGACAATATCACCTGTCGGCGTTCCCGGCCCAAACACCCCCTTCACCCCTATTTCATTCAGCGCTTTGATGTCTTCATCAGGCACGATCCCGCCTAGAAGAAGGACGACATCTCCCATACCAGCCTCCCCCAGAGCTTGGATCACTTTGGGGACCAGGGTCATGTGTGCACCCGAAAGGATCGAGAGACCCACGACATCTACATCTTCCTGCAGGGCTGCTTCGGCGATCATGTCGGGAGTTTGGCGGATGCCGGTATAGATCACCTCGAAGCCGGCATCTCGTAGGGCGCGAGCGACGACTTTGGCGCCACGATCGTGGCCGTCGAGACCTGGTTTGGCGACTAGAACTCTGATTCTTCTTTCGGCCATTAGGGATTCCTCGTTAAGGCGACGTCCTGTGTAGTCGCAGGAAAGCAGAACAATGGAGGCGACAGACAAGCCCCGAGTGGGCCCCAAACAGGATCTGGTTTGTCGTGACCAAAGGCCGTTTCTTTCGAATGTTGTTCGTGATAAATTCGGCCATGGTGCACCTCATAGGCGCTGCAATTGTATCATGGCGCAATTGTAGCATCAAAAGGTGGCCGTTCCATGGTACTCACCAAAGAATTCCCGAAATACGTCGGCGATCTCTCCCAAAGTGTCGCGGACCCCGCACGACCTTGATGATGGACCCCATCAGATTATCATCGCTTCGGGCGCGATCTGCCGACTATAGTAATGCCTTTTGCACGGCGTTATTGTGGCGCTGGCAGCGCGTTCGTTCTATTTAGGTAGACCGCCGTTCTGTAACCATGCCTCTATCTGTGGGCGAGCGGTTTCGTAACCTGCCGTGATGATACCCTCATAACTATCGAATTTCATACTGTTGAAATCCCGCAAGTCCGGCAGGATGAGCAAGTCAGCCATTTGTTGCGTGTTGCGCATATTATCCAGACTGTGGATGACCATAGCACGCGTCAATGTGTTCGGCAAAGTGGGAACTCTGTATTTCTTGGCGAATGGATTCAGACGATTCCAGGCTACATGCCATCCAGAAATGTGATGACCTATATCGTATTTGCGGATTTTTTCCATGGGTGGATTGACACTCACCCCAATGACCGTACCCCCTTCGATTTTCTGCAACATGATGTCCACCGGGAAGTTATTGATCAAGCCGCCGTCCACCAGCAGGTCATCACCGATTATAACAGGGGCGAACACCGCTGGGATGGCAGTGCTGGCCCGGACAGCCAGCGCCATCTCACCCTGCTCGTGAATATATGCTCTAGAGCGCGTCAGATTTGCGGACACACAGAAATAAGATCTCCAGGCATCTTCAATCTGGCGGTCGCCGAAGGCACTTCTATAGATGCTCATGATCTTACGCGTTCGATTCAAGGCCACCAAAGGAAGTGTGTAGTCGAAAATGAGATCGTTGGAACCCATCGATCTGGCCAGATCGTGGAGTTCTTCGTGATCTATGTCATAGGCATAACTGCCACCGATAAGAGAACCCATGCTGGCGCCACCCACCATGTCAACGTCGATGCCGAGTTCCTCGAGTGCTCTTGCCACACCAATGTGAGCATAACCTCGTGCTGAGCCACCGCTGAGGACGAAACCGATGGATCTCCCGCTCAGGCGACGGGCCAACCGCCGCAGGTGTACCTGGCTACCCTGGCGCACATGATGGTGGGTATAGAGCTGGCGTGGTGCAAGCCATTTGTGGGTATCGCGAGGATATTCTGTATGGGGGGGATGGAGCAAGACCAATTCGGTCCTCGCCATAGGCGCCTGTTCGGAGATGTGTTTTTCAAGTGGCGTAAGTTTACCTGTCGATGTTGCGCTTGATCCTACAAGCAGAATCCGATCGGCATGCTGTACCACACGTTGGGTCCAGTTAGACCATCCGGGATCGGTGAGGAAGAGCATGTATTTATAGTGGTTCTCTTGCTCATCGAACCAGTTCGCCAGCGCCGTATGCAAGGGGGCGTTGAGATCGGTTTGTGCGATCTCGGGTTTTCCCCAGCGAGCGCTGAATCCCTCGGCATCCATGTATAAAGTCTCGTCCCGATCACCCAGTATTGCCGCCAGTTCGTGCCCAAATTCGTAGAGGGGTATATCCGCCTGCAGTGGCACCACTGCCAGGGTGAGGGCAAAGGTTCTATCTCGGATCTTCTGAACTGGATTCGAAATAGCCAGGGCTCTGTTTGCCACCAGACGAGTGAGGGGCAAGGCGATTTCCGGCGACTGCTTGACAATAGATTCAAAGCAGTCATGAGTTAGTTTGACGACAGCCGTTTCCCGCAGTGCGAAGGCGCTGATATTGTAAGGACTACCGGTTAGCATCGCCAACTCGCCCAGCGTACCTCCCGGGCTTACTTCGCCGACGACTCTTTCTTCTCCTTCCTGGTTTTTGGCAACCATACGCAGCAGGCCACGTATCACAATGTACATGGCGTCAGCAGATTTCCCCTGCTCGATCAGCCTGACGCCATTGGCCAGTACTTGAAATTCCAGCACCTCTGTGAGTTGGCGGCAGGCGTCTTCGCTGTAGTCCTGGCCGAGTATGCCTGCGAGAATGCATGCGATTTGACGCTCTTGCATGCGCTCCTTCATTATCTGCGACATCAGTTCGATGACTTCAGGTTGAAGATTTTCTAGACGAAGAAATCCCTGGCGAGAAAGAAGTAAGATGCTGGTTGTACCCTTTGATACTAGGGTCGCATTGCGTGGCTGTCCGGTTAGTAGGGCCGTTTCCCCTAGGACTTCACCAGGCTCGGTATGCCGAACCACCACAGTTTTACCAGCTGCGGTTTCTACCTGGATTATGAGTTTTCCCTCCGCCAAAATGATCAAACTATCGCTCGGATCCCCTTGCTTAACCAACACATCGCCATCGTCCAGATGAACTTCCTCTATTTGAGGAATCAGTTTTTCCAATACGGCATCGTCAAGGGAGCCAAAAAATTGGTTCTGGCCAAGGGTATGGAGCATGGTTACATGGGCCATTTTTATATCCTCCTACAGAAAAGCAATTGAGGTTTAGGGTGGTGTTTCAGATTCTAGGTGGATTTTCCCTACCTGATCTGGATATTTCGGGGTCATGTTCGCGAACCATGTATGAATGATCTCCATATCGGCTTCGAGGTCACCGGATACATACAACTGTTCAGTGAAACCCACTTTTTTCTCTTTGTAGTCGAGATAAGCGCAAACAATGGGAACATTTGCAGCCAGTGCAATATAGTAGAACCCAGTCCTCCAATAGCCGGCTTTTCCACGTGTTCCCTCCGGAGCTACGTAAAGCACACAATGATCTTGTTCTGCAAACAGATCTGCCATCTGGTCAACCACGTTGCTTTGCTGTGAGCGGTCGACCGGGATGCCGCCCGCCAGGAGGATCATCCTTCCTACGATACCTGTAATAGCCTCCTTTTTGACTAACCAGCGCGGGCGGACACCTGAGGCATAGCCCCCTGCCAGACCTAAAATTACATCCCAAGCCGAGGTGTGTCGTGTGGCGACAACAAACTTAGGGGCCCCTCTAGATGAACCTATCAGTTCCCAGCCTAGCACCTTCAGTAGCAGGCTACTGATCCAGCGCAAGGGCAGTGGAACATGTTGGTGAGGCTCTGTATCGGCGACAGAAGGCTCAATAGATTGTGACTCGAGAAGACTGCTCATCGACTCGTACCTTCTGACCTGCCAATGGCGTTGGTTTTAAGACAATTTATTTTTTTCCTAAATAGTGTGAATCGTTTTCGACACATCTTCACCGTCCATAAAGTACAAACTCAGCAGATCCAAATTCCACATCAGGTGCTTCTCTATACCGTAGATCAGACAAACGAGAATACAGGTATTCCGGGTAGATTGCATCTCGCTAATCGCCTGGACGGCGTATCCCGGACTACTGGTCTACTGGTCTACTGGTCTACTGGTCTACTGGTCTAATGGTCTAATGGTCTACTGGTCTACTGGTCTACTGGTCTAATGGTCTACTGGTCTACTGGTCTAATGGTCTACTGGTCTAATGGTCTACTGGTCTAATGGTCTACTGGTCTAATGGTCTACTGGTCTAATGGCACATCGACATGCCGCATTTTGGATCTGCGAAATCTTGATAAGAAGAAGCACGGCATCGACCGTTATTATAATAGCAGTAAGATTTTGAAGGCAAATTATTGATGATACACACCTGAAAGTGTCATATGGGTGTGTCCTAAACGAGTTGGGAGCAGACTAATCTGCAAAAGGGGCTGTCCGAAAAGCATCAATCAAATAACTAGCAATTGTTCCCAGACTGCGCTGAGAAAATGAGGCCCTTTTGGGGCAAGTAGCAGGTCGCAGGTGCGAGTTTGGTTGCAGACAAAGTGACCCGTCTTGTGGCGATTGACAAGGCAAGAGATGCACCGGCAGCTATGAAGAACGATCCGACCAATCCAGCCATCCTCAGCACCCACTAGCGGCTGGCGATGAAGAGACCTGTGGCTTTCTGAATATGTCTCTTCCCAAGGAGTATCTCCGCCCCGGTGGCCGCTGTTGGATTGCTCAGATACCAGGGCTGTGGTAAGAATAGGGGTGTTCAAAAGATGACACTAAATCAAGCACTGTTTCAATAACCTGAACTGACATATGCAGGATCTTCAAGTCGAAGTTCGCCGCGCTCGACTTACCGACGTCGACCGCATCCAACAATTAATCCAACGTGCACGCCGAAGTTGTATTCGTTTCGGTTACGAAGATCTCTTGCGCATGATCGAGCGTGACTATTGCTTCATAGCCGATACCGGCGCGGTACTGTGGGGCTTTATCTGTGCTACTTCAAGACAGCGGGCTTTGGCTCAGATACGCGGGGTCGTGCTTGTCAATGGTTGGCGCCTTGATACGGGTGTAACCCACTTGTTACAACCGTTGGAAGATGCATTATCGCTCGAAAATAAGCGCTATCTGATGCACTTTGCTATGGAATCCTGGCTGGTACCACCGTTGATCCGACGCGACTTTACGACACGCGACTATATAGTCAATTTCGAACGTGCAGTCCCAGTCCAATCCATGGTAGACCAGCACCTGCCCAGTCGCTTGTGTCGTCTACGCTCCCTGGCCCCTTCAGAAATCGGTGAGCTAAAAGCGCTCGATCACCGCTGTTTTGACTGGCCCTGGCAATTTTCTAGCGGCGAATTGGTACAATTGCTGTTAACAACCAGCCGGCTGGTTGTCTTAGAAGTTGGCGAGACACTGGCCGGCTATGCTTGTATCGATGTCCATGGCACACATGCTCAGATTGTTCGTGTAGGGATTGATCCTAACGTGCAAGGACAGGGATTTGG
The DNA here is from genome assembly GCA_024224665.1 of Chloroflexota bacterium. Classification (GTDB taxonomy): domain Bacteria; phylum Chloroflexota; class Anaerolineae; order J102; family J102; genus PIVW01. The sequence continues at coordinate 6,787 of JAAENG010000596.1, read as the reverse complement.
ACGATATCTCTTGGCTGATGCACTTGACTTTGCCGCAAGCAATGCGGTGGAGGTCGTGACGCTCAATACGCAATGGCACAATAAGACCTCTCAACGACTTTACCAAGGCTTTGGATTCCGGGCGGTGGGACGGCGCGTACCTGTTCTGATAAAGCAGGTACACGCGCCATGATGATCAGTGCATTGGAAGGCCTGCGAAAGCCAGATCCCCCCTTTATGCACCAGCGGCTATGTGAACGCCTACAACTACCACCGCAAGCATGTGTACTCATCGAGGGCAGCCTGAGAAATACGAGTGCGGCTATTGCCCAAAATATGCGAGCTATAGAGCACAACAACTCGATACAAACTAAACAGGTGCTTGAGCAACTCGGTATGAGAATCGGATAGCAGCTACCCTAGATAATCTCTCAGCTTGCGGCTACGGATGGGGTGCCGCAACTTGCGCAGTGCTTTTGCTTCGATCTGGCGAATACGCTCTCGCGTGACGCCAAACTCTTTACCAACCTCTTCCAGGGTACGGCTCATACCATCATTCAAACCGAAACGCATCTCTAGAACTTTGCGTTCACGCTCGCTCAATTGTTCGAGTATTTCATGCATCTGTTCTTTTAGCAATTGCTGGGAGGCGGCGTCAGCGGGTGCTGGCAGGCTGTCATCCTCGATGAAATCGCCCAACGAGCTGCTATCTTCATTGCCAACAGGCATCTCCAGTGACATCGGTTCTTGAGAGACTCGTTTGATGCGACGGACTTTGGCAGAAGCGCGCTTCAGCGCTCGTTTTTGCATTGGATTCAAGGGATCGCCGTTTGTCACCGCCCGCTTGATCGCAATCCGCTCTTCTTCGGGCTCGATAAAGTCCATCTCCAATGCAATTTCTTCAGCAGTTGGTTCTCGCCCTAATTCCTGGGTCAGACCCCTTTGAATGCGCAATAGACGGTTGATACTCTCAACCATATGGACGGGGATACGGATGGTTCTGGCCTGATCCGCAATCGCCCGACTGATTGACTGTCGAATCCACCATGTTGCGTAAGTACTGAACTTAAAACCAAGCTCGTAATCGAATTTCTCAACCGCTCTGAGAAGACCAAGATTGCCTTCCTGAATCAGATCCAAGAAACTCATACCTCGGCCAATATATCGTTTAGCAACGCTCACGACAAGACGCAGGTTACTACGGCTCAACTCCTTTTGGGCCTCATAGCCATCGTCGATAAGTGCCTGAACTTGCTCCTGTTCCTCCTCAGGTAACAGCGCCAGAGCATCGGAGGTGCTCATACCGTCACTGGCCATTTCCAAGACGCGTGCTTCGGCCTCCTGCCCGGCGCGAATGCGTTTGGCAATGGCAATTTCTTGATCGGCGGTCAGAAGGTCATGACGTCCGATCTCGCGCAAGTACTGCCGTACCGGATCGTTGATACTGACATCATCGACGATGCGTTCGACCGGTATGGTTGCTTCGGCTTCGACCTCCGCTTCCAGTTTTGTGTCACGCTCGATATCTGGTAGCAGGTTGGATTCATCGTCATCGTCCAGTTCTAAAATCGGAATCGAGACAAAGTCGTCCGTTGAAGTCTCATCGTCTCTCTCTGCTTCCTCTTCATCCTGATATTCAGAGGCGCCATCGATCTGTTCAATCGACTCGTCGGAATCACGATTATCACTCGTTTCAGTTTGTTCTGTCTCAAGATGTGGGGTTGAACTCATATAATGTGGGATAACACCCAGAACGAAGAAGTTTCAAGTCGTATAGCGTTGGTTACCATTCATCCATCGGCTAGAGTGAGAACGAGAGGCAATGACTTTGGTGAGGGTTTGCATTTCGCGACTTTTTTTACCGAGATGGCCGAGATGGCTTCGTAGATCTTGCTCATCGTCTGCTTCGCGAATAAGCTGTTCGAGTTTCAACGTGTCCTGTTCGACACGCCGCAGCCGCAGCCTGAGCACACTATCAACCAGATCTTTGCGCAATTGCTCATCGCGTAATTCACGGCAGTTCTGCGCTTGCTGCCAGATACTCTCGAAATGCGGTAATAGCGAGGGATCCAGATGCTGGCTGAGGCCCGAAGGTAACGCGGCTGCGTCACTGTACAAGAATTCCTGTTGAGCGTCAAAGATCGCTCGATTGGCCGCATGTTGAAAATCTACTGTGTCGATAGGGTCTAGCCGGATCATAGCCAATTCGCCATCCGCCCATATCAGCAGATCCGTGCGAATAACGAGGTAGGCTAATATATGCTCTTCGATCTGCTGGTCACGAGATGTGGCGACGCGGGAAGGCCGAGCATGCGTAGGCGTCTCGGGTTCATCTTGCCATAGAGATGGCGGTTCCTCGCTATCTGATTGCGGTTCGGCTGGCTTGGGAATCGCAGTTGCACGTTTTCGGGCCCTGCTAAGGTTCTGCGCATAGATCTCAAGCTGCTGATCGATCTCCCGTTCGGTAACGCCTGAGAGCGTGGCCAGACGTGCGACATAGTGTTTTCGTTCGATTATATCGTCGATTTCATTGATAATGGGCAGTAAGCGTTTGACAAAATCGGCCTTGCCATGTGCCGTGCTGAGGTCATCTTCAGAAGCGGCTTGTTCGAAATAATAATCAACAAGAGGCATAGCTCCATCGATCAGACGTTGCCACATGGATGGATCCTTTCTCAAAACATCATCTGGATCCATGCCGTCGGGCATCGCAGCGATCTTGACAACCGCAGCAAGGCGGGGTTCGTGCCGAAATCTGCCCCCCGCTGTAGGAACGGGCACTGCCGCACTAGCAAACGTTTCGCGTACCACATGAATACTGCGTAAGGTGGCGTTGATCCCGGCAGCATCAGCATCCAGCGCAAATACAAATTGCTGGGTTTTTCCGCTTAGCACCTTAAGCTGTTGAGGTGTGATAGAGGTGCCCATAGCTGCGACGACGTTCTTAAAACCACGCTGGTGTGCGCTAATCACATCCATGTAGCCTTCTACAAGCACAACCTGATCCTGTGATATGATCGAACGCCGGGCGTGATCATAAGCAAAGACAACCCTGCTTTTATCAAAGAGCGCCGTCTGAGGAGAGTTGAGATATTTGGGTTCGCCATCGCCCAATATGCGCCCACCAAAGCCAATCACCCGGCCTTGTGAATCACAGATGGGGATGATCACCCGATCCCGAAAACGATCGTAACCACCACCATCTTCTCTACGAATGATGAGACCGGCAGCTTCTAGATCATCGAGTTCATACTCACGCGATCTCATGTAGGTGATCAAGTTATCCCAACCCTCGGGGACGAAGCCAATCTGGAATTGTTGAATGGTTTCGTCAGTGATCTCTCGGCGTCGTAGATAAGCACGTGCTGCTTCGCCTGCGGCACTGTTGAGTAGCTGGTGATGAAAATAAGTGGCAGCCAGATGATTGACATCTCGTAAGCGATTGAGTCTGCTGGTCGCTTCTGGATCACGGTTTTGATCGATATCGACACCTGCCCGTTGAGCAAGCATCCGATATGCTTCAGGAAAATCGAGACTTTCGCGCTTTTGTACGAAGTTAATCACGTCGCCGCCTTCTCCACATGCGCCAAAACAGCGCCATGTACCCGTATCGGGAAAGACATGAAATGATGGCGTTTTTTCGTTGTGAAAAGGACATAGGGCTCTATAACTGTTGCCTGAACGCTTCAAGGCAACATAGCCGCCAATAACTTCCACAATATCGAGACGATCTTTGACTTCGTCGATGAGAAAACGGGGCATAGAATGACCTGGCTGGGGGAAGACGACGAATTTGACGGAAGGCTTTACGCAGATAGGGGAAGGGGCTGGCACTCCAAGATGGAGCTATTTTAGAAGCGGAGGGCACATTTGCCTTTTGCACTTTGCTTTTTGCCTTGTTATTTTCGAAGCAGCGTACTTCTAAAAACGATATATGTCGGGGTTACAAGCATGAGCGGGGCTGCTGGCCGCGGGTCCGGCAGCAACCCGACCATTTATATTCTGTCATGTCACTTTGTCCCACCAACATACCGGCTCATTATAGTTATGGGGGAGGCACCCTGTCAAACAAATGTTCGGAAGGGGAGACCACGATAGCCTCCGCTCTCGGCAGTAGGGAAGCGATAATTAGATCACCCGCCGGTGTCAGCGCTATGCCAAATGGCGTTGTGGTAGCAGCATTCGCCATCGGCTCGAGCCAACCATCCTGCGTGAGATCATATCGGTGTAAGCGATCTTCCTCGGGGATGAAGAGGATGCCTGCGGAGAAGGCCATACTATAAGCACCAACCATTGGGCGCTCGTAGTCTCCGCCGATTAGCCGCAGCACCTCTGCAGAAGCCACATCGATCTCGGCGATGCGATGGAACTTGGGTGTGAAAACAAATAAAGCATAGAGGCGGCTGCCATCATCGTTAAATGTCAATGCCTGCGGGTGTCCGAGGCCGCCAAGAGTGACGTCGCGACGGTTAGCAGACGAGTCAAGATCGAACAAACCAATGGTGTCGCCGCCAGCATGCGCGGCTGCTAAATTTGAGCCCTTATGAGCCAACGCGTAGGGAGAGGGTCCGGTTCTGTACGTATCGATGGTATTCAAGTTGGAATCAAGAACGATGATGCGATCTCCGAGGCTATCGGCGACATACACTCGATTATCGATAGATACCAGCCCGGCCACATGTCCGAGGTTCAGACTTTTGGCTTGAACCCGACCTGTGGAGGTGTTCACGGCCCAAACCTGCTCCAGCGTGGCATCGCTGATATATAGCAAATCCTCAGGGCCAAAGTGCACGGCGACGGGATCAGGACCCAAACGCACACGCAGCCGTTCACGTCCGCTAGGTGAAAGAAACCGTAGTGTGTGTTTTTCAGCTAGGGCCATCTGGCCGGTTACCGGGTGTACATCCACGGCCACGGGTTTGGGTCTGAGTGGCATCTGCCGGCTGAGCCGCGAGGGTAGCCGTGAAACGTGCTCAAATGTCCGGGCGAGTGAAACCACGTTCCCTTTGATCAGAATCAAAGGTAGGTACTGATTTTGGGGGAGAGGGGTGTACGTTGGTGTATGGCTAGCTGTAAAGATAAGGGTTGGTGTCAATGTTGGTGTAAGGGTCGGCGATGGGGGTGGGGTTACCGAAGCTATCTCCACTGTATACCAGGTGAAACAAGTGCCCAGACCTTTGGCATTGATCACACGCAGAAAATACTGTCCATTACTTGTGGGCGTAAAAAGTATGGCGCTAGATGGATCGCCTGCGATGAAATCATTGTTAGCCTGTAACAGTGTCTCACCATCCTTATCATAGAGTTCCAGGTAAGGATCGACATCAACCCAACCAGATACGCCTGCTTCAGCCAGATAGAATTCTCCAGACACAAGCTCTATTTGGAGCCAATCCTGATCGGACGAGTCATGAAAATTGTGCTTCTGCGGGCGCCCACTGACTTGTAACGTGGTTGCATTGGCAGCCTCATTGTTGGGTTCGTATTTATCGGGTACGGGGGCACAAGTTGCCGTGGCTGTAGGCGCTGGAGATGAGGTGGCTGTGGATGTAGCTGTAGGCGTGTAGGTTGTTGTTGGTGTGAGGGTTGGCGTCTTGGTCGGTGTATGGGTAGGCGTTCGTGTTGGAGTGTACGATGGCGGCGGTGTCTTGGTTGCTGTGGGTGTAACTGTGAACGTGGGCAAAGGTGTAGGCGTACTCAACGGCCCTCGTTCCTGAAACATGCTGATGGTATCATCGCCGGCGTTGCTAACGTACAACCGATTTGTTGTCAGATTGATAGCGATTCCTTCATCCGGATCATCCCCCAAGGGAAATGTGAGTTGAATAGTCCCGTTATCAGGATTCAAAAGATAAAGCGTGCTGGTGACATCACATACTGCCCACAGGCGATTGGTGTTGGCATTGTAGGCAACCAGTCTGGTCGAGCATGGCATCGAAAAGCGGTCCTGTTGGCCATTACCTAGGTAAAGCACACTCACCGAGTTATCGAGACGATTCGCGGTGAAAACCCGCCGGTTCGCCCTATCTATGCTGATGCCATAAGGTCCCCGCCCGATCAGGGCCCATTGGCGTACGAGCGTGCCGTTTCCGTCCAGTTCGGCTACCGAATGAGCGATATGATGTGTAACAAATATATGGCCACTGACAGGGTCGAAGACGACGTGCGATGGTGTGAGGCCCACCGGCACACGGCCAGTTTCGACCATGGTCTGCGTGTTGATGATCGACAGGGTGTTATCGGAGAAATTGGCAGCATACAGGCGGCTTTTGCCGACATCGATGGTGATACCATCAGGTTGGCTACCCACTTGTGCTCGCATCACGTTCCCTGGTGTATGGCGATCGATGGCGACAACATCATCGGTAAACTTGTTGGCAACGAGAATATGCCCCTGTAATGGATCGAAAGCTACGCCGTTGGCGCCCAGCGACCCACCTGAACCGAGTGTATTCTGCAACGCCCCACTGGCGCCATCGAGAACGCTGACATTCCCCCCTTCGTGATTGCCGACATACACCAGGTCTAGCAGGGGATCAACGGCAATACCATGTGGGCGCAATCCTACTCGCACCCTTCCCAGTGAGATTGCAGGTGGAGGGGGTGTGGCAGTTGGTGACGGGGTGATGGTGGGCGTGGGTGTGATCGTCGGGGTATCTGTTGCTGTCGGCGTAATCGTAGCTGTCGGCGTAATCGTAGCTGTTGGCGTAATCGTGGGAGTGGGGGTGATGGTGGGGGTGGGTGTAATCGTCGGCGTGTCCGTCGCAGTCGGTGTCAAGGTGGGCGTAGGAGTGAAGGTGGGCGTAGG
>JAAENG010000595.1 GCA_024224665.1 Chloroflexota bacterium | reverse complement strand
GCACCAGGGAATCGGAAATCGTTATCTGACCGTCACCAGATGCGTATATAACAGACCCGACATGACCCCAGAAGATACTATTGCGAATAGTCGGGCTGCTATCGTAGTTGTACATGCTGCTGCCGTCATTGCCTGCCGAATTGGCCGTGAAGGTGACGTTTGTGAGGGTTGGATTGCTATTCTCGTAGCTGAACATACCGCCGCCATAATCTGCCGTATTAGCCGTAAAGGTGACGTTTGTGAGGGTTGGATTGCTATAGTAGCTGGACATGCCGCCGCCGCCAGAGCTTGCCGAATTAGCCGTGAAGGTGACGTTGCTGAGGGTTGGGTTGCTATTGCGGTTGTACATGCCGCCGCCGTCTTCACCTGCTGAATTAGCCGTGAAGGTGATGTTGGTGAGGGTTGGACTTCCTCTGTTGTACATACCGACGCCGAATACTTGTTTTTGTTCCCATGATTCACCCGTTGCCGCCCCGGCGGTAATGAAGAATCCATCCAATGTCGTCATTTCGCCAACACCTTCTGCCAGGAGCACATGATAGGCGTTTTCGCCCACGAGATTGGCTGTGGTGGTGAGCACCCCGCGCTCATCCACAAGATCATTGCCGTCTATATCGCCGCTGAGTATGGTGGGATAGGCCTGCCAATCTCGTAGAGAGAGATCCCCTTCCTGACCAGGTGTGCCGGCGAAACCGCCGTATATAGCGACACCATCCACTAGTTTGAATGTGGCGCTGCGTGGGTCCTTCTCCTCTGTGCGTTGGCTGGGTGTGTACACGCCCTGGGCTACCCAGATCTGGTCGCCGTCCCGGGCTACATAAAGAGCCGATTGCAGGTTGGTGAAAGCATCGGTCCATGACGTTCCGTCGTTTACGCCAGTTGTTTTGCCGGCATCCACATAGATTATTCCAAGACTGCGGCTGAGCACACTCACGCTGTTATCATCCAGTACCGGATCGCCCGATGCCGCCGAAACTGAGGCAGTGTTGGTGAAGTTGAAGGCCGGATTGACCTCAGGTTTGACCTGACCGCTGAGGGTTATGATACCGCCTGCCTGCGGCATGAGATCTTCGATTTCCCAAATATAACTGGGCGGGGCGCCGATCTGTGTCATTGACGCACCCTCTGATGTTATTTCATTGATCACCACCTCAGGCGGGATCAAATCTGAGAGT